>JBBSSJ010000251.1:0-6889 GCA_038242095.1 Cytophagales bacterium
ACAACATCCAGCCCGCGATCAAAATGCTCGTGGTTGTTGATGATGACGTCGGCTTCGGAGCGGAGGGGCTTGATGTACTTGTCGTAGGTGGGCGCTACGTGGTGTTCCCAACGGTAGAGCACATCTTCCAAATCGTAGCCGCGCTCATCGTTGTCGCGGACGATGCGCCGTTTGATCTTGACGTGCTCCTTGGCGTCGACGAAAATTTTCAGGTCGATAAGGTCGGCTACTTCGGGAAAATAGAAAACAAATATGCCCTCCACAACGATGATCGGTTGGGGCGTGAAGGTGAGCATTTTGGGTTGAATCAACGACTTGTTGAAAGTATATTCCGGCTGCTCTACCACGTGGCCTGCCCGTAGTTCGGCGATGTGCCGGGCAAAGAGCGTATGATCGATCGTCTCGGGCAAATCGAAGTTTTCCACCCCATTTCGGTCCTTGGGTATTTCGTGAATCGGGCGGTAATAATTGTCCTGCGAGATGCGGCAAATCTCGTCCGCACCGAAGCGGGCCAGCAGTTCTTTCATGAAAAACGTTTTGCCCGAGGCGCTGCCGCCCGTGATGCCGACGATAAAAGGTGGTTTCATTTTAGTTGATTACAGCCAATTTTCCCGCCAGGCTTTCGGAGCCGTCGGGGGAGATCAAAATTACTAAATAAATTCCCCCCTGCGCGCGACGACCCGTATAGTCCAGCAGATTCCAGGTAGCGGAGCCGCCTTCGGAGCGGCTTTCGTAGACCAGCCTTCCGGCCAGATCGGTGATTTTTACTACCGTTTGTTCCGTTAAGCCCTGGATGCCAACTACCCCGGCGTAATCGGGCCGGATGGGGTTGGGGAAAATTGTAATATTCTGTAACGTAGGGGCTGAGGCTGTGGCGTCGCTGCGGTACGACACCATGCCGTTGGGCGTGACGATGTACAGCTGCCCGACTTCGGCGTCGAATTTCAGGGCCAGAATATGGTCCGAAGGAAGCGGACTGTTTTTAGCATCGAATTGCCGGATTAGCTGGGTACCGTCGGCGCTGAACAGATACAGCCCGTTGCGCGTACCGACCCACTTGCGGTTGCCCGGCTCGGTCAGAATGGCGGTGTTGAAGGCGTCGCGCAACAACCGCCTTTGTCCAATTAGCGGAAAAACCGCGTTGATCGCGCCGCCCGATAGTACTCCTTCCGGCGAGAAATAGCCCACGCCCCCCTCGGCCGCAAACCAAATACGTCCGTCGCGGTCGAGCGAGAGGCTGTTGACACGCGAAGTGGGCAGACCACCATTGTTGGGTGAAGACGACAGGTACCGCTGCTGCTGGGAGCCGGGATCTTTCACCAAAACCCCGCCCCCCAAACTACCCGGCAACCGAATCCATTGCAGGCCGTTGCGGTCCACGACGATGGAGTCGGTGCGGTTGGTGATCGTCGTGTCGCCGGTAGTGGGGCTGAACGATTGGTATGCGCCCTGATAATTGCTTACCAGCCCATTGTGGCCGTCGGCTACCCAGAGATTATTAGTGGCATCGAGAATAGCGTCCTGTGGCGCAGCCAGTAGCGGATCTCGGAAAACCGTGGCCTGATCCTGCTCGCTGAGCGTTACGACGCGCCCGTCGAGTGCGGCAGTTAATCTGTTATTTATAACCTCAAACCGAAAATACTTACTGCCCGAAGGATACACGACTTGCCACGCACCATTGGTACACCGGAATATTCCTTTCCCGGCAAAACCTGCGTAAAGCTTACCGGCAAAAAGGGCGATCGCGTTAGTCTCGGAAGGCGTGGCCACGGCTCGCCAATTACCGTAAAACTGACGGTTAATATGCTCACCCGCTGCGCTGCGCAAAATGCCCATCGAGGTAGCGGCATAGAGGCTGTCCGCCGAAAATGCCAATCCGTACACCACCACCTCGGTACCATTGGGGCCGATATTGCGATAAGTTTCGCGCACTTCCCGCCGCACGGGGTCAAGCACTACCACTCCGAAGGAGGTACTCAGATACGCCAGGCCGCCGTGAAAAACAAGTTGATAACTGCGGCGGTCCAGGGGTAAGTTAGGCGCATCGCGGAGTAAGGGCCATTCGTCGATTTGTTGGGGAGCACCGTCTTCGGCGAGTTGTAGCAGGTCGATATTTCCGTTGCGGTAGCTGAGTATCAGCAACCGGCTGGCGGATTCGTAGGCCATGCTGCTGACGCCTGTATCGTGCAGGCCGTTTATTTTGGAGTAAATGATGGTACTGTCGGCAGAAGGACGATAGCTGAAAAATCCGTTGCGGGTGGCGCAGTAAAAGCGATCCTGCACCTGCACCACCTGTCGGGCCGACTGGTAGCTGAAATGCGTCTGCCAGCCGCCGAGCGGTACTTCCTGCGCCAGGGCTTTTATTTGAAATAAAACCAATAACAGCAGGAAGGGCGGTAGATTTTTCATGCGCCGTACGCGGTAAGTACCAGGCTGCGCCCCGTGGCCCGGTCGCGGTGCTCGCAAAGGTAAATTCCCTGCCAGGTGCCCAGATTCAGGCGGCCACCCGTGATGGGAATCGTAACCGAACTACCCAAAATAGCGGCTTTGAGGTGCGCGGGCATATCGTCGCTGCCTTCGTAATTGTGGACATAGTAGGGCGCGTTTTCGGGAACCATGCGGTTGAAGTGGCTCTCGAAATCCTGACGCACCGTGGGGTCGGCGTCCTCGTTGATGGTCAGGCTGGCAGAGGTGTGCTTGATAAAGACGTGCAAAAGTCCGGTTTCGATCGTGCCCAAGCCGGGCAGTTCGCGTTCGACGCGGTCGGTGATCAGATGAAAACCCCTGGGAAGGGCGGGAAGCCGGAATTCGCGCTGAATGAGTTGCATGGGTAACGTAAATTTATCAGGCCATTTCGCTCTGAATTCGACTAAGTTCGAACGGACTGATGCGCAGGAAAGACGCCAGTGTTTTGGGCGGTATAATGTCGGCCAGGCCTGGGTATTCTTCGTTGAAAAGCCGCAAACGTGTCCTGACGTCTTGTCCCGCAATGGATCGGCCCAGCGTGCGTTGCTGCACCACGTCTTCGTGTAGCTTCTGGACTAGGCGCGTCCAGGCCGGAATATGGTCGTATAATTTAATAAGGTCTTCGTAGCGCAAAACCAGCAAACGGCAGTCCGTCACGGCTTGGATATTTTCGTTGGCCGGCGCTTGGTAGCGAAAGCTGTCGGGCAGTACCGCAATATTGCCCTGCGGCACGAAATAGCGCGTCACTTCGTCGTCCTGGTCGAAGTGCAGCACCCGCAGCGTCCCTTCCAGCACAAACCCAATGGTACGGCAAACGTTGCCTTCCCGCAAGAGGTAATCGTTGGCACCGAGTGTAGTTTCACGCAGGGTTGTTTCCAGGGTGGCAAACTGGGCCTCCGTGAGCGATACGTAACGGTCCAGGAAATTTTTCAGAATAGTCATGACGTGGTGGTATGTCGGCGACAGCCCTTTTCGTTGGATTAGGGTTTGCTGTCCACCGTAACGACCGCGAAGCCCCGGCTGGTTCCGGTCCCGCAGGCATTTTTTAGGGAACTAATTGTAAACTCTGTCGTGGCGGTCGGTGACACCGTAATAAGGTAAGGATTAAGGAATGTGCCGCTGATGGCACTCCCGTCCGAAAGGACAAACGACCAGGGCGGCAGGCCGTTCTTGAATTTGAGCCGGATGCGCGTCGAGCCGCCGCCGGGGATGATACTTTGGCCCGACACTTCGCCGACGGCCATGTCTTTGGCTACGACGTTGAGCTCCTGTGTAGCGCTGGCGACGCCCGGTGCGGTAGCCACGATTCGGATGCGCTGGGTCGTGATCGTGTCGCGTTGGAAGGGCGGCGTAATCTTGACTTTCAGCGGGCTTTCTTTGCCCGTTGTGGGCATATCTACGAAACGACCCAAACTGTCGGCGATCTGGACGACGAATTTGTTGGCCGCGTAGAAGCGCCCGGTAGTCGTGAAGGGCAGGTCTATCTCGCCACCCGAGCAGATTGTCGTCTGCGAGGGTTTGCCGATGGCAATGGTCGAAGGCGGCACGTCCACCGCCACGTAGGTGCGGCCCGAAAAACTGCCCACACCACACAAGCCACCCGCCGAGGTGATGGTGTAGTCGGTGGTGTTGTAGGGGCTCACCTTCACGTTGTAAGGAGTGGTCAGGATATTATTCTCGTAAGTACCGTCCGACAGCAGCACAAACCACGGACCGCCGCCCCGAAAGCTTACTTTCAACTCGGCGTTGCCGCCCTCTTTTAACTTTATTGAATCGCTCAACAGTGCGGCCTGCGTGGGGGAGGCAATGGTGATGCGGGCGCTGTCGCTGATGAGCTGCGGCACCGACGACACCACGCGCAACAGATACTCGCCCGTGGGGGTACCCTGCGGCAACTTGCCCAACAGAGGCCCGAGCGAATCGGCGGCCGAAACCGTCTGGAAAACGCCGTCTTTGTCGGTCACCTGCACCAGAAAATTGTTTCCTGCTTTAAACGCCCCCGTAGCACTGATGGGTACCTGAAAAGGCGTATTGGTACACACCCGATAGCCCTTCTGCGGATCTTTGAGCGCTAGCCTCGGCTCGGGATTTGCGTCGACGTTGACGATGATACTGCCCTCGACCTGTCCGCTGCCGCAGGCGTTGGCTACGCCCAGCAGCGTGTAAGTCTGGATTTTGGTGGGTTTGATCAAGAAATAGTGGGGATTGGAGAAAGTCTGCAACACTTGCGTACTGTCCGACAGTTGAAACGACCATGGGCCCGCGCCGCTCAGGCTAACCCTCAGCTGCGCCTCCTGGCCAGGCATGATGCGCGAGGAATTGGAACCATCGGCGGTTTCGAGCCGCGCACTTGGCGTCGACAGCAACCGGATCGGTGCCTCGTTGCTCACAATGACCGGACTGGTCGACACCACCCGCAGATGGTAGCGGGGACCGCCGCGCTTGTCGGCCGGAATCGTGACCTGAACGGGGCCTTTGGTAACGTTCTCCGAAATGACGACGAAGTTGCCGTTAGCGTCCACAAGTTGGACCGCAAACGTATTGTCGGCGTTGAAAGGTCCCTGTGCCTCAAATGGTACCATGATACGACTGCCGGGACAAACCATCAAGTACGACACATCGCCGGTTCTGATCGCCAACACCCGTGATGTATCCACATCGGGAAAGCCGAACCGTCCGGTACTCGAGTCGGGCGCAATGACGGGTAGGTTAGTCTGGATCATGGGCGTCACCACATTGCGCCCACCCGATGGATCCGTTGTAAGCGTAGTGTCGGGCTGCGGGGTACCGGGAATCACCTGCGCCCGGGCGGTTTGAGCAAACCAGACGAAGGAGATAATTAGTAGTACAGCAGTAAAAAATCTCGACATCATCGTATGATTAGCAGACTTGATTCTTGAAACGAAAAAACAAGATAATCCGTGAGTAGGGCCCTGTTTTTTTGATTTTTTAGGGGAAAGATGTAATTTAATTGGCCAGGTATAAATTAGAAAAGAGCAAAAAATAATTGTGCTCAAAACCCCAGAGACGGCCGGCCGCTGCCGGGTGTACCGTTAATAGATATTCAGTATTGATCCTGTTAAATGCGCCCCGGAGAGGCCGGCCCCTCCGGGCCCCCAATTGTCAACCTGTCTTCTCATAAATTTTAGTCTTTAAACTCAATGCAAAGCCACCAACTTGCTCCCACGCAAAACCGGCACGACATCGTACAAATCGGTTTGGAGCGAGTAGGTGATGTCCTTCTGAATACCCAACCGCTGCAACCGCCGCACGTGCGATGAATTGGCTACGAAACTCGGCAAGTTACCTTTTCCCTGATTATAAAGCCGTTGGGCCATCAGCGCGGCGTCTTCCACGAGCATGAAGCTATCCTTCAACGCCTCGGCTAACGCCCCGGCAAAGAGCGTGTCTTCCAGATTGGGGCGCCCCTTCCAGCCCGCGCAAAGCACCAGCACATCGTATTGTTCGGCCCGGAGTTGGTTAGCTAAGGCCCCCAAATTCAGGAATGCGCCCACGAGCACCTTCACGGCGGCGGCTTTCGCCTTAGTGATCGAAAGCGTGCCGTTGGTCGTCGTCATGGCGATGCTGGCCCCGATAATCCGCTCCGACATGTAGCTAAAGGGCGAATTGTCGAGCTCGAAGCCTTCGACCCGCTTGGCGTCGCGCTCGGCGGCAGCCAGGTAACCCTTATTTTGCAACGCCTTGCACTCCTCGATTGTGGCAACGGGTGTAATGCTCTCGACCCCGTAGGCCAGGCCCGTCACCATGCAGGAAGTCGCTCGAAAAATATCCGCCACGACGACCACCGCATTATCCAGCGAATGTAAGTGCAACAAATCCGGCGTAAGGCAAACGTCAAGTTGTTTCAAGGGAAGCAGGATATTTAATAATAAGCGTAATTTTACTTTGGGTGAAGGGTCAAAAGGTTAATGGGAAAACCGCGCTTGCCGGAATTCCGAAAACCCTTAACCGTTTGACCCTTCACCCCCAAAACCTATTTTCAAACGAAGGGCAATTTCACAACCCTTGCCGCCAGCATTTTTTCGCGGACTTTGACGAAGAGTTCGGTGCCGGGCTTGGCGAATTCGGTGGGGACGTAGCCCAGGCCGATGCCTTTTTGGAGCGTGGGCGAAATGGTGCCCGACGTGACCTCGCCGATTTTTTCGCCGTTGCCGTTACAAAGTTCGTAATGGCCGCGCGGAATGCCCCGTTCCAGCAGCTCGAAGCCAATTAGTTTTTTGGTAATGCCGTTCGCTTTCTGGGCTTGCAGCGCCTCGGAATTGACAAAAGGCTTGCTGAATTTGGTAACCCAGCCCAAGCCGGCTTCCAGGGGCGATGTAGCGTCGTCAATGTCGTTGCCGTAGAGACAGTAACCTTTTTCGAGCCGCAGCGTGTCGCGCGCGCCGAGGCCCACGGGCTTGAT
>JBBSSJ010000252.1:0-6868 GCA_038242095.1 Cytophagales bacterium
CGTTTTGGACTTTGTAAAAAGACTCGTGGCTCGCTTCCAGCATCTCGTACACCCAAGCGGCGGGCTTCTTGTCCATTTCCTCCATCATGCCCAGCATTTTCTTGACCCCTACGGCGTCCCAGGTCTCGAACAATCCCATTTGCCAGCCGAAACCCGCGCTGATTGCCTGATCGATGCGGTAAAGCTCGTCCGAAATTTCGGGAATACGATTCGTGGCGTAACTGAAACTATCGGCAAACGTGCGGCGGTAAAACTCCCCGGCTTCATCTTTGCCAGCGAGCAACACGCCGAAGCGCTTCGACAGATCGTCGATGGCTTTAGTACCATCCAGGGTTTGAAACTTCACTTTCTCGGAAAGGCGGTAATCTTTCGTCTTGAAATCCAAGGCCAGAATGACGGATTTTCCCTGCTCGTCTTTTATTTTCTTGTAAAAACCCTGACCGGATTTGTCGCCCAGCCATTTTTTATTAAAAAGCTCCTGCATCACGCCGGGTACCACGAACGCCTCGCGCGATTCGTCGGTCTTTTCGCCGGACTCGTACAGGTTGTTGGCCACATGAACGGTCGTATCCAACCCCACGACATCCGACAGCCGGAAGGTACCCGACTTGGGACGCCCCACCACGGGACCGGTAAGTTTATCGACCTGCTCCACACTTAATCCCATTTCTTCGGCGACGCGGATGGTCTGAACCATGGCGTAGATGCCCAGGCGGTTAGCGATGAAGCCGGGCGTGTCTTTGCAGAGAACGGTCGTTTTGCCCAAGAATAAATCGCCGTAGTGCAGCAAAAAGTCAATGACTTTCGGGTCGGTTTTGGGGCCGGGAATAATCTCGAGCAGTCGCAGGTAGCGCGGCGGGTTAAAAAAGTGCGTACCGCTGAAATGCCGCTGGAAGTCCTCGCTCCGGCCTTCGGCCATGAGGTGAATGGGAATACCAGAAGTGTTGGAACTTACCAGAGTACCCGGCTTGCGCAGTTTATCGACCTTTTCGAAAAGTCCCTGCTTGATGTCGAGCCGCTCCACAATTACTTCGATGACCCAGTCGTAATGCTTGATTTCCTCCAGATTATCATCGAAGTTGCCCAGCCGCACCCGGTTGGAAAAATCCGGGCTGTACAGCGACGCGGGCGAGCCCTTGAGCGTAGCGGTGAACGACTCGGTCACGATGCGGTTGCGCACCAGCGGACTTTCCATCGTGAGTCCTTTGGCTTGTTCGGTGGCCAAAAGCTCACGCGGGATGATATCGAGCAGCAGTACTTCTACGCCAATGTTGGCAAAGTGGCACGCGATCCGCGAACCCATAATGCCGGAACCTAATACGGCTACTTTCTTGATGGTACGATTCATAGGTGGGGTTTATTCGTTTAACTATTTATTTGTTTAGGCTTTCAACCGCTGATTCTCGTCTTCCACCAAATGGTTGATCTCTTTGATTACGTCAAGAAAGACGCCTAATTTTTCAGGAGCTATTTTCTCGCGGATGATTTGGTTGAAGGTCAGGACGCCTTCGCGGGCTTGTTCGCGCTTGGCTTTGCCTGTCTCGGTGAGCATAATGCGGACGAAGCGTTTATCATTTCCGTTCGTCTCACGACTAATGAGGCCCCTTTCTTCCAGGCTCTTCAGCATCCTTACCAAACTACGCGGCTCCAACCCCAACAACGGGGCAATCTTGGTAGCCGGGGTACCTTCTTCATAGTCGATATTGAGTAGTACATAGCCGACGGCCATCGTCATGTCATATTGTGCGGCGTAGGTATTATACAGCCGCGAAATCGAGTGCCAGGCCCATTTTATGTGAAAATCAACAGTTTTTTCTTTTCGCATTCTTTACTACTTAGGCTGATTAGTGCGGTGGAATGGCTTTTCACAAATGTAAAAATTTCAATAATGGTATGCAAGCATACTTTTATTTGATGCCGATGGCAAACATTTGCTCAATGTTCACACTGTCAACACCAGTCCCAAAAAATAAGCAAGTAGAATTTGCGGGAAAGACGGCCCGCTGTTTGGTGGTTAGGTAAATGGCCTTTACTTTTGTGGCGAAACTATTTACCACGATTCCGATGAAATTCAGAAAGATAGCCGCGTTCGCGGTAGGCGTGGCGATGCTATCGTCTTGCGATTATCAGAAGTACAATCACGCTGAGCAGATCGATGTGCGCGCCAGAAGCGAGTGGGTCTATGGTATGGGCCCCGATTCGGCCGCCCGCCAGCTTAATAATAAGTACGCAGAGCAGCCCGAAGTAGAAAACCGCGTAAGCGCGATCCGTGAAAAGCTGTTTGGGAACGGCACGACCAGTAAAGGCAACTGAGCTTGATTTATACATTTACAAGAAAGCAGCATCTTCATTTGAAGGGCTGCTTTTTTCATTATTCCGTTGTGCTTTGCGGTTCTCGTTCAATACCATTCGCTAAATCAGTACGGATAGGGCGTAATGCCTTTGGGACAATTGAATTATTTTAATTTACTTTGCACCCTTTCTTCTGTTTTAAAGTATTACTTTTCTCATTGCAGTTATTTTTATATAAAACGAAAAAATAATGAACATTGCCTTAGTTACAGGGTCTGCGGGTTTGATTGGCAGCGAGTCGGTTGCGTTTTTGGCTGACAAATTCGATTGGGTAATCGGGATAGATAATAATCTGCGCCAGTATTTTTTTGGTGAAGACGGCAACACCGCCTGGAATCGTAATCGGATCGAGGATACGTACAGCAATTACAAGCATTACAACGCCGACATCCGCGAGGTGAGCCAGTTAGAGCCGATTTTCAAGGAATACGGCGTCGACATCAAGCTGATCGTTCACACAGCCGCCCAACCCAGCCACGATTGGGCCGCGCGCGAGCCTTTCACTGATTTTGGCGTGAATGCAGTGGGTACGATCAATATGCTGGAAATGACGCGGTTGAATTGCCCCGAGGCGGTGTTTATTTTCACCTCTACCAATAAAGTATACGGCGATAACCCCAACTACCTGCCGCTGGTGGAATTGGAAACCCGCTACGAAATTGACGAGAATCACCCTTATTTTGAGAACGGAATCGACGAGCAACATAGCATCGATCACACGAAGCACTCCATTTTCGGGGCTTCCAAAGTGGCGGCGGACGTCATGGTGCAGGAGTATGGCCGGTATTTTGGCATGAAGACTGGCGTTTTCCGGGGCGGCTGCCTCACGGGGCCCAACCACTCCGGTGCGCAATTGCACGGCTTTTTAGCTTATCTCATGAAATGCGCTATCACCGGCAATCACTACACTATTTTTGGCTATAAAGGCAAGCAGGTACGGGATAATATCCACAGCCACGATCTGGTAAATATGTTCTGGCATTTCTACCAAAATCCGCGTCCCGGCGAGGTGTACAATGCGGGCGGCGGACGTTTTGCCAACTGCTCAATGTTGGAAGGAATCGCGCTGTGTGAGAAAATTTCGGGTAAAAAGATGTCCTATTCCTACTCGGAGACCAACCGCTCCGGCGACCATATCTGGTATATCAGCGACCTGACGAAGTTCAAATCGCACTATCCCGGCTGGAATTGGGAGTATGGGTTAGAAGAAACCTTGACGCAGATTCATGACGGTATCGCGTCGCGACTGGCAGGAACTCCTGTTTGATACTGAAAATTATTTTTGCAAAAAGAGCGCGGATGACGATTCATCCGCGCTCTTTTCGTTTGATAGTACCTTAAACTAAATTAGAATTATTGATCAAATCCATCAGCGTGGTTTGATCCAGCACGGCAAGGTTGGCGTCGCGCCATTTTTCCATAACTGTACGCAAACTGCAGGCCTCCTCGTCGGCACAGTCGGCGCACTTGCCGTAGAAGAACAGCGACACGCAGAGCGTGGGTGCAATCGGTCCGTCGATGACGCGCAGTATCTTCGAAAATTTTACTTCTCCCGGCGGCACGCGCAGCAAGTACCCGCCACCCTTACCTTTCTGACTTTGCAGAATGCCGCTGTTTCGTAAATCCAAAAGAATTGCTTCGAGGAATTTGCGCGGAATCTTCTCACGCTCGGCGATGTACGAAATCAGCATCGGCCCTTTGCCGTAATTTTCGGCCAGGACTTTCAGGGCCTTGAGCGCGTATTTCGCTTTTTTTGAAATCATTACTTTTGATTACCGGATTTTTAATTTTCTAATGTAACCCATCTGGAATATTCAAAAGCCCGTGAGCACTCAGACCGATTGTTCAAGGCATTGTATTTTGTGGCGTGAGAGTCAATTCTTAAAACAGCTTTGCCCGTTTGTGGGCACAGATTCGGTTTAGCAATGTGGCTATCATCGGTAGTAGGCAATATACGAACGCTTTTCTACAAAGCATAAATGCCCTAAATGCAACGGAACAGCAGAATTCAAATTAAACTATTTACCCGTTATTCTTATTGTTAACAAGAAATCAGAACCCATTTTAAATGATAACTATCGTTGCAGGTACCAACCGCCCTCTTTCCAAGACCATCGAGATAGCATATTATTACCAGCAGTTGCTGACCCATCATCGTGCGGAATGTCAGATCCTGGATCTTGCTCGATTGCCTGCCGATTTTACCTACACCGCGCTGTACGATCAAACGGGGCAGAACGATGAATTCAACGTTTTGCACGGTATGGTGGAGGCCTCCGCTAAATTCGTTTTCATCGTACCCGAGTACAACAGTTCCTTTCCTGGCGTATTCAAGGCTTTTTTAGACGGCCTGAGCTATCCAAGCCCGCTATTGAATAAAAAGTGCGCGTTAGTAGGTCTTTCAGATGGGGTAATGGGCAATGCTTTGGGTATTAGTCATCTTACCGATGTACTTAACTATCTAGGCATGAATGTAATGGCGCAGAAGGTGCGGATTCCCATGATGCGGAATAACTTTATTAAGGGAAAAATTACCGACCGTTTTATTTCGGAATTAATAGAAGCTCAGGCAGGGTTACTGCTGAACTTTTAGATAAGTATTACGGAATTACAGGTCGAGTGCTACCGCATCTTCCTCGACCATTGCGTGCGCCAGAAGTACCAGATGATGCTTACCACGATCACCAGCGAATAATCTTTAAATGTAGCCGGGCCAAAAATTACCCAGGCATTGTTGGTGTAGGCGTGAAAGAGGGCCGTAAACACAAGGTTTCTCGTGGCGTAGTATACAAAGAAGAAGGCCGCGCCCATCGCCAGGGGACTCCACAATGCTTGTAACGGCAGATGGTATTGCCATAGGTAGGCAGGTATGTGGGTAGCCGTAAAGAAAATAAGCACCAGCAAAAAGAGCTGAACGGTACGGCGTCGGGAAAGCCGCTGACTTTCGGCGTATCGCACGGGCAGGTATCGAAATAAAAACTCTTCGATCAGCGCACCCGGAATGGAATTGAGCAGGAAAATCGTAATGAAGCGGATAAAGCTATGCGTGGAATTGAGTCGATCCGCTGCATCGGGACTCCGATAATAGAGATAAGCACTAACAATTAACCACAGCGTAATGCTAACCATTACTCCCATTCGGGCACTCTTAAATCCAAACGGGGCACTCAACCAGCGCGCTGAGGCAAACCTTCGGATCAAGAATATGATCAAGCTTATCTGAACGGTATAAACGATCAATCCCAGGGCACGCGGCTGCCAGAGATTATCGGAAGATCTGGGCAGGCTGACCGCCCCGAAGAAAATTAATAGGTTAATAGATAAAGCAAATAAACCGTTGGCGATCAGGACAAGCCAAAAACCTCGCAAGGTAAGCTGCGTAGTTATTTTAGCTTGATCAGATTGTAGCTGTTGTTTTATCACCAAGGCAGGCGCTTAAAAATGCCGCTCGCCCACCTCCCGCTTACCCAGCATGACCGCCCCAACCATTGCAATCAGGAAAAGAATGGAGGCCAACTCAAAGGGTAAAAGATAGTCGCGGAAAAGTACCTGGCCAAGGCTCTCGACCATGCCTGTCTGGGAATTATGAAGACCGGGCTCGAAACCGTCGACCGTTGATTTACGGTAGGCGCCAAAAAGAATTACAAAGATGGTACCACCCACGATAAGGGCAGCAATTTTAGTCACGTTAGGTACCAAATCCTTTTCTTCTTCTCTCATATCCAGGAACATAATAACGAACAGGAAAAGCACCATGATTGCCCCGGCGTAGACGATAATGTTGACTACCGCCAAAAATTGGGCGTTCAACAGTATGTAATGCCCGGAGAGACAGAAAAAAGTCAAAATCAGGTAAAGCACACTGTGGATAGAGCTACGCGAGAAAATCACCATTAGCGCACTCAGAACCGTCAGGAACGACAGAAAGTAGAATAGGGATAGAGTAGCAGGGATCATAATTTTTTAATAATGTCCGGGTTGGCAGACCTGTGAAGAATTAAGAATGACGAATGAGGTCGTTCCGATTTATGGATTGGCTCGGGGAAGTACCTCAACATGGTTGCCCTGTGCCTCAAGCAAGTCTTGTTCGTGGGCTTCTTCCTTGGTCCAGGCTTTGCGCAGATAACGGTTGTTCATGTTTTCGGTCAAAAGATCCTTTCCCCAAATGACTTGATCGCGCTCGGTGAAGACGGGCACAAATTCGTCGTGACGCAGGTACACAGCCTGTTTTGGACAAGCCTCTTCGCATAAGCCGCAGAAAATACAGCGCAGCATGTTCACTTCGTAAATAGCGGCGTATTTCTCCTCACGATACAGGTGCTCCTGACCTTTCTGCCGCTCTTCGGCCACGATTTGTATAGCTTCAGCCGGGCAAGCCACCGCACACAGCCCGCAAGCCGTGCAGCGCTCACGGCCCTCGGCGTCGCGCTTGAGTACGTGACGGCCCCGGAACACTGGACCCAAATAACGTTTCACTTCGGGATAGCGAATCGTGACTTTCTTTTGAAAAAAGTGC
>JBBSSJ010000253.1:0-6850 GCA_038242095.1 Cytophagales bacterium
CTGTATTTGTACACGCTCACCGATTTACCAGGCTTGAGTGTTCCCACGATTTGAATACCGTTGGGTTGGCGCCCCAAGGTTCTAGGAGCAATCATCCAGCGACGTGTATCGTGGTAACGCTGCTCTTCGTACACCATTTCGATGCGCTTTTCATTCTGAAAACGAGCTACCAAAGCTGATCCGGCATCCGTGATGGCGGGCATCCCGGAGCGGAAACGAATCTTATTGAGCCACATGCGCGCTTCTTCCTCTTGTCCCAGGGCTATGCAGGCCTCGGCGTAGTTGAATACCGCCTCGGTGTAGCGCAGGAAAGGCCAGGGAATCTCCTGGTAAGTGTTCTGATCCACGATGGCCGGATTGGGATCGGTAAACTTGCGCATGTAATAACCCGTGTAGCTCCCGTTCCAGTCTTCAATAGAACTGTTGCGCGTGTCCAAGCCAAAGTGCGTCACTTTTTTACCCGTAGCGTCGACCACCTCGTAGCGACCCGTCTGAATCTGGCTGGCGGGATCCTTGGGTAGGTTGGCGTTAGAACGTACCTTCCACGGGGTGCCCTCGTGCATGATGGAAGCATCGAATCGCGGATCGCGGTTAGCATAGGGATCCGATGCCTGCGCGGGATTGCTCCAATCAAACTTGGTGCCGTCCAGCATTTCGTAATCGTCCACCAGCAACTGGATTGGTGAGTTACCCGCCCAGTTATTGTAGCCGTTGGGACCATTATACAAGCCGATTTGGCCACCGCCCTCTTGCTTGGCGTTGATAAAATAGCGGCCAAATAAGATCTCCGTCTCCCCACCGTTACGCGCCAAGGCGACGTTCATGTAGTTCGTCATGCCTTGGGCAGGTGGCGTAGCAGGCGTAGTTAAGTCCAGCTTGTAGCCACGATTTAAGTCAAGCACTGCTTTGGCCGCATCCTTGGCCAATTGCCAGCGCGCAATACGGTCACCCGTCAAATAGCCTAACAACTCAGGCTGCGCGTATGCGGCAATGACACTTGACTTCGCCTTGGCGGTGGGAATGTCGTGCAGGTCACTGGCCGCGTAAGTAAGGATCCGGGCTTTCAGAGCTAACGCCGCCGCTTTGGAAGCGCGCCCTTTTGCCAGATTTTTACCATCCAGAAGCTTAATAGCTTCATCTAGATCTTTCACGATGAAGTCTACCGTTTCAGCCCAGGTGTTTCGCGCAACGGTATAATCAGCTTCTCCTAATTTGTAAGGCCGATCAATCAAAGGCACACCACCATAGTAGCGGGCGAGCTGATGGTAATAATAGGCCCGCATGAATTTGGCTTCGCCCTGCAAACGCTCCACAATGTTGTTTGTATTGGGAAACTTGGGATCGGCCAGGTTCTCCAACGCCAGGTTGGTAGCTCGGATGCGGGAATACATGGTACCAAATTCGTAGTTGCCACTTGTCCAGCCCGGATCCGATGGACTGGAGCGCGATTCGGTAACAGTGGTGATATTACGACCCGGGTGGGTGAACATCGCATCATCAGTAAGGGAAGCGAGCATCTGCTCGTCGAAGCCGCCGTTGCCAAGACCACCATAAATGTTGGTCACAAAAGCTTCTGCTAATGCCGCATCAGTCCATACTGCTTCCTGCGATAATTGGTTGAGCGGCTGTGTGTTTACAAAGTCGTCGTTGCAACTCGTCACCGTCACAAGGCCCGCCACGAATGCCAGACCTAAAAATTTATATTTTCTCATAGTGTTCTGTTTTAAATTATTTAGAATGAGGCGGTCAGGCCGAAATTGATAACCTTCTGCTGCGGGTAATAGTAACCCGTCGAGTTATCCGCTTCTGGATCGAACACCTTCAACTTGTCCCAGGTGATCATGTTCAGACCATTGAAATAGACCCGGAAATTACTCAATCCTACCTTGCTTACAATTTGAGCAGGAATCGAATAGCCAAGTTCCAGGTTCTTCAAGCGAATGTAATCCGAGCTGCGCAGCCAATAATCGTTACCACCTGAATAGTATTGATCACTCCGATTAGCTATACGCGGATGAACGCTGCTTGGATTATCGATGGTCCATCTGTTTTCGTATTGATCCAACAGGTAGTTACCGATGTTACCGGCTTCTCCTGTGCTCACGTATTGCTTGGCGCCAGCTGCACCCTGGAACAGCACAGTTAGGTCAAAGTTCTTGAACTGAGCGCCCAAATTCATACCGCCCTGGAATAAAGGCAGATTGGTGTTGGACAGCCGAACCTGGTCATCAGCCGTAATTTTGCCATCCTTGTTGTAGTCTACATACTTCATGTCGCCGGGGCGCAGATTTTTCTGAATCGCCGAGTAGTCAGGATGGTCGCCGTCAATTTCTGCCTGATCCTTGAACACCCCGTCGTATTTATAGATAACATAGGTGTTCATCGGCTTACCCGTGGAACGTTGCCACTCGGGAGCACCGGGAGCCTCATCCCAGAAGATAATCTCGTTCTGCGCGTAGCCGCCATTCACGCTGAAATTGTACTTGAACTCCTTGTACGAGTTACGATAGCCAATATTGAACTCGAAGCCCCGGTTTTTAACCTCGCCGATGTTCTGGCGGGGCAGGCTCAGGCCAGTCGTGCTGGGCACAGAGGCATTTTTAAACCAAAGGATATTGGTCCGATGGTTACTGAATGCATCTAGCTCAACCGTTACCTTGCCATCAAACAGCTGGGCATCCAAACCGATGTTGGAGTTGGTAGCTACTTCCCACGTAATGTCCTCGTTGGGAACCCGGGTTTCGAAAAGCGTTTTGGTTTCGCTGCCCCCAATGATGTAGCTGTTGAAACCATAAGTAGCCAGATATTGATAGGTATCGATTTGGTCGTTACCTAACTGACCGATCGAACCGCGCAGTTTCAGGAAGTTTACAACCGGAACGTTGTTTTTCCAGAAGTTTTCTTCCGATACTACCCAACCCGCCATGATGCCGGGGAAGAAGCCGTAACGCGTGGCTTTTGGAAAAATGTCCGAGCCATCATAGCGCCACAAGAATTCAGCGATGTACTTTTCCTTAAAGTTGTAGCCAACCCGACCGAAGTAGTTCAAACGAGCGGAGTTATAAGCGCCACCACCGTTGTCTTTCGATTTGTCTCCTCCGGCAAAAAGCTGATCCAGGGCGGGTGAAATGAAGTAACGCCGGAACGCACTCATATTATCGCCCGAAATCGTCTCCCGGTTGGAGCCAACCAGCAAGTTGACGGTATGGCTACCAAACGTCTTATCGTAGTTGATGTTACCGCCCAACAGAATGTTTAATTGGTTGTTATTTCCCAAAGTCAGGTTAGGCTCCGAAGGTCCGCGAACGCTCGCTACCAGCTTGGGTGTCACCCCGTCGGCCTCAAAACCAGTACCCCGCTGGTAAAGCGTCCAGGGTATCTGCCAGCGCTTGGTGTTACGGCTCAAATTGTCAACAGCCGCCGTGGCGGTCACTTTCAACCCGTTTACACCGGGAATCTTGATTTCCAGCGAGCCATTGGTCTGCACATAGTTGCGAATGTCCTTTTCGTAGCCGCTCAGATCCGTGGTGACAACCACTGGATTCTCGCCGTTTTCGATATCAGGGCCTGGTCGACCGTCGGGCCAATAGGCTGGCTCCTGGGGCTTGCCGCGTTGCAGCATCCGGAAGATGACACCTGCACCTTTGGTCGGGAAGGCGCGGTTTTCCTGCCGTCCCAAAATACCCAGATTCACCTTTACATATTTGTTGATATCCGCGTCAAGATTGATCCGCAGGTCATACTGCTTGTAGCCCGTTGCAGAATTAATGTAGTAAGCATCCTGGTTTTGGTACCCCAGCGAAGCCAGGTAACGGACATTTTCCGAACCACCCGTCAACTGCACGTTGTGGCGCACCTGCGGAGAGTTTTTCTTGAAAGTCTCTCCGTACCAATCAGTGTTCGGGTGGCCCCAGGGATCGGAACCATCGCGGTACTTTTGGAAATCATCCTGTGTGTAGGGTGCTTTACGCACCTTGCCATCGGGACCCGTGTACACACCCGTAGTTTTGTAAGCCTCGTTGGCGGCCGCCCATTCAGCCGTGGGGAGCTCGTAAATGTTGAGATCGTTCAACATGCTGGTGTACTGAGCGGCATCGGCCAGCTTAGGTACTACCGTTGGATTGGAGAATCCCTGGTTGAAGGAGTAGGACAGCGAAGGCTTACCTGTTTTACCCCGCTTGGTAGTAATCAGGATTACGCCGTTGGCTGCGCGCGAACCGTAAATTGCGGCGGCGGCATCTTTCAGTACCGAAATACTCTCGATATCGGCAGGATTGATACGGTCCAGACCACCATTACGGTTCGGAATACCGTCGATAACGATCAGCGCGCTGTTGTTACCCAACGTGTTACCGCCGCGAATACGAATGGTAGCGCCGTCGTAGCCGGGCTCACCCGAACGGTTCACGACCGTTACGCCCGGCAGGCGACCCGCCAGCGAGTTAGCCAGGTTGACCGCAGGTGACTTTACCAGTTCGTCTCCTTTAACGGACGTAACCGAACCCGTGATGGTTTCCTTTTTCTGAACACCATAACCCACCACTACCACTTCATTGAGTGCTTTGGTATCGGACAGAAGTTGAATATCCAGTTTGGAGCGGCCATTGAGCAGTACTTCCTGCGACACATAGCCGATGGAAGAAAAAATGAGCGTGACATTGCCATTCGGCACATTGAGAAGGTACGTCCCCTCGGCGTCGGTGGTAGTTCCGGTAGTCGTGGCTTTTACCAAAATATTGACACCGGGAATACCGACCCCGGTTTCGTCGCTAACCTTACCCGTAACGGCCAGATCCTGCGCGAATGCGCCGAAGGAAACCGTCAAGAGTAGGGTTAGCGTAAATAGCCAAAGTCTGCCGAGCAGACTGGCGCTTTGTGTAGTGATTTTCATAGATTAGTTTTCGATAAAATTGAAATTGTGTAGCGTCGATCGTTGATTGGCGTGGATGGCTCAGGGCCAACTAGTCATAGGTTGGGCGGTAGTGAGGGGCTTACGCTCTGGGCAAAATGCGATTCCGGGAGTACTCATTTTCATTCCTACATAAGCGATGGGATTTGATGTTATGTATATGTTCCTATAAGAAGATGAAATAGCAAATATACTGTATAGATATGATTTATTTATTAAAAAAAATTAAAAACAGCTATTAAATGCGATTAGCTGGCAAAAACGCGCTTTACGTTTCAAATTAAGAGGGCCTCCAGATTATTTTGAAATACCCAATTTGAAATACCCAAGAGGGATGGAGATTGGTGCTTTTTTCGAGATCAACTTTCTGGCGTTCGTGCTTTTCCTGCGCCGGGAGGGCCAACAATTAAATATATGTTCATTGGACCGCCTCGATTCGCCCATCTCCAATTTCGCCAACGAAACGGCCATCTTCCCGCCGATACACCAGTGGTTGACCGATGGAAAAAAGATACTTCCTAGCGTCGTCGGCGCACTCCCGTTCCCACTCGATCAATTCCTCGTCCGTCATGTCGAGCGGATCTTTTGTCATTTCGCCGACTTGATATTGAATCTCCTCTTTAACTTCCATAACTATACGTTTTATTTTATTAAAAAAGTAAATTATACTGCCAATATACCACTATTTCTCCTCTTTCTTAGCCACTTGAGCCGAGTCCCCCTTACCCGCTTCCAAGAAGGCAGCGACCTGAATTTCGTCCAATCCCGTGACGATATTCAAGTCAGGACGGGCCTTGCGAAGTTGGGCCACGCCTACTTCCGTCACAGCGGATTTCCAAACGAAAATACTTTTGATAGTTTTCAAACCCGCCAGACTTTGCAGCCCGGCGTCGGTTACCTTGGTACCAATCAAATTGAGGTATTCGAGGTAAGGTAAGTCACGAAGATTATTCAATC
Source organism: Cytophagales bacterium (assembly GCA_038242095.1). Lineage (GTDB taxonomy): Bacteria > Bacteroidota > Bacteroidia > Cytophagales > Spirosomataceae > Persicitalea. The sequence continues at coordinate 5,867 of JBBSSJ010000253.1, forward strand.
CGGCATCGCCGATGGCCGTGTACTCAAGATGCAGTTTATTAAGGTTTTTAAGTTTAGCTATTTCGATCAGGGCCGCGTCGGTGATTTGAGTGTTACCGAGTTTCAGCCAAATGATTTGCTGCGCCAAAGGCGTGAGTAAAGCAATTTTGGCATCCGAAAACTGCTTCGCATTTACCGCGCTTACTTCCAGCAGGTTTTGCTCGGCCGCAACGGGGTTGACCAACAGGCCAACGGATTGGAGGGCCGCCACTGCCTTTTCGTCCGGCGCGGGTACTTTCAGACTCAACACGGGCGAGCCGGTGGCGTTGTAGCCATCCCCTTCTTCGGCGTTTTCATCCTCGCTCAGAGAGGCTAGGGCGGGTTTGATCTTGTCATCGGTTTTCAGTTCGGCCACCTTTTTATCGACGGGTGCGCCCTGGTCGATCCACCACGCCAATAGCGCAATCTGGTTATCGGAGAGTTGCGGCTTGCCTTTGGGTGGCATGTGGTCGTCGTCGTCGAGGGGCAGCAGGCAACGCTTGAGCATTTCGCTTTCTATACTTTTGCCCGCCACGAAAATCGGTCCGCCTTCGCCGCCTTTGGTCAGGTGAGCGAAACTATCCATGCGCAAATCGCCCTTCTGTTTGGTACCGTTATGACAGGACGTGCAATGGACGTTGAGCATCGGCTGCACGATATCCTGATACACGATGGCCTCTGGCACGTTGGCGATGGGTTTGATCTCCGTCATCTCCTCACGTCGGGGCTCCATACCCGCCATGGCCCGAAACGGTTCGGGGGTGTAAGCCGTCAGGTAACCCTCGCCGTGGGTCAGGCTGCCGCCGTGGTGACCGGCTACCATCGTCAAAATTGTGGCGACACCCAGCGCGGGCAGGTACACGAACCGGCTAACGGGAAATTTTTTGTAAAAAAAATCAGAGTGAACCGCCCAGGCTACCCAGGCAAAAGCCGCCACGCCGATGCCCTGCCACATGTGTTCGTCCA
>JBBSSJ010000254.1:0-6842 GCA_038242095.1 Cytophagales bacterium
AGGATCTTTCAAGCCATTTTTTTGCCCCAAAATCATCTCCAACCCCAGCATGTCGGGAGCCGATTGCTGCATGAAATTGCCCTGCTTTACCAGCTTTTTCTCGCCGTGGCTCAGGATGCTCCTGAACCGCCAGCTACTCATCACGAGATATTTGAAATTCTCACCGTAGTCATTGCGCAGGGACATTTCAAGCGGGCGGGGAATGGCTGCTCCGGTATTAATTTTACCGTTGAAAGTCTGGTTTTGGTACACCTGCGCGATGCGGTCGTGGTTTTTGTGGTAATGGTCGAACGTCAGTTCGTCGTTCATCCACAGGCCGATCATGATCGCCACAGCCATGCCCACCGCCAGGCCACCGATGTTGATGAAGGAATACGCCTTGTTACGAACGAGGTTGCGGTAGGCGATTTTTAGGTAGTTGGAGAGCATAATAACTAGTTTTTGTAGGGGCGAACCTATGTGTTCGTCTGAATGCTGCAATACAGAATCGTTGTGCCGGTTGCTTACGCTGGCCGGGCGGACAAACGGGTCCGCTCCTACGACAGGAATAAAACCTATGCCTAAAAATCAACTAATTGAAGAACAGAGCTTTATTAAAATCAATACATAATAAACTGTCCGATTTCGAACAGTCTATTTCGGAATCGGACAGTTGGAGGTTATTCACTTCGTAAACTTTCCACCGGATTCATCAGTGTCACCCGCACGGCCTGATACCCCACCGTCAGCAATGCAATGACTACTGCCGTCAATCCTGCCAGGGCGAATACCCACCACGAAATATCGACATGGTAGGCGAAATCCGCCAGCCATTGGTTCATGAAGTACCAGGCGATGGGACTGGCGATGACCAGCGCAATCACGACCAGCAGCACAAAATCTTTGGACAGCATCCCAACGATGCTGGCGACGCTCGCGCCGAGTACCTAACGAACGCCGATTTCCTTCGTGCGTTGAAAGGCGGTGAGCGTGGACAAACCGAACAAACCCAGGCAGCTAATAAGAATGGCGATACCCGTGGAGAGATTGATGATTTGGGTCATCCGGCGCTCAGAGTTGTAGTATTCCACGAGCATGTCGTCGTAGAACTTGTACTCAAAGGGCGCGTCAGGATAGGTCTGCTTCCACAGCATTTCCATTTTCTGGATGCCCGCCTGCCAGTCGGCGGGTTTGTTGGAGGCCAGTTTTACGTTGAAGCTTCCCGTTCTGTCTTTTTCGGTCATCAGTGCGAGAGGGTCGATTTTTTGGCTCATTTTCGAGGCGTGAAAATCGGCCACTACGCCCACGATCGGGATTGGTTTCTTGTCTCCTAAGAATTTGCCGATGGCCTCCTGCGGATTCTGAAAGCCGAATTCGCGTACGGCTGTTTCGTTGATGACGTACTCGCGCACGCTATCGCTGGGCAGCAGATTGCGCCCGGCGATGAGTTTTATATCGTAGGTGTCCAGTAGATCGGTATCTGCGTATTTCCGGTACAAATTCCTTTGAATCTCACCTTTGGGGCCGTTGTATGTTATGTGAGAAATGGATAAAGATTGATTGAACGGTGGATTTCCTAAACTTACTTTGTCCACTTCGGCAAGGTTATAAAGCAGTTCAGATCAAGTGGTTTGGTACCCACGCTGAATACGAAAAGGTTGATGTGAAGGCGATCAAGTACAAAAAGTAGTTAAAGAACAACTAGAGATATGGATTTAAAACCAATCAGAGGCGATAAAGCATACGAGTCTATGTTGGACTGGGTAGACCGGCAGTTTGATAACAAACCTGAACTAGGTAGCAAGGCGGGTGACGACTTGCAAGTTGCGCTACTGCTCATCAAAGCTTACGAAGACGAACACTACGCTGTTCCTTCGCCGGATCCTATCGAAGCTATCAAGTTAAAAATGGATGATAAAGGGCTGAAAAGTAAAGATTTGGTTGAATGGGTAGGGAGCAAGAGCTATGTTTCGGCTCTACTAAACCGAAAAAAACCGCTCACACTCAAACTGGCTAAAGTATTTCACGAAAAGCTCGGTATTCCTTCCCAAGTATTGCTTTCTACCTCATTCTGACCGCAGCGACTCCACCGGATTCGCCAGTGCTGCCCGCACTGACTGAAACGAAACAGTAAACAGTGCGATCCCGACCGCCAGCAAACCCGCCAGCGCGAAAACCCACCAACTGATGTCGATTTTATAGGCAAAATCCTGCAACCAAAAATGCATCGTGTACCAGGCAATGGGGCTGGCAATGACGATTGAAATTGCCACTAACTTTAAAAAATCTTTGGAAAGTAAAGCCACAATGCCGCTCACGCTCGCGCCCAGTACCTTGCGAACGCCGATTTCTTTGGTGCGCTGCTCAGCGGTGAACGTGGCCAGGCCAAACAGGCCCAGGCAGGCGACGAAGATGGTCAACCCAGCGAAAAGACCCAGAATTTGGCCCGTTTTCTGTTCGGCGCGGTAGGTGGCGGCGAAATTTTCTTCCAGGAAAGAGTACGCGATGGGCGCATCCACCGCAAGGGTATTCCACTGCTTTTCTATGGATTCCAGCAGGGCGGGAATATCGCGGGTTTTCACCTTCACCAGCATCGCGCCATTGTTGTTGCCCAGTGTTAGCATCAGCGGCCCGATGCGTTCGTGCAGTGATTTGAAATTGAAATCTTTCACGACGCCGACGACGTGAAAAACGTCCCGTGTACCGTCGTTATTAGGATTGGTGATCGTGTGGCCAAGAGCATCCTGCCCCCAACCCATTTGTTTAGCCGCCGTTTCGTTGATGATAACCCCTGATGAATCAGTACCAAACGTCGGTGAGAAATTCCGCCCGACGACCATTTCCATGCCTAGTGTAGGAATGTAGTCTTCGTCCACGGCGTAGCGGACTCCTTTGATGAATTGGCCGACTTTATTGTCGCCATACACCATAAAGTTATTATTAAACGAAGGCCCGGCTGGTACGTAACCCGAGATCGTCGCATCTACGACGCGTGAATCCTGCAAGAGTTGTTTTTTGAGCAATGCCTCGTTCTGACCCAGACGGTAAGTCTCCTGCAACACTAGGACTTGTTCCTTGTCGTAGCCGAGTTTGGCATTTTGGATAAATCGCAGTTGCTGGTACACGACCGTCGTACCGACGATGAGGATGATTGAAATACAAAACTGCACCACGACCAGCGTTCCCCGCAAGCTGATAGAACGTCGCCCACTGGCAAATCTGCCTGGGTTGGAGCCGCCTTTTAAGACTGTAGTGGGCTTAAAGGAAGACAGGAAAAAGGCTGGATAACTACCCGCCAGTATGCCCACAACTAACCCCAGGAGCAGGAGCCCCGGCAGTAGCCATGGCATGGCGGTGAAGCTGAGCGTCAGATTTTTGTCAGCTAACGTATTGAAAAAGGGCAAAGCCAGTACCACGATAACTACCGCTAACACCAACGCCACGGCGGTCAGCAGAATGGATTCCAGCAAAAACTGTCCGATCAAGGTACTCTTGACCGAACCCATGACTTTGCGGATGCCCACTTCTCTCGCCCGCTTCGACGCTCCGGCGGTGCTGAGGTTCATGAAGTTAATGCAGGCGATCAGCAGCATGAACAGCGCGATGGCTCCGAAAATATAGACGTAGCGCACATCACCCGAAGCGGCGATGTCGTAGTCAAAATCGGAATGCAGGTGGATGTCGGTCAGCGGTTGCAGGAATAGGCCGAGTTCATTGCCTTCCTGCCTGAATTTAGAAAAAGACATCCCGAACGCCTGCTGAATCCCCGGCCCGAAATACTTCGCTACCATTTGCGGCATTTTGGCTTGCAGTTGGCGATAGTCGTAATTTTTGGGCAGCACGAGGTAGGTGTAGAATTCCGATTGCATCCAGGAATTAGCTTTGGCTTCTTCCAATCCCGCCATCGCAATCAGGAACTCAAAGTGAAAATGTGAATTGGCGGGCATATCGGCCATCACGCCCGATACTTCCAGCACTTCTCCGTAGTTTTTAGTGGAAAGGGTCTTGCCAATGGGATCTTGGTTGCCAAAGTACTTTTGGGCCATTTTCTCCGAAATAACCAGCGTATTTGGCTTCATCAGAGCGGTTCGGGCATCGCCCGCCAACAGCGGAAAGCTGAATACCTGAAAGAAATTTGAGTCGGCAAAGGCCACGCCTTCTTCTTTGAAAATTTTATCTTCTTTCTCGATGATGAAGGCACCCGCCGTTCGTAGCCGCGTGGCTTCCAGTACTTCGGGGTAATCGCGCTGCATGGTTTGAGCAGTGGGCGGCATGACGTTAGCTTCCTCGATTTTGTTGCCGCCCATATTGGCCCGGAACGTCACCCGCACGATGCGATCAGCCTTCTCGTGAAAACGGTCGAAGCTCAATTCGTCCAGAACGAAGAGGCCGATAATCATACAAGTCGCCAGCCCGATCGACAGGCCGACGATGTTGATGGCCGAGAACGCTTTGCTGCGCAAGAGGTTTCGGTAGGCTATTTTTAGATAGTTGCGAAGCATGGGGTTGGTTTTGTAGGGCGGGCCACGTTGGGCGGACTTGAGTGTATGTCCAATAAACTACAAAAACTTGTACCACAATATTAACTGGTTGAACTTCAAGGCTATCTTAAAATATAAGCGTCCGATTCCGAACACTTGTAGTTCGGAATCGGACGCGGCAGGCGTAGTAAATGCAGCAGATCTACGGCCACAAATCTTCCGTATTATCATCCCACGAGATGTCGAATTCGTCGCTGGAAAAGTTAAGATGATCGTACTTTTTAGTGTCGATGACACCGATGAATGCGAAAACGGACACGAATGAAAAAATGAAGAGTTTCATAAACGTTGAGGTTTTAGGTGAAAAAGATTAAGGTTGTTTACTTTCTATTTTCGATTGCGTAGTCGGTCGAGGACTCGATACGGAGGCTCAGAGGGCGCTTGTAGTCGATTACCGCGCCTTCGCGATCACCCAGCAGGTACTTTACCTTGCCCCAGTAGTTATAAGCATCGGCATATTTTGGAGAGAGACCCAGCGCCTTGTCGAAGTCAGATAATGCCTGGCCGTAGGCTTTTAATTTAAAATAGGCTGCCCCCCGATTACAGTACACGTCGGGCCTTTTGGTGCTGGCTTCGGCCGCCGCGCTGTAATCGTTCACGGCACCGCGCCAATCGCCCGCATCATATCGGGCGATGCCCCGGTTGTAATAGGCATCGGTGAATTCTGGCCGCAGGGCGATGGCTTTATCAAAATCCCGGATAGCGTTGGGGACATCCCGAACTTTCAGACGGGCGTTGCCCCGGTTAAAGAACACATCGCTCAGCCGGGGATTAAGCGCCAGAGCCAGGCTGTACTGCCGGATTGCCGCGGTGAATTCCCCCATCTGGTACCGTGCATTGCCCCGTCCGACGTAGGCTGAGGTGTGGTTTCGGTCGAAAATCAGGGCAGAGTCGTAGTCGGCCAGTGCTTCCGGGTAATTTCCCAGACTAGCATTGGCGTCACCCCGGTACACGTAAGCGTCGGGATGTTGGGGGTTGGCTTCAATCGAACGATTGAAATGCCCGATGGCGGTGGCGGGATCATCGGCCAGGATTCGCTCGAGACCAATGCGGTTGTGTTGGTGCATAACGGGCGGGCTTTGGCAGCCTGCCAAGATGCCCACCCCCACGAGGAGGATGCTTGCAGTTTTCATACATTTTACCTTTGAGGTTTTCTTAGGAAGCTGCCCGATAAAACCCGGAAAACTTCTCTTATAAAGGTAAGGCGATACCGTCTCTGGTAGTTTGTAGTATTGTTGCAGATTCTTATCCTATTGTTTCAAATGTTTGATCTATTGTCTCATCACGTGCTCAAATGTGTCATTTACGAAGTATTTCCTATTCTTTCTATTGCTTTTAAGGTCGGTGTAACAAAAGGCAGCCGCGCTGATTTGTGTAAAATCAGCGCGGCTCCCCTCCCTTCGTTATACCCTTCATTCCTTCATCTTATCAAACACGAACAAATCGACGGACCGCCAACCGTCTTTTTCGACCGCACGCCGGATCACGAGTTGGGTGGGGGAGCGGCGCTCGTAAAAGATGCGTACTGAGGCGTCGTCTTTTTCAAATAAGGCCTCCTTGTCGTTTGCCTTGAGAAATTTGTAGTGGTCGTGCTGGTCTTTCTCTTCCAAACCCACCATACCCGGATTGAAGTGCTTCACCATCGCAACGGGGCCATCCTTGGTCTGCTCGAAGACAAACAACTCGTACATGGTAGGCTTGTCATCCTTCATCATGCGGATGTAGCCGATGATGTTATCCGCCACTGGTGCGGACCAGGCTGCCTCGATGGGGCCGCCGTTGAAGTTGCCAAGCCAGCGGCCTTCCAGGAAACTCAGGTCGTCGAGGGAGCCTTTCTGGGCCTGCGCGAATGGCGCAAACAAGGTAATGGCGGCGAACGCCAGAATGAATGAGGAATTAGAGCGTGATATTTTCATGGTTATTATATGAGTTTTGCTGGATAGAAGGCTGCACGGGTGTTTCTTTACTTGTATAATGTCTCTAAAAAAATTCAGTAATCGTCAAATCCCGGAACTCGACCTGTCCCGCGCCGCCGCTGTGAATTTGTACGGCGATGATGCCTCTGGCGGGGATACTGGCATCTTTCTCCATGTAATCGACGGTCTTGACGCCATTGATGTAAAGTTCGTGGTGATTGCCGCGGCAGCGGATGATGTAGCTGTTCCAATCGTTTGGGCGTAACATATGTCTTAAAGTTCTCAGATCACCGCCGACGAGTTTTTCGCGGCGGTGCTCATCGTAGAGATCGCCCCAGTAGCCGTCACCGATGTCGGCCTGGTAGCCGATCATCTTGCCGTCTTTTACGAAGGAGCGGTATTGAAT
>JBBSSJ010000255.1:0-6827 GCA_038242095.1 Cytophagales bacterium
AGGAGCTCGAAGCCGACCAGTTTTTTGCTCAGGCCGTTCGCTTTCTGAGCTTGTAGGGCCTCGGAATTGACGAAGGGCTTGCTGAACTTGGTGACCCAGCTCAGCCCCGCTTCCAGGGGCGACGTGGCGTCGTCGATGTCGTTACCGTAGAGGCAGTAGCCTTTTTCGAGCCGCAGCGTATCGCGCGCGCCCAGGCCCACGGGCTTGATGCCGAACTCGGCTCCGGCGGCAAAAATGGCGTTCCACATCGCTTCGGCGTCTTTTGCATCCACGTAAATCTCAAATCCGCCCGAACCGGTATAGCCCGTCGCGGAAATAATGACGTCGTCGATTCCGGCCATCGTGCCGGTTTTGAAGGTATAGTATTCCATGGCCGACAGGTCCTCGTCCGTGAGTTTTTGCAGCGTAGCAGTAGCCTTGGGGCCCTGCACGGCCAGCAGACAAAGGCGGTCGGATAAATTCTCCATTTCCGCGCCTTCAGTATTATGGCCGCTGATCCAGTCCCAGTCTTTTTCGATGTTAGAGGCATTGACGACCAATAGGTAGTCATCGGCCGCGCGACGGTACACCAGCAGATCATCCACTACGCCGCCCGTGGCGTTGGGCAGGTAGCTGTATTGCACCTTACCGTCGAAAAGCGCGGTGGCGTCGTTGGCCGACACGCGCTGGATCAGGTCAAGTGCCTGGGGACCCTTGACCGAGAATTCGCCCATGTGCGAGACGTCGAACACGCCCACGCCATTGCGCACCGTGTGGTGCTCATCAAGGTCGGAGGAGTAGCGCACCGGCATCTCAAACCCCGCGAAGGGGACTATTTTGGCACCCAGCCCCACGTGGACCTCGTGCAACGGTACTTTATTCATGGATAAAAATGGCCTGATAAATGATAGCGTCGCAAAAGTAGTGAAAAAAGGGGAAGGGACCGGGCAGGCAAACCAGGAGGGGGACGGTAGAATGAGGCGAGGGACTTTCTTTAAGTCAAGTGAGCGGCGAGTTGCCTTCCGAGGAATTCTTTTATTTTTGCATGGTTCACCGAAATCTATTCCCATGAAATTAACGAAAGGCTTACTTTTGGCAGTCATTACAATCATGATTCTATCGGGCTGTGCGCGCCAACAGCGGTCGGGTGGCCCGGCGTCCGGCAGTCCGGTCGACTACGCCGGGGCGACGCTGGCGGTGGGAAAAGGCGGTGGGTTTGCCGGCACGGTGCGAGAATACCGACTGCTGGATTTGGGCGAATTGTTTGTGAAAGAGGCGAATGCGGACACCTTTCAATTTGTAAAAAAGAAAAATCCGCGTAAGGCGAAGCGCTGGTTCGCACGCTTGCAGACGATGGATTTTGCCAAAATGGACTACCACAAGCCCGGCAACGTGTACCAATACATCAGCCTGAAAATGGATAGCACCACCCACCGTGTAACTTGGAGCGGCGGCGACCCGGATATGCCTGCGGGCGTAGCGGACTTCTATAATGACTTTATGAAAGCCTGGGTAGGTGAAGAGTAAGCCGTCCAGTAAAATTGCTTCTTTTTCTGAAACAATATGGAATCAATGATCAAAAATACCTTTATCTCCCTCGTGGTTTTGTTCCTGGCAAGCCTAACAGCCTACGCCCAAAAGGAGATCATCCTGACCGAAAAAGCCCCGCAACCCGCCGGACCGTACAGTCAGGGGGTGTTAGCTAATAACATGTTGTTCGTGGCGGGGCAATTGGGTTTCGATCCCGTGAGCCGCAAGCTTATACCGGGCGGGTTGGAAAAAGAATTGCCCCAAATCATGGAGAACATTCGGGCTATTCTGGCGGTGAAGGGATTGGATTTGAGCCACATCGTCAACACCACGATCTACATCAAAGATCTGGGGCAATTTGCCAAAGTGAACGAATTGTACGGGGCCTACTTCAACGGAGAATTTCCGGCCCGTACCACGGTGGGCGTGGCGAGTATCCCCGCCGGGGCCGAGATTGAGGTGACCGTCATCGCGGCCATTCCGCAGGGGAAGCGCAAAAAATAACGCGCCGGAATTTATCGACGCGTTATCTCTTAAGAACGTGTTTAAGAATTATTTATAGATAATCATTGTAATCGGTTCAAGATAATTTGGCAGTTGGCCCACAATATCCATGCTTCGGCGCTTTCGGGTGTTCTCTCGAAGTCCTTCGAGTGCCTTCGGAAGAAATTCAGCCAGCCAAAAGCCCGCTCGCCGACCCACCGCCATTTGACTGGTACGAAGCCCCTGCTGCTCGGAGGGCGCGAGGCGATCTCGACTTCCAGCCCGGCCATACTCGACTCGACCCAGTCCTTGAACGTCTTGCGGTAGGCCTGGTCGACCAGGATCTTCTGCATCCGATCTAGGTAGCCCAGGCAGTGCTCGACGAGCAGGTGCGCCTTCTGTCCGTCGGCCATGTCGGCCGCATGTACTACCACGCCCCAGCACAAGACCAGCGTGTCGACAATCATGTGCCTCTTGCGTCGGCACGGGCCGCCCCGCGTTACCTTTTTGTTGCCATCCGTCCCGCGCTCAGTGTCCATAAAAGGAGCCAGTTTAACCGACTGGCTATCAATGCGCATAAGGCTCGGCGTCTGCTGCTTGCCCTGTCGTTTGCGCTCCATTTTGTTCAACTCGCTGTTTAAACGCTCCAGCGTCCCATCGAAACGCCACTTGCGGGAATAGTAATAAACGATCTGCCAGCGCAGGCTGGGATGTCTCAGATTGCGCCATTGGGTACCCGTGCGCAGAATTTCAAGGATGCAGTCCACCACGTCCCGTAAATTATGTCGCTCCGGCGCCCCGGTTGCGCTTGCGATGGTCGTTCAAAATTTGTCCTATAATTTGCCAGCGGGCATCGCGGGGCGGCCCGTGCCGAAAGTTGATTGAATTCGACTTGCATTCGCTTCTAAGTTTGGTCACCCAAAAGTAAATGCGCCGATGCCCTATTTAAAATTTAAACATGCTCTAAATAATATAGCTGAATTATTCGATCAGGCGGGTACCGACTGCTGCTCCTGCAAATACTGCATCAGGCTGCTCACGGAGGTGATGCGGGGGTAGTCTTCGTCGGGGATCGCAATATCGAATTCCTGCTCCAGCTGCATGATCATATCGACCAGATCAAGACTGTCAAAACCAAGATCTTTGACAAAATGGGCGTCGTCGGTGATGGCCGAAGCTTGCAGGCCAAAGTTGTTCAGAATGGTGATAATGCGCTGTTTCATGATTGCCTTTCTTTATGTGGTAAAATTTGGATTGACGGTAGTTGTTTTTTGTAACGATAAAATGTCCTCGATAGTACCATTAAAAAGTACAATTTGTTCCGTGACTCGAAAAAAAACACAAACATTTGATATTTAGTATATTATGACTTGTTATAAGGATTATTTCACCTAGTATTTAGTATTTGTAAATGAGTTTATTGCAATATTATTTTTTATGATATTCGGCAACGATGATTTTTCTTAAAAAAATTCGTCGGGACTCACGTCACCACTCTTACGGGATAGGTCAGAAGGAGAAAAGGTTGGATACATCTGGCTAATTTTTTCTGAATCACGCCATGACGGTAGGGTATTTATCAAATTATCTACAAAACCATAGCTAAAGAACCATTAGATAACGATATCGGTTAACTTTTTACCTCGTTCCGGTACGGCTGCTTTCTAAGAAGACTGCCTTTCTTCGGCCGGATTTAAACAAGAATTTTCTTCAACGCTATCCTCATGATTCAGAATTTGGCTTTTGCCATCGCGGTCTTCGCCGCCACGCTTTCCCCGCAAAGCCCCGCCGACGAGTCCCGACTCTACGAAATGCGCGTCTATTATTGCGAACCCGGCCGCCTCGACGCCCTGCTGACGCGCTTCCGCGACCACACGACGCGAATTTTTGAAAAACACGGCATGACCAACGTCGGTTATTGGCTGCCGGTCGACAATACCGACAATAAGCTGGTGTACGTGCTGTCCTACCCCGGTGACCGCGCCTACCGCGACAAAGCCTGGCAGGCTTTCTCGAATGATCCTGAGTGGAAAAAAGTGCAGTCCGACTCCGAAAAGAGCGGCAAGATTGTGAGCCGCGTCGTGAATACCTTCATGCACGAAACCGATTTTTCTTTCCCCATGAAAGTAACGGGCGCGTCGGAAAACCGCGTGTTTGAGCTGCGGACCTACCACACCAATCCCGGCAAACTACCGGAGTTGCTGGCCCGCTTCCGCAACCACACCACCGCGCTTTTTGCTAAGCAGGGCATCACTAACCTCAACTATTGGCTGCCCGACGACATGGACAACCAACTCACATATATGCTGACCTATCCCGACATGGAAGCCGCCAAGTCTAAGTTCGAGGCCTTCCGGGCCGATCCCGAATGGGTCAAAGCGCGCGACTATTCCGAACGCAACGGCAAGCTGGTCGAGAAAGTGGAATCCACGTACCTGGAAGCCACCGATTTCTCACCCATTCGTTAGTCCTTTTGTAAGATGAAGAGCAAAAATAAAGTAAGCTTCCTCCGCATTGCGGCCCTGTGGATGGCCCTACCCGGCCTTGGCCTGGCGCAAGTCGCCGATCAATATTTACCCCTGCCTCTGCGTGACCTGAGCGCGTTTGACAACCCGCCGAAGGGCTGGAAAACTACGCCCGAAGTGATGATGAATCCCAACAACAGTACCGTCATGTCCAAAGACGGCGACGACGGCGGGGTACTGGTCGGCACGGCCGGATCGAAGCTCACGACCCGCGCCAAAATGCAGGACCTGAGGCTTCGTTTCGATTTCATGCTGTCGCCCGGCGCCATAGCTCACGTCACGCTGCCCGGCGGGGCGCGTGTCCGGCTGGCCGACGGCGGTCCGGTCAACGGCACCGATGCCTCCACGAGTGGTTTCGTGGGGCAGCCTGCCATTCAGAACGCCACCAAGGCCGCCGGACTGTGGCAAACGATGGAACTGGGTTACGATGCGTCGGTGGCCGGAAGGCCCAAGTTGGGCCGAATTAATGCCATCGTCCTAAACGACAATGTGGTACAGCAGGGCGCTTACGTACCGCTAAATACTTCCCCATTGGCCGACGGGATGCCGCTGGGCTTTGAAGTGGAAAAGGGAACGGTGGCTTTCCGCAACGTCGGCTACCAGCAGCTTGGCAATCGTCGGCCGCTGTCGCTCTCTAACATCAAATACAAGCTCTACACTGACGCCTGGGAGACGGCTAAGCCCGAAAAATTAGCCGGTCAGGGCGCGGTAACCGCGATTTCGCAAGAACTGGGCAACGGGCAAAAGGAATTTCATCTCTTCTTCGAGGGCGATATGATGGTGGAGGAGGTGGGTGACTATACCTTCAATATTGCGCAATCGGGCCCGAAGGCTATACTGTCGGTCGATGGCAAGGAAGTACTTGCCGTGGGCGAAAGTACTTCCCAAACCAGTCACTCGGGCAGCGTCAATTTGAGCAAAGGCGTGCATCGCTTCACGCTGCAATACGCCCGCTTCCCGTGGCGCGCTCCGGCCTTGGGCCTGAGCGTTACCGGCGCGGGGTTGCGGCCCTACGACCTCACGGCGCTGTCGTCGTTGCCCGTTCCCGAACCAAAGCCCTACCTGGGCATCGATCCCGAAGATGGCCCCGAGATGATTCGGTCGTTTATCCATTATCAGGAAGAGAAATACAAACGTACCCACGCGCTGTCAGTAGGCAGCCCGCTGGGCTGGCATTATAGCGTGGATCTCAACCGCGGGGCACTGCTGCAAGCCTGGCGCGGCCCCTTTGCCGAGGTGACCGAAATGTGGTACGAGCGCGGCGAACCACAACTGCTCGAAACCGCCGGACTTACCGTGCCTATTTCGGGCCAAAGCAGCTACGCCATATTGGCAAACGCCGCTACCGCATGGCCTGATTCTGCCGACCTGAACTACCTGGGCTACCGCCTGCAATCCGATGGTACGCCCGTGCTGCGCTACGCGATGGGATCGGCCACGATTCTGGACCACATCAAGGCGGAACCGAAGGGGCTAAGTCGTACGGTCACCGTCGAAGGTTCGCCTTCAGGGAATGCATACACACTGTTAGGAACGGGTAAAACCATCACGGACGAAGGCGAGGGCCTGTACCGTATCGACGACCGCTATTATGTTCGTGTTGCGCCTGGCGGCAAAGCCACGAAGCGTACTTCCTACGGCCGTGAAGAGTTGATGCTGCCGCTGGCAGGGAAGGTGATGTATAGTTTGTTTTGGTAATGGGGGTTGAAGGGGCAAAGTGAGTTACTGTGAAGGAAAAGAGCAATAAGAATATAAAAATGAAAAATATTAAACTTATAAAAACGAGCCTCTTGGCTCTGGGAGTCTGGGCCACGGCTACGCTAAGCTACGCCCAAAATCGTCCGATGACTGAGGAGGATTATTACCGTATCCTCACTATACCCATTCCGTCCAATATCGAAATGGAAGTGGGCGGCCTGGCCGTGTTGCCCGACGGGAAACTGGCGGCTTCTACCCGCCGGGGCGAAGTATGGATGATCGGCAACCCTTATTTGCAGGGCAATGGCCGGCCTACCTTTAAGCGTTTTGCGCACGGTCTGCACGAGCCGCTGGGTCTTCTCTACCGAGGCGATCACTTCCTGATTAGCCAGCGGGGCGAGGTTACCAAACTTGTAGATACCGATAATGACGGCGTGGCCGATGTGTACGACTCCTTTGCGCGCTGGCCGCTGTCGGGCAACTACCACCAGTATTCCTACGGTCCCGTGCCGCTGCCCGACGGCGACATGATTGTCACGCTCAACCTCGATTGGATCGGCAAAGGAGCCAGCCAATCCAAGTGGCGGGGCTGGATGCTCAAGCTCGACAACA
>JBBSSJ010000256.1:0-6824 GCA_038242095.1 Cytophagales bacterium
AACCACCTGCCATCATGCCCAACGATATATCACTAATCAAGAAAATGCGCGAAAACGACAGCAAGGCCGTCGTGAGCCGCCGCCGGATTGCCGCCATTGCCGCCGCCGGGCTCGTCGATTTCAGCGTCATTTCCCTATTTCAGATGGGATACATCAAGCACCTGCCCGATTTACCCGGTAAAATTTTTGATTCCGATTATGTCAATTCTTCCAAAGACGCCGAACTGCTCGGGATGCCCGACGCGCCCCTCAGCCTGGTAGGCTACGCGACCACAATCGCCGTTGCGGCGGCGGGTAATACCGAAGGGAAATACACCAAGTACCTCGACTTGCTGCTGGGCGGCATCGTGATCGGACAGGCCTACGGCGCGGGGCACTATCTTTACAGAATGGTCACGGTGCAGAAAAAAGTGTGCATGTACTGCGTCGCCGGGGCCCTGCTCAATTTCGCTGCGCTGAAACCCTTGTACGATTTGTACCGTAGCAAGCGATGATAGGTATTAGGTTGTACTAAAAAAAAGCCGGAGAAATTCTCCGGCTTTTTTCGTCCT
Organism: Cytophagales bacterium; assembly: GCA_038242095.1. Taxonomy (GTDB): domain Bacteria; phylum Bacteroidota; class Bacteroidia; order Cytophagales; family Spirosomataceae; genus Persicitalea. The sequence continues at coordinate 552 of JBBSSJ010000256.1, forward strand.
ATCCTAAACTCTAAATCGAAATTCTTGGCTCAAATCGGGATTTGGTATTGTATGCTGAGCGTCCTTTTCATTTGGGTACGTAGTATTGGGATACTTCAATGCGTCAAAGAAAGTCCGGTATTGTTAATGGTGGATTAAAGGGAGATTAAAATAGGCTTAAAAAGCAGTTTCACTTCCAACCGCAGAACGGTTCCAGCCATTCCTGGCCGGGGTCGATAGGCGAGCCGTCGGGGGCATCGTTGGGGCGTAGGGCGGGCAGGCCGTCCTTTTCGCCTTTCTGGAACAGATCGATTTTTTGCAAAGTGTAGACGTACTGTGCGTGGTCTTGCTCTGAGGCGAATGTCTGCCGATCGGCAAGCCGGTCTTTGAGCTGATCTAATTTGAAATAAGCCATTGCCCGCGCCGCCGAAGAAGCATCATCGGAGGCCGCCAAATTCATTAGCTCCTGCGCAACCATGCTGGCTGTTTGCCGCTGGATGGCAGCCTGGTAGGTGTTGCCACTGCGGTTTTGGGCATTCCAGGTTTCGTCCATGAGCGCGTCTACTACTTCGCCAAGGCCGGGCAGCGACGGGTCTACGGCTTTCTGAGCTTCCAGTCTGCTGGCCCGCTGCGGGTGCAGCACGAAGCTCAGCGTCAGGACTGTAGCTGCTTCGGCGGGTGCCATCGGATCGAACGTCAGGCCCGTGCGGCCCGAGAATAGTTCACGCGGATTGCCGTCATATCCGAATGGGCGCGGCGGCAACAGCGCCAAAATCGAGCGTGGCAGCGCCAGTACTTCGGGCCGCATTGAGTTAATGACAGCATCCAAAGCACGGCGCTGCTCGGCGGCGGCAACGGGTTTCTGGGGTACTTCTCCGTCGCCCCGCACGGCGTAGGTATAGTCTACGCCGCCAATGACCTTGGCGGCGGCTTCGACCTGATAGCGATGAAACAAGTACATCGGCACCAGCACTTCTTGCAAAGTCGCAATGGGCGTCCCGACCGGAATTTTCTTTTCAGAGAAATTATCCAGCGCGATCTGCCGCACTTTTAGTACCCGCTCCAACTCATCGACGGCATTACGGCCTCCATCCCAAAGGTGGGTTTTGGGGTGCGCACTTCCCGCCGGACGGGCATCCTGATCGGTCAGGAAGCCTTGCCCGGTTTTCTTGTAATCGCCAATGATCTTTTGCAGAAAATCGGCTTCGCTCATGTCCTTAGGCAATTGTCGGTAGGCGTAGTCGATCGCAATTTTGTCGCTCACGCCGATGTTTTTGGCGTAGGCGTTGGACAAATCGAGCGTACCGTCGCGCCGGATGTCGACCTGCGGGTGCGGATAGTCCATCACCGAAGCGCGGTCGTCGGTGCTGGCGATGTAGTTGTGCGGCAGGCCCAGCGTGTGGCCTACCTCGTGCGCCGCCAACTGCCGGAGCCGCGCCAGCGAAAGCGCCATCATCTCGTCCGAAACGGCCTTGCCTTCTTCGTATTTTGCCACCAGGCCTTGCGCGATCAGAAAATCCTGCCGTACCCGCAGCGAGCCGAGCGTCACTTTACCCTTCAAAATCTCGCCCGTGCGCGGGTCAGAAATACTGCCGCCGTACGACCAGCCGCGCGTCGAACGATGCACCCACTGAATGAGGTTGTAGCGAATATCCATCGGGTCGGCATCGGGTGGCAGGAGCTTCACCTGAAAAGCATTGGTATAGCCCGCTGCCTCGAACGCCTGATTCCACCAGGCCGTACCTTCCATGAGGGCCGAACGAATCGGCTCGGGCGCGCCGGGGTCCATATAATAGATAATCGGCTTCACCGCCTCGCTCATGGCGGCGTTGGGGTTTTTCTTTTCCAGGCGGTGCCGCGAAATGTACCGCTTCGTGAGCGGATCGCCGACGGGCGTGGCGTAATCGAAAAACTCAATGCCGTTGACTCCTACGCGCGGATCGAAAGCGCGGGTCTTGTAATTGTTGTCGGGGAGTTCTACGAAAGAATGGTGCTGGTGCATGGTCACGGCGTTGGCCGAAGGTACCACCGACCGCAGGTAGCCGCCGGGGTTGTCGCCCGTGAGCGTGATGATGGTCTCGAACTCGGTGTTTTTAGGAAAATTCTTGGTACGGTCCATAAAAAAGGCCGAGCGCGAAGCATCCATCTTGAAATTTCCCTGCTTCGTGCGGCTGATGGCCTGCGCCGCGCCCACGGCATCCTGCATCAGGAAGGGCGTCAGATCTACCAGTACGCGGTTGCCCGTTTCGGCCCCGACTTCAAAGCCCCATAGCACCGACTGCGCAAAGGATTCTTCCACGGCTTTACGCTCCAATGGATCATCCGACAAAGCGCGGTATGCGTAGTTGGGCTCGACCATCAGGATTTTAGGCCCGCTGCGCTGGAATTTGACGATATGCTCGCCACCCAGCCGCCCGCGATCCAGGCCGATGTCATTAGAGCCTACGCCTTGAGCCAGCGTCGGGTAATAGAGTAACTCCGTATCCAGCCTATTTATTTCCAGCCAAATTTTACCTTTTTTGGCGTCGTAGTAGAATGGCAGGTAGCCGTCCTGCTTCGTCATCCCTGCGGTGGCTTTTTCGATGGTAGGGGTTTGGGCAAAGGTCAGAGCCGAAGCCAACAGCGCGAAGGCCGTGAGTAGAAAATGTTTTCGCATGGTAGTTTTTAGTTTGGAGCCTGAATATAGGCTTAATGCCGAAAAGGATGAAGTGAGGGCCGGATTTTCTAGTTTTTATTATAAAAAATGAAGGTGAATGCTGGTGGCGAAGTAATAATTTAATGCGGCTAGCCGCTACGCAACGTATATGTGATGCGTTATGCGCACAGCTGAACTTTCACAGCTCGCACAATAGGCTTGAAAACAAATTGTTTGTAGTATTGCAGCAATGAATCTGAGATCCGTCATCGCGCTCCTGGTATTGGCCAACTATCTGTTGTTGGCTGTTTCGGGCTACGTAAGTCGGCCGGAGCAGGACCCGTTTATGGTGTTGATGCATTCCAAATCTGCCGAAAGCCATCGCTACGAATCGCGCCAATACATGCGGACGGACGCCCTTGAAGCATTCATGGTTGAGGCTTTATCTATTCGCGATAAAGACACGCCAGACGCTCAGAATCAATTACTTTTTTCGTTTACGACCGAAGTGAATGCGCATCCGCTCCCGGACTTCGTCCCCTTTCAAGTACTTCCTATTTTTAAGAAAAAAGACATCTCGCATCATTATGCGATCATGCCTTTAAAAAATATAGCGCTCGCTGTATACTCCCCGCCGGAAAGTCCCGGCTTAGCCTGATATTTCAGGTATCACCCTTCTTGTCGAACGATGCATCGCGGTCAATAAACTCTCATTGTCTGCCATAGCTGTGTTGATCATTTCGCATCGAGGGTACCTTCCAAAATTTCTTTCTTAAAAGCTACTTCCTGTCTTCGCAGGAACCATAACTACTTATATGAATTTAAAATATATTCTCATTTTGCTCACGTTTGTGGGCATTGCGCGAACAAGCTATGCCCAAAATGGCAGCTTGTCGGGCCATATCTATTCCGCCGATAAAACGCCGCTTGACGGAGCAACTGTAAGTCTGCAAAATACCAGTTATCATACTATTACCGACGAAAAAGGTTATTTCATCCTGCGCCAGGTACCCGACGGATCGTTCACGCTGACAGCCGCCTCGATGGGGTATTCCGCCGCCCGGCAGAACGTGGTCATTTCCGACCAAAAGCCCACGGTGCTGGACCTGCAACTTTCAGAAAACAACACGGAATTGGAGGAAGTGACCATCACTGGCAGAGGCACGCAGTACAAAGCCGACAATTCTTCGCTCGCCACACGTTCGGAGGTACCTTTGATCGAAACCCCGCAATCGGTTCAGGTTATTTCTCAGCAAGTCATCAGGTACCGCCAGGCTTTTACGCTCAACGACATAGCGCCGTTGATGACGGGCGTCAAGGCCAATAACGGCATGGGTGCTTTCGGTTTACGGGGGTTCACGGGCTATAACCCCAACACCGCCAGTTTTACGACTTTCAACGGCATACGGGGCACTTTGTATATGTGGAGCCAGCAGCCGCTGCTGTATAATATCGAAAAAGTGGAAGTTTTGTGCGGACCGGCTTCGGTGCTGTTCAGCGAAGGAATGCCCGGCGGGGTGGTCAATTTTGTCACGAAAAAGCCGCAGGCCGAAAAGCGATTTGAAGTAACGGCTTCCTACGGTACCTGGAATATGGCTCGCTTTTCGGGCGACGCCACCGGGGCGCTGACCCGTGACGGCAAACTCCTGTACCGGGCAATTGTCGGTTATGATCGCACTAATAGCTTTCGGGATTATCAGAAGGTCGATAACCTGTTTATCGCACCCTCACTTACCTACGTTTTCTCGGGTAGTACAAACCTGAATTTGGAAGTAAATTACGCTAAGGAAAACAGCGTACAGCAGTACGACCGGGGTGCTTATGTAAAGGACAACGGCAACAAGACGTACGATTTTGACTACTATCCCAATAACCTGACGGTAAACAGTCCGACTGATTTCGGGAGAGCCAAAAATACCTCCGCTACAGCCACCTTTAACCATCGTTTTGGTCAGAACCTGACGCTGGCGGTCGTTCAGCGGTACGTGCGCAGCCAATTTACCTTCTCTGATCATTTCGTAAGCGGAGCCATCCGTAACGACTCCATCAACCGCAGCTATTCTTATTGGGAATACGACCAATTCAACGCCCAAACCGCGGCCTACCTCAATTATAAAGTAGCCACGGGCAAGATCAGGCATAGTTTTCTGGCCGGGGTAGACTACAACCGCTTTGGCTGGACCAAAAACGACTACCGCAATTCGCCTTCCACGCGCATCTCGATTTTGAATCCTGATTATTCCAACGACGTCCCGGCCCCTAACCCCAAGGTCGATTACTACGACGACAACAAGCAGGCAACCGACCTGATCGGGGGCTATTTGCAGGATCAGATTAGTTTCGGTGCCAAAGTCAAGGCGCTGCTTTCCCTGCGGTACGATCACTACGACCTGGTGCAGACACCGCTTTCGGAGCAGGACGATTTGCAGGGCGATGCTTCGGTAGCCAGCGCGTGGTTACCCCGGTTCGGACTGGTTTATCTGCCGCTGCAAAATATCTCGTTTTACGGAAGCTATACTAAATCTTTCTCGCCGCAAACGTCCAACAGCGGGGGCGCGGGCGGCCCTTTCCCGCCTAGAGAGGCCGAGCAGTATGAGGTAGGTTATAAGGGTGAATTCTTCAAAAAGCAGCTTTCTACCATGGTAGCAGCTTACACCATTGACTACACCAACATCCTCGCCGCCGATCCTTCTGCCGACAACCCTAACCGCCAAACGTTGGTACCCGGTACCAAAAGCAAGGGTATTGAAGTAACCCTGCAAGGCACGGTCAAAGGCCTGAGCATACTCACGGGCTACGCCTATAATGACCATACGCTCACCTCGAATAGCACGATCGGCAAGCAGGGCGACCGCTACATCAATGCCCCGCATCATCTTGCCAACGTGATGCTCAAGTACAATTTTCGGGGCCGCACGCTCAACGGGCTGGGACTCGGCGTGGGTGGTCGTTACACCAGCGATCAGGTGGGCAGTCAGGGGAATCAGGCTTTTGTGGTATCGGCTTCGACTGTCCTGGATGCATTGGCCAATTACCAAGTGCAGCGATTCAATGTTCAGTTCAACCTCTACAATTTCACTAATGCCCGCTACTTTCTGGGCGGGTTATCCAGAAATACGGTGGCTGCCCTGGGCAATCCCATCAATTTCCGATTAGGCATAGCGTACACGATCTTTTAATAAGCATTCACTACTATTCCCTCCTTAATAATTATTCATTGCCGTCCCCATCTAGTAAGCATTCATTACCGTCCCCTTTTTGATAAGTTTTGACTACCATTCCCTTTTTAATCGTTTTCAATTTTAAACTAAAAACACCTGATGAAACACAACCGATTCTTTCTCCTGATTGCCGCTTTTCTGATTAGTTCGTTAGCCTTTGCGCACGAGTTTTGGCTTGAACCAGTCAAATTTTTACTAAAAATTAACGAAAAAGTCACGATCCATATGAAGGTGGGTGAAGATTACGAGGGCGATCATTCCAATGGCACGAAGTACAAACTCACGAAGCTGGAGCATTACGGCAACGGCCAGAAGAAAGATATCCGCAGCCAAGTCTACGGCGACAGCCTCAGCACGGTCGATCTCACTTTTCCGACCAGCGGCTTGCAACTGATTGCGTTCAACAACACCAGCAAATTCATCGAACTGGAAGGACTG
>JBBSSJ010000257.1:0-6813 GCA_038242095.1 Cytophagales bacterium
AAAACGACTCTCATCATATCCAGTCACAGAACGCCACTTTCTTTCCGTTGTTAAACTCGTAGTTGAAATATTCATAGCACCAAAAATACATTTATATTCCTTTTGCAACAAGTCTAATGATAAATCGAATTGAGCTTCAGCGGGACCTGGTCAAAACCATTCAAAAATGGGCCATATCACTATTAAGGCATACTTTATATGCGATGCTCAGGAAAACCTCATTTTCCCACCCAACCTTTTTCCGCCCGTTTCCAACTTATCCTTAGTACCCACTTAAAGCCTGTCATTTGACAGGCGAATATCTTTTTTCAAAAATATAAACTCAGGAAAATTTACCTACCACTAGCGGCCCTGGCCGTCGGGTTACTCTGCACGTCCCTTTCGTTCGGACAAACGCCTACCACCTCCACGCCCAAGATGTATGGTGGACTTAAACTGGAATTCACCCCAAGGCCCGATGCTAAGGTACACGTGTTGTTTCCGTCACTGATTGGAGTGGGCATGGCCGAGGCGGACTGGGTCAATAGCTAAAGAAACGCGATCCCGATCGGTACGACCCCGCCACGGGTTTGGAAAACGACCGGGAGAACCACAGCGATTCGGAAAACTTCGTGGTTTAGCCCGGCGTAAACCTGGAAGTAGACTTACTCCGTTACGTCAAATTAACCTTGAGTGCCAGGTATCGTATAGGATCTACCGTTAGTCTGAAAATTGCTGCCACAACGGTAGATACCTACCCCGATACTCGTTGGGGGTCTGATTCTAGACAGGCTGCCGCTCATCAACAAGTTCCATTTGCGCGAGCGTCTCATGGCCAATATCTTCTAGAACGACATGACGAGAGCCAATTCCGAATTCAGCCATGCGGAGCGGCAGGACGGTCATTTGATTGTCGTTGCTGCAAAAGCAGTAGTTTTCGCCAGTAGCAGCTTTTTTATCCTATCACCTGAAAATTTCCTATCATGGCACTCAAAATAGTACTTGGTCTGGTCGTGTTGCTCTTACTGGCGCAATTTATCCGCCCCAAAAGAAACGAATCCGACGAACGCACCTATGACCTCTCGACAAAATACGAGATTCCTCAAAACGTAAATCACTTGCTGCAAGTGGCCTGCAACGATTGCCACTCTAACAAGACCACTTACCCGTGGTATGCCAACGCGCAGCCCGTGGCCTGGTGGCTAAGCGACCACGTGAACGACGGTAAGCGCCACCTGAATTTTTCTAACTTTACCCGTCTGCCCATCGCCGTACAGAATCATAAATTCGAGGAGATTGCCGAAATGGTTGAGGAAAAGGAAATGCCGCTACACGAATACACGTATCTGGGCTTACACCCCGAGGCAAGCCTTTCCGATGACCAGCGGCAGGTCATTGTTGATTGGGCTAAAAATCAGATGGCTTTCTTGAAAGCAAACTACCCGGCAGACAACCTGGTAATGAAGAAAAGAAAACCCTCAAATGAGTAGGCATACCCAATCGTCAATGGCCTTCTCGTCATAGTCCAAGCGCAGCAGGTGCATTTATTTGGCGGTGAACAATGGACCGGTATGCCGGAGCGGTTAGACAATGCTTACGCTATCCACTACTTCCATACCAGCACCAGCATTCCGGCAAAAATAAGGCCCGCGCCGATGAGGACTTTTGTGGTAACGGGTTCGCGCAAAATAATAAAGGAAAGCACCAGCGTGACGACGATACTGGCCTTGTCGATCGAGGCCACGTACGACACTGGTCCCTCTTTCATGGCGCGGTAGTAAAACACCCAGGACACGGTGGTGCAAAGGCCAGAGAAGGCCAACAGCCACAAATCGCGCGGGGCGGCTTTGCGTATTTCCGTGAGGGCGTTTTTGAATAAAAAGGCATTGGCGGTCACGAAGGCGAAGACTACCGCCGTGCGCACGACCAGCGCCGAGTCGCTGCTCATATCCTTCATGCCGAATTTGGCGACCACCGACGTCAGGCCCGCGAAGACCATCGAAATCAGGGCGTAGAGAATCCATTTTTCCATAGCGTGCCGGAGAATGTCGGGTGATTTACTTGGCTAAATTATCCAGCTTATCGGTCAAAATTTGCAGCATTTTCAGTTGCCGGGCCTAGGTGCTGTATAGCGTCTTAACCTCTTCCTGTAAAAGCAAATCCATCTTCTGGTGCAGGCTCCTGACTTCCAGTTCCGCTTTCAGGTTGATAAGGTAATCGTTCTCGCTCCTGAGTCGGTCTTTTTCTTCCTTCCGGTTCTGGCTCATCATGATGATAGGGGCCTGCAAAGCCCCCACGCAGGACAGTATCAGGTTCATTAGGATAAAGGGATAAGGGTCGAAGTCTTCCTTGTTGTGGGATGATCATTATAAATATTATTCAGTGACGAACTTAAGACCCGGTTACCAAACATCTACCCCAAATCAGGCCTGTTCAAAACGAGGTTTTTGCCGGGTCGATCTCCTTTCTGCCCGAATAAACCAGCACAGCGATTAATAGCCCGGCAGTAATCGCGGCGGCAATGCCCCGGCTGAAATTCAGTCCGCCGCTGGCCAGCGGCTTGGTCAGCAAGTCGCCGAAGGTGGCGCCGAACGGCCGGGTAAAAATAAAGGCAATCCAGAAGAGCAGAATCCGGTCGATCGTCGTGGCGTAGTGCAGCAGCAAAACGACCAGGATAATGCCCGCCGTAATGGCCGCGCCCGTCAGGTAGCTTAGCCCGACGGTGTCGCTCAGGTAATCGCCGAATGCCGTTCCCAGGCTGTTGGAAAAAAGGATGGCCATCCAGTAAAACCCTTCCACCCTACGGTCGGTAATGGGATAGACCTCGATTTCCCCTTCCTTTTTGTACCACCAAAACAATACCAGCAATAGGCCACCAAAAAGCAGCAGCGATCCCATGACATATCCCAGCCCGAGGGTGCGGTCCATCAGGTCTGAAATTTCGGTTCCGACCGTGGTGGTTCCCACGATCGCCAGCCAGTAGTAGGGTGCGTGAAATTTGGCGGCTTTTAGTTGAATCACCAGGACAATGGCCAGAAAAGCCACGGTAATGCCCAGGCTGACGATGTAGCCCAGGTTCAGCGTCATCGAGAAGAAGTCGCCGAGAATCTCACCCAACGTGGTCACCAGCACTTTCATGACCCAGAAATAGACGGTGATTTTGGCGACTTTATTCAAAGTTGCGTTGGTGGTTTCCATGATTTTTCCAGTAGGTTTTTCCATAAGGGTAAGGAGAGACTTTGGAGAAAATCTGGATTGATCTTTGCAAAGGGAGTGAACGCCCTTCCTCTTTCCCCCTTCAATCCAGAAAGCCTACAACATTGGGGCGGTTCTTCGCTTGAAAATAGCTTTTGCCACCTTCCCTGCTCGTGAAAACATTACGACTTTACTGCCTGCTGACGCTTACCATTTTCTCGTCGGCCACCGCCCAAAATGCAGACATCTGGCTGCTGCGCGAAATTAACCTGAACCGCAACACTCAGCTCGACGGGTTTTTCAGAGGCGTGACCGACACCAACGTACCCGTAGCGTTCAGCATTCCCGTCGTCGTGATGGGCGTAGGCTTGATCGGGAAAGACGCGCCCACCCGGCGCAAGGCCATCGTGATCGGTTCGTCCCTGGTAGGGTCATCGGCGATTACAATTGTGATGAAAAAAGCCATTAATCGTCCGCGTCCCTTCGTCACCTACCCGGATATCCAGAGGCTGACCGACGGCGGCAGTCCGTCCTTCCCGTCGGGCCACACGTCCATAGCTTTCGCGGCGGCTACCTCGCTAAGCCTGGAATATCCAAAATGGTACGTGATTGCTCCCTCCTACCTGTGGGCCGGGACGGTGGGCTACTCGCGGATGCACCTGGGCGTCCAATACCCAAGCGACGTACTGGCGGGGGCGGCCGTGGGGGCGGGGACATCGTTTTTAGGGTATAAAATCAATCGGTGGTTGCAGGGAAAGAGACGGTAAGTGCCCCCCGAATCCCCACCTACTTTTGTCTCTATCTTTTTTTAAAAAAAAATATGTTCAGAAAACTCTTCCTGCTGACCTTTATTTTGACCCATGGTGCCCTGGCTCAGCAAACCGCTTCAACCAATAATTTTGGCAAAATAACGGGCAAGATCCTGGACACCGCCGACGGCGAACCTCTGCCCTTCACAGCAGTGACCATCTGGACCAAATCCGGGGCCGACAGCAGTCTGACGGGAGGCGCGCAGACCGATGAGTCGCGCCGTTTCACGATTGATAACCTGCCGCTGTCGTCGCTGACGGTGCGGGCTTCGTTTGTGGGCTATTTACCAGTCAGTCAGAAAATCAGTCTGAGTGCCGCCCAGCCCACGCTGGACATCGGGACGTTTTCGCTCCGCGCTGACGCCACGCTGCTCAGGGAAGTAAAAGTGACAGGCGAGAAAGACGCCCTGGCGATGAGTACCGAAAAGCGCGTGTTCAATGTGGGCAAAAACCTGACCAGTATCGGCGGCACCGCCGAGTCGCTGCTGCGGAACGTACCTTCCATCACGCTGGACGAAAACGGCAACCCCAGCCTGCGCAACATGGCGACTACAATTTACATCAACGGCAAGCCGACACAGCTCACCCTGGCGCAGATTCCGGCTAACCAGATCGAATCGGTCGAGGTAATTAGCAACCCCTCGGCCCGCTACGACGCCTCGACTTCGGGCGGTATCGTGAATTTGGTGTTGAAGAAAAACCGCCAGCCGGGCTACAGCGGAATCGCCAGCGTGAGCGTGGGCCAGAACCACCAATACGACGCCACAGCCAACCTCGACTGGCGCGAAGGCCGCTGGAACGTGACGGCGCTCTATAGCCTGAACGCCACCCGCAACCCGCTGACGGGCTTCGTAAACCGCATCAACCTTGCCCCCGGCAGCGACATGCCCACGAGTTATTTCGACCAGAACACTACCATTGCCCTCAACAACCGCTTTCAGAACGGACGCCTGGCTATCGACTACCAGGCCAACGACCGTAACCTATTTACCATCGGCGGCACGGTGGCCGCCGGGGCCTACAACTCGGTATCGAGCCAGCGATACAGCTATCGCGACGCCGCCGGGCAACCCACGGGCAGCGGCAGCCGCGACATCAACCCGCAGAATAATTTTACTAATCTGGGCGCGTCGCTCGACTGGAAGCACAGCTTCGCCCGGAAGAAGCAGGAACTTAATTTTACGGGTTCCCTGACCCGCAACCACGTGTCCAACGCCGCCGACTGGCTAACGACTTCGCTGGATACCGCCGGCAATAGCCTGCCCACCTACCCTGAGCGTGACCGCATCGACGGGCGCATCATCGGCAACCAGTACCTGGCGCAGCTAGATTACATACAGCCCGTGGGCGACTCGGCCAAGTGGGAGTTCGGACTGCGGAGCTTCACCTTTGCCCGCGATCAGCAGTATTTGTTCAAGCAGTTGAGCGAGTCGGGCCGGGACTACACGCTCTTGCAGGATTACTCGCAGAATGCCCTGATCACAGAATCGGTCAATGCGGCCTACGCACTTTATACCAGCCAGTTGCGGAACGGAATCAGCATTCAGGCTGGCCTGCGACTCGAACAGTCGTTCCTGCACGGGCTATCGCGCTTCGATGGCAGCAGGTTTGGCTACAATTATCCTTCCAAAACCGGTCAGAATCTGTTTCAATCGTTCTTTCCTTCGTTTTCGGCCACTAAAGAGTTGAGCAAAACCTCGGAATTGGCCCTGAGCCTGAGCCGGAAATTGGGACGTCCCAATTTCCGCCACGTATTTGTGGGTATCCAGGCCAACGACCGCCAGAACATCACCATCGGCAATCCGGCCGTGCGGCCCGAGTTCGTTAACACCGCCGAACTGGCGTACACGGTCACGAAAGGCAAATTACAGTGGTTCGCCAGCCTGTATTATATTTATGAGGACCACACGATCAAGCCTTTCACGCAGCCCTCCGCCGATGACCCGTCGATTCTAGTGACGACTTTTTTGAATGTAAAGGCTGATATTCAGTACGGTCTGGATCAGTCGCTGAAACTGGATGTTGGAAAAAACCTCAGCATCCTGGCCAGCGCTAACACGCGCAGCTTTGCTATCCAGTCTGACTCGGCCAGCATTCAACGTTGGGTCTACAACGCCAAACTGAACCTAACCTACAAACTACCCGCCAGCTTCACGGCCCAGCTCAGTGGCACCCGCGACAGCCGTGGCGTGAATCTACAAGGCTATCGTAGGGCGGTCAACGCCGCCGATTTTGCGCTGCGCAAAGGTTTGTGGAACAACCGGGGGAGCGTGGTATTTACGATCAACGACATCTTCAACTCGCGGCGGTACTACAGTATTTATGACCAGCCAACGGTTTTCCAGACGTCGATGAGTAGGCGCGATGTGCGGTATTACAAACTCACGCTGCAACTACCGCTGGGCAAGCCCGACGCGACATTCCGCCGCAGCCAGCGCAGGCTGGAAAGGCTCGACGTAGATTTCAGCAATTAGTCGACTATATGTGATTCGGCTGACTTGTAGTCGGTCAGCAACCAAACTACAAACACTGCGCCAGCAAAGGCCAGATAAAAGGTTTGCGCCAGGGCACCTTCTAAGTTCCCCAGATAAAATGCCACAGCGATCAGCGCAATAGCCACCACCAGTTCGATCCAGCCATGCACTGGAAAGGGGATCACTTTGATCACGCCTAAATCGGTTCGGGTAAGTAACGTAAGCGTCAAGTGAATACCACCAAGAATGTAAGTAAATAGAGCCGTGGTAGCAGGCAAATTGAAAAGTGTCGGCGCGGCGAGCAGGAAAACGACCACCAGGTAGTCGATGATGCCGTGGGTTTTTGCATTCAGGAT
>JBBSSJ010000258.1:0-6808 GCA_038242095.1 Cytophagales bacterium
AGGATTGAAACGATACCGGATCATGTCTGATCGGCTCAGAATACGTGACTTTGCAAAGTACGATGACACCTTAGAAGTATGCGCTGGCCTTTGGAACTTTTACGTAAAAAACTGATTTATAGTGTCGCAACAAGTCTAATGTTCAGCCATATCTTTATAAATACACTGCTATGCGCAGTTTAGGTTAAAAACTGAGTAAATTCATCGACAGATATTGCTTTACCCCCTTGACTATTCACATTTGACTTTAATTGGTTGTCATTTGTTACCAAGGTTAAATTATTTTTTATAGCCGTTTCACCAATCAGGGCATCATTTGTTCTTTTAAGATTTCCTTTTCTCAATTTTTCCAACAAATCGCCATCTGATACTTTAGCTGAGCCCACTCTAGACACCCCTACAACAAATGATTCTGTAGGAATTTTTTTGGGCTGTATCTCAACAACGTTTTGAAACAACCTCGCCCGCTTTTCGCCATTAGTGCAATTACTGATTTCATCAATTTGTATATGCGTAACATAAATTTTGCAACTATCGCTGATAATACCAGCTGATAGCTTGCCCGAGACTAGATCGTCAAATACGTTTGAATCAAAGATGATGTTCATAAAATTGTGACTAACTCCCGTATGTACATAAGTTTTGCAGTACTCTAGACAGTAGCTCGACTCTGTCGAGTCACGACCATCCCGCACCCCTCCCGGCGTTCCTCACCCGCACACTCTATTACATCTCCTTCAACTCCCCAACCACCTTCGTCAGCGTCGATTTGGCATCCCCAAACAGCATCAGGCAATTGGGATAGCCGAAGAGTTCGTTTTCGATGCCCGCGTAGCCGACGCCCATCGAGCGTTTGCTGACGATGACCGTGCGGGCTTTGTCGGCGTTCAGGATGGGCATGCCGTAGATCGGACTGGCTGGATTGGTGCGGGCGGCGGGGTTCACGACGTCGTTGGCGCCCACAACGAGTACTACGTCGGTGTTGTTGAAATCGTCGTTGATTTCTTCCATCTCGATGAGTTTATCGTAGGGAACGCTCGATTCGGCCAGCAGTACATTCATGTGGCCGGGCATCCGGCCCGCGACGGGGTGAATGGCGAAGCGGACGTTGATGCCCTTTTTCTCCAATAAATCCATCATTTCACGCACGACGTGTTGCGCTTGCGCCACCGCCATGCCGTAGCCCGGTACCACGATCACCGACGAAGCCGAGTCGAAAATCATGGCCGCTTCTTCCACGCCCACCTCCTTCACGACCATCTCGCTGCCGTCGCCGCCCGCTACCGCGCTGCCGCCGGAGGTTGCGCCGAAGCCACCGAGCAACACGCTCACGAGCGAGCGGTTCATGGCTTTGCACATGATTTGGGTCAAGATAATGCCCGAGGCGCCCACGAGTGCGCCCGTTACAATCAGGACGCTGTTGTTCAGGACAAAACCGGTCGTACAAGCCGCCATACCGGAGTAGGAGTTGAGCAGCGAAATTACGACCGGCATGTCGGCGCCGCCGATTGGAATCACTACCAGAAGACCCAGAACCAAAGCTATTGCGCCCATCACCAGCATGGCCGTAACTGATCCCGTGTTGATGGCGACCAGTACACCGCAGGCCACGGCTACCAACAGCAATACCAGATTTACCAGGTGCTGTCCCTTGAAAACGATGGCGTTGCCGCTCACTTTACCGCTTAACTTACCGTAAGCCGTCAGCGAACCCGTGAAGGTAATGCCGCCGATGAGGACCGAAAGCAGGATGCTGATAATCGTGATCAGGTCGGTGGAAGGCTGGGTTGTTCCACGGCGCGCGTCCAATAATCGGAAAAGGCCACGAAAAGCGAGGCCGCGCCGCCGAAGCCGTTGAAGATGGCGACCATCTCGGGCATCTGCGTCATTTCGACGCGCCGCGCCCAGATTAAACCGATGGCCCCGCCAACCAGCATACAGCTGAATGTTTCGACGGGCGTCAGCAACTGCGAGTCGATCAGCGTAGCGACGACGGCCATCAGCATCGCCACCGCCGACAGGGTATTGCCCTGCCGCGCTTCCTGCGTTTTATTGAGTTTTTTGATGCCCACGATAAACAGAATCGTGGCAATGAGGTACGTGATTTGAATGAGAATATGCATGAGGGCGGTCGGCTATCGGCTTTGGGCTTACGGCTTTTTTGGTCTTGAGAAATGAACTACTTCTTCTTCTTAAACATCTGCAACATTCGGTCAGTAACGGCGTAACCGCCTACTACGTTGATGGTCGCTAAAACGAGTGCGACCATGCCCAGGTATTTGCTCACGTCGCCCTCGCGGACGCAAAGAATGGCCCCGACGATGGTGATGCCCGAAATGGCGTTGGAACCCGACATCAGCGGTGTGTGTAGCGTCGGGGGTACCTTCGCAATTAACTCAAATCCGCAATAACTGGCGAGGACAAGGATGTAGAGGAGGAAGATGAAATTTTCTATTGACATGATGCTGCTGTTTGGGGGTATGGTGATGTTGGTTTTTGAGGTCCAAAGATCCAAAGTGTAGAAGGGGCTTATAACTCTTGAAGATATCAGGCACTTTGCCCCTCTGGACCTTTGGATCTTTTTCCCTCACTCTTTGCCAATATTTCCTTCGTAAACCCATGCACCAATTCCCCTTGATGGGTAATCAAACTGCCCTGGGTGATTTCTTCGTCCATTTCCCACTTGAAGCCGTCTTTGGTGGCGAGGTGGAGCAGGAGCGTCGAGATGTTTTTGGCGTAGAGCTCACTGGCGTTGATCGGTAGGAGCGAGGGCAGGTTGGCCTCGCCGACAATCGTCACGCCGTGCTTGACGACGGTTTTGCCGAATTCGCTGATCTCGCAATTGCCGCCCGATTCCACGGCCATATCGATGATGACGGAACCCGTTTTCATGGTTTTGACCATGACTTCGGTGATGAGTACAGGTGCTTTCTTACCGATGACCAAAGCCGTAGTAATCGCAATATCGGCTTCCTTTATGCGGTCTTTGATAAGCGCCTGCTGCTTTTCGAGGTAGTCGGCGGAGACCTCCCTGGCGTAGCCACCTTCGGTTTTGACGCCCTCGGCCTCCACTTGCAGGAAGCGTCCGCCCAGCGACTCGACTTGCTCCTTGGTTTCGGCCCGCACATCGGTGGCTTCCACCACCGCGCCGAGGCGTTTGGCAGTGGCAATGGCCTGCAAACCCGCTACGCCCACCCCGAACACCAGCACCCGAGCGGGCGTGATAGTTCCGGCGGCGGTCATCAGTAACGGAAATATCTTGCCGAGTTCGTTGGCTCCGAGAATTACGGCCTTGTAGCCCGCCAAATTGGCCTGCGAACTGAGCGCGTCCATCTTCTGCGCCCGCGAAATGCGCGGCACAGCGTCCATGGCAAAAGCGGTGATTTTCTTTTTATTCAAAGCCTCTACGACTTCGGGGATCGTGTAGGCGTAGAGATACGAAAGGCCGATCGAGCCTTCCTTCATGATAGCCACGTCGGCTTCGGTGGGCGCGTTAACTTTCAGTACCACATCGGCGGCGGCAAAAGCAGCAGTAGTAGTGGGCACTATTTCGGCTCCAGCCTCGCGATATTTTTCATCCGAAAAATAAGATGCTTCCCCAGCGCCGGTTTCGACGGTGCAGCTGAATCCGGCTTTTATTAATGATTTCACGACGTCAGGCGTGAGGGCGACGCGCCGCTCGAAGGGTTTGGTTTCTTTTGGTACGGCTATTTTCAAGGGGTAAGTCAGGGGTTTGGTGAGCGACGACATAAACTAAGACGACAAAACATGGCGTCCTACTGATGAGTGGAGCTATTTATTTGAGTAAAAATGCGGAATTACTTTCAAAAAGGTACTTCAACGCCCTTTTATAAACACCAAATCACAGGCATGAGCCGGGCAGGGCAACAGGGTGAGCGAGTCGGCACGGAGGGTGAAACCCTGGTAGAAGGCGGCGTAAATGTTACCCGGCAGGAAGCCGACCTTCTGTTGTCCAAATGTGGTATCGATTTTGTATGCCTCGGCGCTGCGGTAGTAGCTGGTTTCCGGGCCTTCCGAGCTGAAAGTTCCATCGTCCGCGAAGGTGATACTCTGGGTAGGCGTGGCGGCGATCTTGTCGATCCTGACGGTTGAGTCCGTGCTGACGGTACGTTGCACCAGTCGCCAACTACCTACCAACGCCGGGTAGCCGATTCCGACAGACCTTTCTTCCCTGCAACCGAGGGTGACGAGCCCCAATACAAATAGGGCGGCAATGTGATTTTTGATTGTAGAGCTATGACCTGCCATTAAATGCGCGTTTAGATCAAGAATTTGACGAATATAGAGGATAATCGGGCAGGATAGCAACTTGTTTTTTTTTGAGGGGTTCCAACCTTTGCCTTACAAGGGCACTCTTACCAGAAAAGTAGATCACTTTTTTGACATTCTCTGATCACAAAGACATGAACAAAGTATCAATTCTATTGCTCTTTCTCCTTTTCCTTGGTTGTAAAAAGGACCCGGAACCATCACCCATTATCAAAGAAATCGTCGGAAGATGGCGGCTGGTGGCAACGGAATATACCGAGAACGGTAAGACAACGAGAACCGAGGCAACGACCGCCAGTTACCTGATTTTCCGGTTCGATGGTTTGATAGTCGATAAGGACGGTTTGCCTGGGTGCTGCGCGCCAGGTTCGCTCATTGTGAACGGCGCACCTTTCCAGATAAAGCCTTTGGCGCCCGTGCCCCGAAATGATGCATGTGCCCGGACCAGTTGTGCCGCCTGTGACCATCTCGATCTGACGCAGGATAGAGATACGCTCATCAGCAGTTCCAGCTGCTTCGGTGACTACAAGGGATTTTACGTACGCTATTAAGTTCTGCGCGGTCCAGACGATGGATATGGTTTTAGTACTATATTCGGCGTGCCTTCGTTTGAAGGGGCCATGCCGGAGCAGATTGACCTGGTAGTTAAACGACTTAAACTTCTGTGATACGACTGATTATACTTTTTGCTTGGGGACCGCTGTTCATGCACTTTCCAGCCGCTGGACAGGCCACGGTTTATGATATTCTGCTGGCTGGAAAATCAGTGGGAGAGCTGACGATCACGCCTTCCCGGGCGGCTGACGGTAGCGAACATACGCGGGTTAGGGGCGCCATCGATACCTTCCTGTACGATGTGGTGTACGTGAGCGAAAACCGATTTGAAAAAGGGGTGTTAAAATCCTCGATGTCGAGCCAGGAAGTGAACGGCAAGCTCAAAGAAATAACTAACACTGTCAAAACTGCCGATCGTTACCGGATAACGATTGCCGAAGGACAATCCGTGGCAAAAGAAGCCGATCCGATTTCCCATCCCATCAATTACACGGTTACAAGCCTCTATTACCAGGAGCCCGTCAACATGAAGCTGATCTACTCCGATCGCTACGGCGAAATGTGCGCGGTGCAGAAGGTATCCGCCGGGGCGTACGATATCGTGATGCCCGATGGCAAAAAAACGCGCTATACCTACAACCAGGGACAATGCCGCGAAGTAAAGTCCCAGATCGCGGGACTTAATCTCATATTTCGTATCCGGCCCGAGGGTGTGATACGGTAGGCGGGGAAAGCGCCTTACCAACAATTGGTTCTATTAGAATAATAAGATTCTCCTTTCAGCATTAACTAAGCGCCATCCACTTTTATAAAAGCTGTTTTTTATTCTTTTAACAGTTCAATCTTTTGCATCACCAGGCCATAATGGCTTCCCGGTGGGTTTTCGATAATTTTGTCACCGTTCCAGTCGGTGGCAAAATTCCCCAAATAAAGCAGCCACATGGTCTTGCCGTCTTTGCTTATAAATTTGGTTGGGATGTTGACGAAATACGCTTGCTCACTAAAATTTTTCATGTAGGTTACCATCTTCCAATCGCCCGTGAGTTTGTCGGATTCGAGGATGTAGTCCCTGAATCCCACAAAAGGACCCATCCAGGGCCAATTGATTACCTTATCGCCATATTTGGCCTGAGCGGAAGGGTCCAGGCAATAGGTACCATAATACCAAACGCCGTTATGAATCAGGGAGCCACTGGGGTGTCGCCCCTGGCAGGGGAAAGACGGCGCATTGACAACCCCAATGCTGTAGGATTTCAGCGTAAGCGGATACTAATTATTTGAGATTTTTATTCAATTTCCCCTATAAGTAGAATATCCAAAAGGAGATAAAGTGATCGGTACGTGATAGTGGCTTTGGGCTTTGATCTCGAATACGACTTCGATAAATGGATAAAAACTAGTTTTCCCTAATTTTTCAAAATAAGGTTTTGTAAAGTAAGTCAGCTTATAAATTCCCTGATGATCGACTCCCTCACTCTCTTTTAGAAAATCATTGATACGACCACTCTTATCGGTCTTCTTTTCGTCAATAGCCACCCATTTTCCACTTTTGTCTTGCTTGGATAGACTAATCTTAACATCCGGGGCAGGCTCACCTTGCGTAATGTCCAAAATATGACTTGACAATTTATATTTTGCTTCTTGAGCAAAACTCGTGCTCGCCAAGGCAAGCATCATGACGATTAAAAAATTAGCTACTTTCATGGTGTGGTATTTTTTGGAATAGACAAAGATTCTACGCTGCCCAAAAATTGATCAAAGCTTTCGCGGTAGGTCCGGCGGATAGCGGATTTTGACCGGTAATCAAAAGTCCATCCACCTCAATATGAGAGGTGAAAGGGATAAGCGCCGTGTGATAGTCTGCACCTAGTTCTTTCAACCGGTCTTCTAGCTTGTAGGGAATATTATCCGACCGCAGGGCTAATTTTTCTTCGGTATTAGAAAAACCAGTTACCCTTTTTCC
>JBBSSJ010000259.1:0-6696 GCA_038242095.1 Cytophagales bacterium
AGCGGTTCGGGAGAAGGCTGTTCGCGCTTCCTGCTCAATAGAATTTCCGACGAACGCTTGAAAAAGACTTTTACCAAAGACGAAAAATTGCGAAGCCGCTCGATGATCGAGCGGCTTTTTAAGCGTGGTAACCCCGAAGTTGAGACTTTTTACCTCTTTCCGTTTCGAGTACTTTATATAAGGGGAAAAGGAGGAAGGGAGACAGGAGAAGGGAAGTGCTCGATTCTGCAAGAAAAATCAGCGGATTCAATTGTCGCTCCCACGCTTCCACGCCCCCAGGGTAATGGCAATCAGGTGCTTTTTTCTATTTCCAAGCGCAACTTCAAGCGCGCAGTGGATCGTAATTTGATCCGGCGTCGTTGTCGGGAGGCTTACCGGCTGCACAAACATTTGCTGGTTGCGCAGGTTGATACCCTGGCCCCGGAGGGTCACCCAACGGAGCGTCGTTCCGATTCTATTGCTTTTCTTTATCTTGCGAAAGAAATAAGTACTTACGACGTTATTGAAAAGTCGATGGTGAAAATCTTGCGAAAGATGGCAAGCCCCGCCTGACGACGCTACCAACATCCTACCCAACCGCCATTTATGAAAAAGTACCTGCGCCGCTTCTTACTTGCCATTCCTTTGCTGGCCGGTTTGCTGTTTGTTTCTTTTAAACAAGACGACCGTCTCTTCGAAATTGCCCGCAACCTCGACATTTACGCCACGCTGTTCAAGGAACTGAACACGTATTATGTGGATGAAGTAAATCCCAATAAACTCATCAAGACCAGCATCGACGGGATGCTGAAAAACCTCGATCCTTACACCAACTTCTACGCCGAGGACGACATCGAGGACTATATGACCATGACGACGGGCAAGTACAACGGTATCGGAGCTATGGTGAGCTCGACCGACAACAAGCACGTCATCATGATGATCTACGAAGATACGCCCGCCCAGAAATCGGGCTTGCGGCTCGGCGACGAGATCCTGAAAATTGACGGCATCGACCTTTCAACGCTGAAAGATTCTGACCCGGGTCGGCTGTTGCGTGGACAGACCAACTCGTCGGTCGTGTTGACGGTCCTGCGCTACGGCGATACCAAACCCATCGACATTCCGGTGGGCCGCGATGTAGTGAAGGTGACCAACGTGCCCTACTACGGCATGGTCAACGACGAGGTTGGCTACATCGACCTCAAAGAATTTACGGCCACGGCTTCCCGCGAAGTGCGCAATGCGTTTCAGGAATTGAAGGGCAAGGGCATGAAAAAACTGATTTTGGACGTGCGCGAGAATCCGGGTGGATTGCTAAATATGGCGATTGAGATTTCAAATGTCTTTATCCCAAAAGGCGAAGAAATTGTGTCAACCAAAGGAAAGATGACCGAGTGGAACAAAACCTACTCGGCTTACAATCCGGCGCTCGATACCGAAATCCCAATTGTCGTACTGGCCAACAACCGGAGCGCCTCGGCGGCCGAAATCGTGGCCGGCGTAATTCAGGATTACGATCGCGGCGTCCTCATCGGGCAACGAACTTACGGGAAAGGATTGGTGCAGACGACCCGCGATTTATCCTACAACACCAAGATGAAAATTACGACGGCCAAGTACTACATCCCCAGCGGTCGTTGTATTCAAGCGATCGATTACAGCCATCGCAATGAGGATGGCAGCGTGGGCAAAGTACCCGATTCCTTGCAAACGGCCTTTAAAACCCGCAATGGCCGCGTGGTCTACGATGGCGGC
The DNA here is from genome assembly GCA_038242095.1 of Cytophagales bacterium. Classification (GTDB taxonomy): domain Bacteria; phylum Bacteroidota; class Bacteroidia; order Cytophagales; family Spirosomataceae; genus Persicitalea. The sequence goes on from JBBSSJ010000259.1 coordinate 1,738, forward strand.
GGCGTGCTGCCCGATATTCTGACTGAAAAAGAAACGTATTCACCATTGGCCATGTCGTTGGCCCGCAAGCGGTTGCTATTCGATTACGCCGTGAAGTACCGCGCAGAGCATGCCACGATCAAACCGGCCCGCGAGTATGCCCTTACCGATGCCGAATACCAGGATTTTGTAAAATGGTTGGGTAACAAAGAATACGGCTACACCACGCAAGTGGATAAGGACCTCGCCGAAATGGAAGCTTCCGCCAAGAAAGAGAAATCGCTGTCGGCCATTCAGGAGCAATTGAAATCACTGAAAACCAAGCTTTCGCACACCAAAGACAACGATTTGCAGGTCCACAAAGACGAGATTAAGGCGATGCTACAGGAAGAAATCGTGAAGCACTATTATTTGGAAAGAGGATTGAAAGAAGCCTCCTTTAGCCAAGATCCTGAGATGACCGCCGCACTGGAACTGTACAAGGATATGGCGAAGTACAACGCTCTGCTGCAAGGGAAAAAGTAGGGGTTTGTACATCAACCTCACGGCAGCGGCCGACCGTCCCTGCCCCCTCTCCTCAAATGAGAGGGCATGAAATTATAATCATTTAATTATATGGAATCGGCAGCCAATGGTTTTTAAGCAAAACTTCTGGCTGCCGATTATTTTTTAAAACTTTGTCCGTTAGCCGTTGATCTTTGGCCGTTAATCCTCTACCCTTCTACCGTTTGACCCTTCTACCCTCATTCCTTTTCCCCAAAAAATGAATATTCTCAGCATTGACACTTCCACGCGGGGCTGTTCGGTGGCCGTTCACGCCGATGGCATGTTGATGGCGGCTTATGATTTGTTGACGGAAAGGACTTCGGCTTCGTTGCTCACGATATTGATGAAGAATGCGATGGAGCAGGCGGGGCTTTCGCTGGCGCAACTCGATGCGGTGGCCGTGGCGAAGGGTCCCGGTTCGTATACTGGCTTGCGGGTGAGTGTATCCACCGCTAAGGGCCTTTGCTACGCGCTGGACAAGCCGCTGATTGGCGTCGAAACGCTGGCCGCAATGACGGCGCAACTCACGCCTTTTTATCCTGAAAACTACCGTTTCTGTCCTATGATCGACGCCAGGCGGATGGAAGTCTTTGCGGCGGTATTCGATCATGAATCAATCAAAATCCAACCCACGCGGGCGGTCATTTTGGACGAGCAATCTTTTCAGGATGTATTGCAGGAAGGTCCGGTCGTCTTCTTTGGCGACGGCGCGGCTAAGAGCCGGGATTTACTTTCATCGCACCCTAACGCCTACTTTCCCGACTGCCTCATCGAACCCTCGGCCCGGACGGTGGGGACGCTGGCGGCAGAAGCCTACCGCACCGGACAATTTGAGGACCTGGTTTCCTTCGAACCCTACTATTTAAAGGACTTTGTGGGTACCACGTCCCGGCGGGCGAAGCAGGCTTTGTAAAGTTTCTTAAATGTTTCAGCCGAACATTTTGAAAAATCCCGGCGTTTCAGTTTGAAAGCGAAGCCATTAACCCAACCAAGAAAGTATGGAAACTGAAACGATAATTAACAAAGTAACCAATAGCGGACTAGTAACGCTAGACTTGGAAGGTCATTACCATGCTGGCGAACGGGTGGTGTATGACTTAAAAGACAACCTTTTCCAGGGACTTATTTTACGGGAAAAAGATTTTCGGGAATTTCTGAAAAATCACGATTGGAGCGTGTATGAAGGAAAAAACGTCGCTATAACTTGCAGCGAGGATGCGATCGTACCTACCTGGGCGTATATGCTGCTGGCCATTAAACTGGAACCCTACGCGCATTCCTTCGTTTTCGGGAATCTCGAAGCGCTGGAAGACAAACTATTTTTTGACGCCATTGCCCGCATCGATCCTGAGGAATATCGTGGGGCGCGACTCGTTATTAAGGGTTGCAGTAAGCATCCCGTGCCTACTTCGGCCTACGTCGAGATTACACGGAAGTTAAAGCCCGTCGTGCAAAGCCTGATGTTTGGCGAGCCGTGCAGTACCGTGCCCCTTTACAAAAAGCCCCGTACTTAGAAGTCCGGCCAGTCCTAAATTTCATCTCGGACCGTACCCGATCGAATACCGCAAAGCCACAAATTTGGCTTTTAAAATATCCCCCATTCCCACAATGCGTAATACCGTCCCGGCCGTGAAGTCGGAGCCGTCATCGCCCATGCCGTCGGCTGTTTTTTTATGAAAAAATCCGAATAACTATTCCAGCTTTTGTCCCTCCTTCAAAAGCACCTCCCGCAACTTTTCATAGGGTAGCTGCTGGGGAGTCACGTTGTTCTCCATCGCCAGCACCGCCGCCGTAGCCGCTGATTGACCCAAAATCATGAACACGGGTTCCATGCGGATGGAGCCAAAGGCAATGTGCGAGCTGGACACGGCGACAGGTACCAGCAGATTTTTGCACTCGGATTCTTTGGGCAAAATAGCACCGTAGGAAATTGAATAGGGTTTCTTGGGGCTTACGCCTATGTCCCCTTCATTTTGCACAAAACCACCCTCTTTTACGTAGCGCTGCGCGTTGTGCGAGTCCAAAGCGTAAGACCCCATGCCCACAGAATTGGTCACGGGTTTGGTGCCGAGCGTGTGCTGTTCGGTCATGACCTCCTGCCCGATCATGCGGCGGGCCTCGCGGACGTAAATCTGATGCGACCAGTTATCGTTGTCGGTAAATTCGTCTTTGGCCAGCCCCCATTCTTGCATATCTTTACGCACGTCGGCGGGCATCCGCGGGTCGTTTTGCATAAAATACAGCAGGCCCTGCTGGTACTTGCGGTGGTCTGCAATGATTTCCTTCCGGCGTTCGTAGCTGGCTTCGGGGTAGTCGTAGTTTTTGCCGATATAGTCGCTACTCATCGGACCGTGGTTGTTAGTATCGGTTTTGCGGTTAGGGATTCGATCAAACTTATTAAAAGTCTCGCGCCAGCCAGAATCGTACACTCGTCCCAGGAGTTCGTAGCGGGCCGGGTCGTAGCCTTCGGGCTTGGGGAAAGGGCGGCGGTTCTCGGGTTTATCGGTCATGCAGAGACGAAAGCAATAAGCCTGGATTTTGTTGTCGCCACTACCATACTCGCCCGGAGGTTGGATCGACACTTCGGGTAACAGGCCGCTAATGGGATCAACCGCCACTTTGTAAGGGCTGATGTCGGATTTGAAATAATGGCCATGTTGGAACACCTCCGTCTGTACGCCATTCCATTTCTCGCCGTAAACGCTGTTGGCCTCGCGCCCCACGTGGTAGCGCACGCCCGCCGCTGCCATCAAATCGCCCTCGTAGGTGGCATCGATAAACATCTTGCCTTCGTAAGTGTTGCCGCTCAGGGTTTTGAAGTACTTAATTTCTTTATTTTCCACGCCCAAAGCCGAGCGGTCGAGCCATTCGTCGCGGTAGATGGTGATATCGTTTTCTTTTATAAAATCCTCGAAGACTTGTTCAGCGGCGTGGGGTTCAAAGATCCACATCGTACGGTTCTCGCCGTCCATCGCGGGCGTTCCCTGGCCTTTGTTGCCGTACTCATCCTTCTTCTGCCATTTCCAGTTTTCATCTTGCTGGTAGTGCTGGTAAAGGCGGTGATAGAACTCCCGCGCTAGTCCGCCGATGACGGACTTGTTACCCGTGTCAGTAAAGCCCAACCCACCCGCCGAAAGACCGCCCAGGTGCTTGTCGGGCGAGACGACGATAACCGACTTGCCCATTTTTCTGACCTGCACGGCGGCAGTGAGGGCGGCGGCAGTGCCGCCGTAAATGATGACATCGGCTCGGCGCGACGCAGTAACGTCTCTACGGGAATTAGACGAACAGCCTCCCAGAACTGACAGCAGGAAAACACTGAGGGCGATTTTTTTATAAAGGGCCATATTTATTGGGAAGGTTTGTTTGGTTCAACGTAGAGACGTTGCATACAACGTCTCTACTATTGGGAAACCTCGACGACGGCGACTACGGGCAGGTGATCCGAATAATAGCGTCCTTCCTGCTGGTCCGTCAGGGTGGCATGCTCTAGCACCTTCACCTTTTTATTGACAAAAATATAGTCGATCCGGCTTTTGATGGGATCATTACGTACAAAGAAACCGCTGGACGTGTTCACGGGTCCGTAGTGCGGAGTTTCTGAAATTGCCTGGGAATCCATGAGCTTACCTCCCTCCACCATTTTTTGGTAGGCAACCGACGTGGGGGTAGCGTTAAAATCTCCCGTTAAAATTACGGCCTTTTGTCCAGTGATAGCCTTGATTTGCGCATGGAGAATTTCGGCGCTCTTTTGCCGGGCTATTTCGCCCCGATGGTCTAGGTGGGTATTGAAAAAATAAAATTCGGTCTCCGAGGTATTATCGGAAAACCTACCCCAGGAGGCAGTGCGCGGAAACATAGCATCCCAACTTTTGCTTTCCTTTACATCCGGCGTTTCCGAAAACCAGAAGGTCCCCGATTCCAGTAGCTTGAAACGTTTCCTACGATAAAAAATAGCGGTGTATTCGCCGCTTTTGCCCGCTACCCTCGGCACCCCGTACCAGTTAAAATCAGGAAGTAGTCTTTCGAGGTCGGCTATTTGATCCGGCTGAGCCTCCTGCACGCCCACGAGGTCGGCTTGGTGGTACCGGATAAGTCCAGCCACATTTTCTTTCCGAAACTCCCAGCCGTTGATGCTGTCACTCGAATTCTTGTAGCGGATGTTGTAGCTCATCACGCGCATTTCCTGCGCCTGCGAATGGTGGCACAAGCTGATCATGATTCCTGCGAACAGAAATTTTATAATAAGGCGGCTTTTTCTTCTATCCATGGAATAGTATTGAAGCAAATGAATCGATCAGGCAATATTTTACTTTACTAGACTTGTTGCGACACTATAAATCAGTTTTTTACGTAAAAGTTCCAAAGGCCAGCGCATACTTCTAAGGTGTCATCGTACTTTGCAAAGTCACGTATTCTGAGCCGATCAGACAT
>JBBSSJ010000260.1:0-6648 GCA_038242095.1 Cytophagales bacterium
CAAATCCACGATGGCGGCGGCATCAAAGTGCGCTGGAAAAATATCATGTTGACGGAAATGTAATGGAGAATCGGTACGCCGAAGCGATGTGAATTCTGAATTGAGGAACAAAGAACAAATCATAGCCAGCCAGTCGACACGCGCTCGAACTGGCCGGCTTTTTCTTTTTTTTGGCTATTACCTTTTTCTCTTGTTTGGGTTTTTCTCCGGCCATTTGCCGGCGCAACCTATGCAGATTCAGCACCTTACGGTACAGGACGGACTGTCGCAGGGATCACCCTACCATATGCTTCGCGACTCGCGGGGCTTCCTGTGGCTGGGTACGCAGGATGGCGTCAACCGTTTCGACGGCCATAGGTTTAAGGTCTATAAGCCCGACGCCCGCAATCCTTACGCACTCAGAGGCGTCAACGTGGCGGGTATTGTCGAGGATGGCACGGGCAACATTTGGGTGGGAACCGAAGAAGGGCTCAACCGCTACGAACGCGCCACCGACCGCTTTTCGATGGTGCTCACCTCCGACCAAAAGCGGCGGGTATCGCCCTTTTATGTCAAAGGCAATGAGCTTTGGCTTACATCGGAAGGACAAGGCATATTGATTTATAATTTTGAGTCCGGGAAAATTCGCCGCGTGGGAAACTACGCTTTTATCAATCGTGACTTTGACTTCGTGGATTGGACGGTTCACACGGCGTTCGGCGATGTATGGCTGCAAAATTCTTTGGGGCTGGTGCGGTTCGACGTCAAGCGACAAAAATATCACTACTACTTCACCAATACCCTGCAAAATGAGTACGGCGAGCCGCTGCACGTGTATTCCTATAAAATAGACAAGGATGACATCGCCTGGCTGGGCACCGACCGGGGGCTGGTGCGTTTCGATCACCGGCGGAAGCAGCATACCCTGTACGGCTGGACTTCCGAAGAACGCGCGCTGGGCGTCGTGTTTGGCCTCGATGAGGATCACAACGGGCAGCTGTGGCTCGGCACGCAGCGCAACGGTCTTTGGATTTTTGACAAAGAAAAAAAATCGTTTCGCGAAGTGCAGTACCGAACTAGTGCGTCGGGCGGCTTCGATAACTACGAGTTCTACCGCGTTTACGCCGACGATGCAGGTATCATCTGGGCTAATTCCGATCCCGACGGGCTAGTCAAGATCGTGCCGAACGCCGCGATGTTTGGGTATTTCGGGCAGCCCGATGAGGCCCGCCCCGACCGCAACCTGAGCGATATGTCGATTCGTAGCCTGGCCGAAGACCGCCACGGCAACATCTGGCTGGGTACCGAAGGCGGGCTGGACGTGCTCAACCCAAAGCGTCGGCAAATCGTGGCGCGCTACCTTACCAGCAAGGATAATATTCTCAAGTACTTGTTTCGCGACAGCCGCGAGCGGATGTGGGTGGGTACTTACGGCGGGATCATGCGATTTAACGAGAAGGATAAGGTTTTTAGCACTTTTTCTTACCAGACCGATCCCGGCACTAGGGTTTATACCCGTAATATCCTTGAACTGCCCGATCATCAGCTTTTGCTCGGTACCCAGCGGGGCATGTGGCTGTTCGACCCGCGTACGGAGCAGTTTACGCGGGTCCCGGAACTGCGCGACCACAATATTTTTTCCAGTTTTTTGGATCATCAGGGAACACTTTGGCTGGGCTCCTACTTCGACCGCCTGTATGCTTACAAGATCGTCGACGGGATTTGGCAAAAGCAGGGCGAAGCGCTCAAAGATTTTAACATCAACACGATAAGTGAAGATACACTACGAAAAATTCTCTGGATCGCGACTGAGAAAGGATTGGTAGCCTACCAGCGCAAGACGCGAAAATTTCGGCTCTACGACGAGAAAGACGGACTGGCTAATTCCTACATTTACGGCGTAGTGACGGGAGAAAACGGCGAAGTGTACGCCAGTACCAACCACGGCGTGACCAACGTGGACGTTGAGACGGGGATGGTCCGTAATTTCGATCCTTCGGACGGCTTGCAAGGCTACGAGTTCAACGGGAATGCCTACCTCAAGGCATCCACCGGCGAGTGCTATTTCGGGGGCGTAAAAGGATTGAATTACTTTTATCCGCGCCAGTTTCAAAAGCTTTCGTACAATTCCCGCATTCACTTTTTTAACTTTTTAGTGAATGACGAGCCTTTCGCGCCCAACCATAATGTGGATGACACGGAATTGCTGTACCTGGCGCACGATGAAAACACTTTCTCGCTGGAATTTGCCGCCATCGACTATTACAGCAATGGCAAGAATTACTACCGCTACCAGCTCGAAGGCCAGGATGAAACCTGGGTCAACTCTGGCGACCGCAACTACGTGCGCTACGCCAACCTGACGCCTGGTAAGTACATCCTGAAAGTAAAATCAGCCAACCGAGATGGCGTGTGGAACGACCAGGAACGGCAGCTGGTGATTCGCGTGAAAGCCCCCTTCTGGCAGACTTGGTGGTTTACGCTGCTGTATCTGGCGGTGATTGCCTGGGGCCTTTTTGCCCTCACCCGGTGGCGGCTGCGTCTGGTGGGGGAGCAGCAAAGGGAGCGGCTCAAAATCGCGCTCGACGCCCAGGAACAGGAGCGCAAGAGTATTGCCCAGGACCTGCACGACGAGGTCGGCTCGCGCCTGGCGACCCTAAAACTGTACGTGTCGTCCCTTACCAATTACCTTAAGGACAGCCCCGAGGCGCATCGCCTCCGGCAGGAAGTCCTCGATATCATTCACATCTCGCTGGTCGACATCCGCCGCCTGTTGCGTGAACTCAGCCCGCGAACGCTCGAACAGTACGGCTACACTGCCGCCGTAGAGGAGCTGGTCCATAAGATCAATGCCACCGACCAAATGCACGTCACTTTTGAAGCGCGGAAACTAGCGGCTGATCTGCCCAAAAATATCGAAACGGGGCTTTACCGCATCATACAGGAACTCCTCAATAACACACTAAAACACGCAAACGCCAGCGAAGTGGTCATCTCGATTATTCCCTCGGGCAGCATGATCTCCTTTTTTTATTCCGATAATGGCCTGGGTTTTCTGCCCGAAAAAGCCTTAAAGGGATTAGGTATGAACAATGTGGAGTCGAGGGTGGCAGTGTTGAACGGAAAAATAGAATGGTACTCTGCCCCGGGTCAGGGGCTGGAGGTGACGATTGAGATACCAAGTTGAGCCGTCGGACGAAAGCTTGTATATACAGGGGTGCTCCCTATATTGCATCGCCCAACAGAAACTAACGCTAAAAATGGAACCCGCGCACTACCAGAAACTCTACGCTCTGCTGAAAAGCCAGATTCAGGTCGGTAATTACAAGGAAGGTGATTTGCTTCCGTCGGAAAACCATTTGAGTGCCACGTACAAAATTGCCCGGATGACCGTGCGCCGGGCGTTGCAGGAATTGGCCGACGAAGGCTACATTCGAAAAATAAAAGGCAAGGGTAGCATTGTCAGTACCGCCCGCAAATCGCTGGGAATACTTTCGTTTAAGGGGTTTTCGGAAGTGGTGGGTGCCGAGTATGAAGCCAGGACCGAGATGCTGCGACCACCGAGGGCGCAACCCTGGCCGGAGCGTTTTTTCTACCAGCTTACCGAGGCCGAGCAACGGGCGGGCTGCGTGACGTTCGAGCGCGTCAGGTTGGTGGACCAGGACCCGGTGCTGCTGGAATGCAGCTACCTGCCCAATCTGCACATCAAGGATTTTTGTAAAAACCCTTTGTTCAACGGCTCACTTTTCAAAACGCTGGCCGTACGCCATTGTGTCGATATTCTGAGTTTCGAGCAAGACATCCGTGCCGTCCTGGCCGACGAGACTATCGCCGAGCGTCTCAAGTTGAAGGCCATGACCCCGCTCGTCCAAATTTATCGTCGCTACCACACCAGCATCCCAGACTATTTCGTGTATAGCCTGATCTACTGCAACACGGAAAAGTACACGATAAGTAATTGACGGGAAAAGCCTTGTAGGGCTTACGAATGCTTGGGGAACTGGTCGAAGTCCGGTTTTCTTTTCTCTAGAAACGCGTCGCGGCCTTCGCGGGCTTCGTCGGTCATGTAGCCCAGGCGAGTAGCTTCGCCCGCGAAGATTTGCTGACCTACCATGCCGTCGTCTACCATATTGAAGGCAAATTTCAGCATCCTGATGGCCATCGGGCTCTTTTCCAAAATCTCCTGCGCCCACTGGTAGGCGGTCGCTTCCAATTCGTCGTGGGGTACTACGGCATTGACCATGCCCATGTCGAAGGCCTCCTGCGCCGAGTAGCTGCGGCCCAAAAAGAAAATCTCGCGCGCCCTCTTCTGCCCGATTTGGCGGGCCAGATAGGCTGAGCCGTAGCCCGCGTCGTAGCTGGCCACGTTAGCGTCGGTTTGCTTGAAAATAGCGTGTTCCTGGCTTGCCAGCGTCAGATCGCATACCACGTGCAGGCTGTGGCCGCCGCCCACCGCCCAGCCGGGTACCACCGCGATGACAGGCTTGGTCATGAAGCGGATCTGCCGTTGCACTTCCAGGATATTCAGGCGATCAAGGCCGTCGTTGCCTTTGTAGCCCGCTTTGTCGCGGAATTTCTGGTCGCCGCCAGAGCAGAAGGCGTACACGCCGTCCTTGGCCGGGCCTTCGCCCGAGAGGAGCACTACGCCAATGGTACCGTCGTTGCGGGCATCCTCGAAGGCATCCAGCAACTCGAACACGGTGCCGGGCCGGAAGGCATTGCGTACCTCGGGCCGGTTGAAGGCGATACGGGCCACGCCGTTATGCTTTTTATACGTAATGTCTTCGTAGGTTTTGGCAGTCTGCCAGTCGGGGTTTTCCATTTCGTTTGGTTTTGAAATAGGTCGCCAAGCTCGGGGCTCGGATTGGACGACGCTGATAGGCTCGTACTGTAAGGTGATAAAAGCACTTTGTAGAAAAGGCTCAAAAGTAAAAAAACCGCCGCAAAATAGGGAGAAATTGATGCAAAGGATTCTTTATAAACAGGTACAGAAACAGCCATCCTGCGACTATTGTTTCGAAGGCTTTCAGGCCGGGAAAACATCCAACAAGACCCAATTAATTCTATTTATATGAAAAAGCGATTGATCACCGTTTCCTTTTGCCTGGTGGCCGCCGTCTTTCCCGGCTTCAAAAGCGACCAACTTCCTGCTTCCAAAACGAACATCCTCTATATCGTGGCCGACGACGCGGGGCGCGACATGAGCGCTTACGGCGTGAAGTGGGTTAATACGCCCGCCTTCGATCGCGTGGCGCGGGAAGGGCTTTTGTTTGACAACGCCTACACGCCCAACGCCAAATGCGCCCCGTCGCGCGCCATCATGCTCACGGGGCGAAATCCCTGGCAATTGGATGCAGGCATGAACCACGTTAACTTTTTTCCCAATTATTTCAAGACCTACCCCGAAGCACTGGCCGAACACGGCTACTTCGTAGGCTATACCGGGAAGGGCTGGGCACCGGGAAAAGCGCTACACGAAGATGGGTCGGAGCGGCAGTTGCTGATCAAGAGCTACGCAAAGCACACGCTGACGCCTCCGGCCAAGTATATCAGCAACAACGACTACGCCGCTAATTTTGCCGATTTCATGCAGCAGGCCAACGGTAAGCCCTGGTGTTTTTGGTTGGGCTTCACCGAGCCGCACCGCGCCTACGAGTACGGCGTGGGCATCAAAAAAGGCGGTAAGTCGCCCGACATGATCGACCATATCCCGGCTTATTTTCCCGATTCGCTCACCGTGCGCACCGACTTGCTAGACTACGCCTATGAGATCGAATACCTCGACACTCAGGTGGCGCAAGTACTGAAAATGTTGGAAGAAAGCGGGCAGCTGGCCAACACGCTGGTCGTCTATACCTCTGACCATGGCATGCCGTTTCCGCGTGTGAAGGGCAACGCCTACGAAAACGCCAACCATGTGCCCTTCGCCGTGATGTGGCAGAACGGCATCAAGAATCCCGGCCGCAAAATCGCCGACTACATCAGCATGACCGACCTGGCTCCGACTTTTCTGGCCGCGGCGGGCGTGACTCCGGTCGAATCGGGCATGAGACCAATGGTTGGGAAAAGTTTGATCAGTATTTTTAACACTAATAAAAGCGGACAGGTGGAGCCGGAGCGCAATTTTCAACTGGTAGGGCAGGAGCGGCACGATTACGGCCGGCCGCACGACGAAGGCTACCCCATCCGCGGCCTGCATAAAAACGGAATGCTGTACCTCAAAAATTACCAAAACGACCGCTGGCCCGCCTGCAATCCTGAAACTGGCTACCTCAACACCGACGGCGGCCCCACCAAGACGCTGATCCTGAACAACCGCCGCAACGGCGTCGACAAAACCTACTGGCAACTGAGCTTCGGCAAGCGCCCCGCTGAGGAACTGTACGACCTGAAAAAGGACCCGGATTGCGTAGTGAATCTGGCTGCGCTGCCCAACTACAAAACCATCAAAAAGGCGATGGAAAAAGATATGGAAGCCAAGCTCCTGGCCCAGGGCGACTTGCGGATGCTGGGCTACGGGCATCTGTACGAGCAGTATCCGTTTAGTCAGGATGTCAATGGTTTCTACGAACGTTACATGAAGGGCGAGAAAATTTCGACGCCCTGGGTGGAGGACAGCGATTATGAAAAAGAGCAGATCGACGATTGAGGTACTTTGTCGACCTTAAA
>JBBSSJ010000261.1:0-6646 GCA_038242095.1 Cytophagales bacterium
CGTAGACGCCGGCCAGCGCAAAGTATTGATTACGGGCGTGGGACGTGTTCCCGAGAATTCCCCCATGAGCAGGAACTACGAGGGGTGGGTAGAAAAGTGGGAACCGATCAGGGCATGTTTCGACCGTTACCCCAACCTGGAAAGAGTGCTGATTATCCACAGCTCAAAATCGGCGGGAACAAAAGAATCCACCCATTCCCTCAAAACACTTTTGCACGATTCCGTTTCGTCTAAACTCGATATTGAGGAAAAGCAATTTGCTGATCTGAACAACTACAATGTACTTTTTCCCGAACTGAGAAAAATGATCAATGTTTTCGTGGCAGAACACGGGTATAATGAAAAAGAGATACTGTTCGCCCTGACGAGTGGTACCTCCGTCCTGACGGCGGGCCTTACGTTTCTGTCCATGGCGGGGCAAAGAGGTGGCGTGTACTCCAGCGAGAAAGATGGGCTGAGTCCGGTGGAAAAACTCACTGAATTTGAAGTGGACCTCTACTCCGCCGATGAATTGTGGAAGGAAATTGTCAAGAAGGCTGATCGCGGTTAATCCGATCCTCTCTCCTAACAAAGACCAAGCTCGAATTCGGACAAGGACTGGCAGCCGATCGTGGCCCAGCCGTGACGGAAGCGCGACAAAACCTACCTGCTTTTAGCCTGAGCGAAAAGCAAGGGTACCCCAAATCCATTCTATGAGAAGTGCCTATTCAAAACACATTTCGCTTTTCTTATTAATGAATAAACTCACTATTTAACTGGTAGTACCGAGCGGATGGCATCTGTCAACCACTAAATTGATGGGTTATAGGCCATATAGGAGGAAGGGTAGATAGAATCCCCCAGTCCGTCGATTAGAATTTTTCGAGTCCATTCATTCCCCGTTCTTTGTAAAAAGCGGAAACAAAATGCAGCTGCGGCTAGTATTCAAAAAATGGACATGAAAAATATAATAATCTTATTGAGTGTATTTTTACTGACAACGGGCGCGATCGCCCAAAATGTGGACGTCATCGTCACGGGTACTGTCAAGGACAAAGCAAGCCAGCAGCCCATCCAGTTTGCCACGGTCATGATCGGCGACAAAGAGACGGGCGAAGCAATAACGGGTTCCACCACCGGAGAAGACGGGAAATTCAGCATCAAGACCAGCGCGAAGGACTTTTTTGTCGAGGTTAGCTTCATTGGATATGAAACTTTGGCCAAGCGCGACCTCGTCGTCAAAGCGGGGCGGGTCGAGCTGGGCGTTATTCAAATGTCGGAGGACAGCCGGGTTTTGAACGAAGTGGTGGTCCGGGGTGAGAAATCACGAACGGAGTTCAAACTGGACAAACGTGTCTTCAACGTGGGACAAGATCTAGCCAGCACCGGAGCCAGTGCGCTGGAAGTACTCAACAATGTGCCTTCGGTTAACGTGAGTATCGAGGGGCAAATCAGTTTGCGGGGTAGCGCCGGGGTGCAAATCCTGATTGACGGCAAACCTTCGGTCATGGCCGACCAGCAGGGCAACGCGCTGGGCACCATTACCGCCGACATGATCGAAAGCATCGAGGTTATCACCAATCCATCGGCTAAGTACGATGCCGAAGGTACCTCAGGTATCCTGAATATTATCCTGAAAAAAGAAGAAAAGAAAGGCTTAAACGGTTCCGTTACACTCAATACCGGTATCCCCGACAACCACAGCATTGGCCTGAGCCTAAACCGCCGAACCGAAAAGTTCAACCTCTTCACGCAACTGGGCGTGGGTACCCGATCGCTGCCGCAGTACTCCGAGTCGATCAATCGGGATTTGGTTAGGAATACCACCGTGAGTAGCAACGGGACCGAGTACCGCAACGAAACATTTTACAACGTTATCCTGGGTACCGACTACCACATCAATTCGCTCAACGTGATTACGCTGTCGGGCAATTTTGCCTACGAGGTCGAGAAGCAGCCCTCGCAATATAATTTCAGTTTCACCGACAGCACCGACGCCCTGGTTTCGCAGTGGCGACGGAACGAAAATACCTCCGCGACCAACCCGAAATGGCAATACGAATTACAGTACGAGAAGAAGTTTGAGGATAATGAAAAACACCAGTTGCTTTTCAGCGCCATCGGTAGTTTTTTCGGGAAAGATCAATCGTCCGAATTTATCAACACGCCGGTTTTTGGCACTAACCTCAACCGCGACCAGCAAACCAACACAAATTTTCAACAGGCCGACAATACCTTCAAGCTGGATTACACCGATCCGCTGACCGATAAAATCACGATTGAAACCGGCGCTCAGTATTTAATAAACGACGTTGGCAATGACTTCGCAGTGCGCAACCTGGTAGACGGTGCCTACGTGACGGTCGACGCTTTGACCAATAATTTCAAGTTCAATCAGAAAGTATTGGGCGTGTACGGTACCGGCTCCTACGAAGGGAAAAAGTGGGGCGTCAAAGGGGGGCTTCGGGTAGAAAATACGGGCCTGAGTACGCTGCTTGTTAACAACGACGAGACCAATGACCGCAACTTTACGAATCTTTTTCCCAGCGCAGCTGCCTCCTACAAAATCTCCGAAAAGGTGTCGTTTCAAGCGGGTTATTCTCGCCGAATTTACCGCCCCCGGCTGTGGGATTTGAATCCTTTCTTTAACATCAGAAATAACTTTAATATTCGTGTCGGCAACCCGAATTTGCTGCCCGAGTTTACGGATTCTTACGAGGTGACGAGTATTTTTAATTTCAAGAAATCGTCAATCAACGCTAGCATATACCAGCGTGGTAGTAATGCCGTGATCGAGCGGGTATCGACGTTTGAAAACAATGTCAACACCACCCGACCAATGAATATCGGCACAAATAATACGACGGGATTGGAACTGAACGGTGATTACAGCCCGAATAAATGGCTCAAACTGACGGGTGATTTTAATATCAATTACTTCGTGCGGAAAGGGGAATTTCAGCAGCAGTCATTCGACTTTACGGGCGACCAATGGTCTTCCCAACTCACCTCCAAAATTGCGTTGCCTGCCGATTTTGATCTGGAAATCAGCGGTAACTTTCAGTCGGGCTACCGAACGGTTCAGAGCCAAGTTTCAGGCTTCGCGTTTGCCGACTTCGGCGTGCGCAAAAAGCTGAAAGGTGGCAAAGCCGTGATCAACCTCGGCGTGCGTGACATATTTGCTACCCGAATTCAGGAAAGCGTGATCCAGCGCCCGCAATTTTACCTCTACGATTACGGTCGGCGCGGACGCTTCGTTACCTTAGGTTTTAGCTACGGTTTTGGCAAAGGCGAAGCAATGACGTATTCGGGGAGCCGGAGGTAGAGCTTTTATCCCAAATCATTTTCCTGATAGACTACTATTTTCTGTTACTGTTTCCGCCATCTGTTTCAACCACGGCAGCGTAAACCGGTAATGCTGCTGGCTACTCAGCAGGTGAATCACGCCGTCGGGCGTTTGGGTGGCGGCCAGGTAACCGCGCGGTTCGGCGTGGGTAGCGTCCATCTCGAAGTACCCGGTCCAGGCGCCGCCGTCGAGAAAGCGGCTTTGACCATCCGTTATCAATTTCCTGACGGGCCAAGTTTTTCCCTCGTCGAATGACAGCGCGGCGTACAGTCCGTAGCCCTTGTATTCTTTTCCCGCCGAATCCGTGAACAGCATCCCCTTGTCGGCTTCCTTTTCTACGGCAGTGGGGTGATTGGTGTAGGATACCAGCAAAAGTGGCCCCTCATCGAGTCGGCGTAGTATCAGTCGCTGCCCGCCCGCGATGGGTGGAAATACGCTCGGGCCGTAGGTCCAGCTTTTGCCCATATCCGTGGAGCGACTCATGGGCATACGAGGACCAACGCCGTCCGGGCCGGGCAGGTTGTCGCCTCGGCCCAGCGCCATCAGACTGCCATCTTTGAGCTGCACTACCCCCGCGTGGATTCCAGCGATCAGCGGGCCGCTTTGGCCCGCAACAAATTTCGGATCCATAACCACATCTTGTGTCCGCTCCCAGGTTTTACCCTTATCCCGGCTCAGGTGCAGCGTCGAGCCGCCCGTACCCCAGGGTGTGGCATCGCTCACCTGCACCAACGTGCCTTCCTTCGTTTGGAGCATTCCGGCAATTACCTGATTACCACGCTGATGCTCGGGATCGATGAAGCGCGGGGCGGTCCAGGTGGCCCCGTTGTCGGTGCTGGTGCGGAGCGCCATCGCCAGATTTTCCCAGCTACCCGCCGCTTCCACGCCATTGGTGTGGTAGAGCGTGCCCTCGGCATCGCGGTAAAGCGACGAGCCGGTCATATTGCGGTCGGGTACGCGGAAGAACTCCGAAGCCGGGTCCCAGGTTTTGCTGCCAGCGCGCAGCCTGCTTCCCAGAATCGCCATCTCGCGCCCCGCCTCATCGTCGGTCGAAAACCAGATCGCCAGCAAATCGCCGTTGCTACACCAGGTCACCGCCGGACAGTGGTTATGTCCGTACATGGGTACGTCCTCGGTGGTGGGCTTAGTTATGAACGGAATCGGCTCCTCGAAAATAGCCTTCGTTACCTTTTTATAGCTAAAAGGTCGTTGCGAAACTTTTTGCATCATCGGGGCAAGCGCAACTATGGGTAGGGGAGCGGTAGTAGGCAATTCGCCTTGCACCACCCGGAAACCCACCAAATAATTGCGGTCCGTAGGAATCATGCCTGACCGATTCGACGACCGCAAAAACCGTACGGGCGTGCTGTGGCTGCCGCCGCGCGTCACGCGGTATAGCCCGGCTTTGCGCCCAACCGGGTCGGTTTGGGCATCGGCGACGTAGGGGCCGTACCAATCGTGGCACCATTCTTCCACGTTGCCGTGCATGTCGAGCAAGCCCCAGGCGTTGGACGGTGTGCGACCCACGGTAAGGTCGACGGGCTTGGGCGTCCAGACGGTTTCCTGCTGTTTTTGGTACTCCTGCGCCAGCTTGTCGCCCATATTAAAGGCCGTCATGGTACCGGCCCGACAGGCATATTCCCACTCGGCCTCCGTGGGCAGACGGTAGGGCTTGCCTTCTTTTTTGGTTAGCCAGGCGCAAAAATCAATGGCCTGCTGGTAGTCGACAAAAATAACGGCTTCGTTGTCGCCTTTGGAAAAACCGTCTTTACCGCGCAACGCACGATGAGCGGGGTCGAACTGTTCGTATTGCTTATTGGTCACTTCGGTTGCCGCCATGCGGAGCGGGTTGGAGATAAAAACCCGATGCGCCGGGCGTTCGTCAAAATTCTCGCCGTAACCCGCCGAGCCCATCACGAGTTTTCCCGCCGGTATCGTGACCATTTTCATCCCAACACTATTGGTCGTGTCGGGCATGGCCTGGGGTGTAAAGGATAAAGCAAGAAGTAAAATCGTAATCATGAGTTATGAGGGTTTATATGGGTATTACTTCCAGTTGGTTGCCTACTTTGATAGTGCCCTCCCGCACGACGCGGGCCAAAATGCCCCCATGCTGGCGCATGGCGTTGTAGCCGCCGGAACCAAGGTTTTTCTCCATGCGACTGCACGGATGGCACTCGCCGCTGTACTCCAATTCGGCCTCCCCAATTCTGAACCGCTTGCCTTTTAGGGCCAGCAGGTTGATGCCGCTAACGATAATATTGCGGCGGATCAGCAACGGATCGACGGGCTTTTGTCCTAAAAATGAACCCACGACCGACAGGTGTTCGGCTTGCATTAGCGTGACTTGCCGCTTGCTGCCGGGATTTCCCTTATAACGGTCGCCATCGAGCCCGGTGCCGATGCGAGCGTAAGCCTCGTTTACGACCTGCATCGGTTGCCGGGTGGCGGGCCGGAGCCCCATCCATTCTACGGTACCCGGCCGTGCATAATGCTCCATGAGTTCGTGCAGCGGCGAATCCTGTGAAATTGTAGTTACCAAGAAAAGGTACTTTTTTAAATTAGTCTAAAAAACAGTAAGGCAAAGCAAGGGTATTTCTACCCTAATAGGTCTTCAAAGCTACGAACTAGCCCTACACAGCGACGAAGGTGTATTTTTTGCCTTGCCATACCGCCACAAATAAGCAGCGCCGGAATTTACGAATGAAATTCCGGCGCTGCTATTGACCTTATCTAAGACCTAAATCAATATAACTTTTCATAATACTCCGCCGCCATGCGATCAGAGCCAAAGAAATCGTGGACATCGTTCATGCTGGCCAGCACCATTTGCTGCCATTTTTCGGGCTGGTCGTAATAAGTCGGCAGCACTTCATTTTCAATCAGGTCGTACAGGTTTTCCATGTCATGCCGGTCGATGTCGTCGCCGCTGGCCACGGGAACCAGAAAGGAGTTATGACCGTGTTCTGAAAACTCACAGATCCAGCCATCGTAGGTCGAAATGTTAAGGGAGGCGTTCATGGCAGCGGTCATGCCGCTGGTGCCGGAGGCTTCGCGGGTCACGACGGGATTATTAAGCCAGCCATCGGAGCCGTTTTTCATGAGTTTGGATAGCGCCAGTTCATAGCCCGTCAGCACGGCCATGTTGTCGTACAAGTTGCCGAGATATACTAGGCCGTTGAAGGTTCCGATAGCCCCCATGTCTTTGGGATAGGGCTTGCCCGCCCAAATGACCTGAATCGGATACTTGGGATTATTCATTAACCGATCGAAGCGCTCGCGGTCCCAGGTCAGCATGTCGGCCCGCTTGTAGCCGGCAAA
>JBBSSJ010000262.1:0-6619 GCA_038242095.1 Cytophagales bacterium
CGGGAAAAAGGGACGTAGTTTTTGTACTGATTGCTATAGGTCAGCCAGTCGTTTTTGAGATCGGCTACCAGGTAATATGCCTTTTCCGGCCCTACTTCGCTGGCCGCCCACGCTGCCCGGCTCAGAGGAGCAATCCAAATTAAGATAAAGAAAAAGTAGAGCCGAGTGCTTTTCATAATAACGCAAAAAGGGCAGGGTTTCCCCAGCCCTTTTTTACGTAGCGTACGCTGCAGACAGAATTATTTGCGACCCAAAGCTTCCAGCATCGTCTCGCCAATCAGCGCGGGTGACTTAGCCACAAAAATGCCGCACTCGCTCATGATGCGCATTTTGGCTTCGGCGGTGTCATCGGCGCCGCCGATTATCGCCCCGGCGTGGCCCATGCGGCGACCTTTTGGCGCAGTTTGTCCGGCGATAAAGCCCACAACGGGCTTAAGATTACCCGCATTCTTGACGTAGTAAGCGGCCTCTGCTTCCATGCTGCCGCCAATTTCACCAATCATCACGATTGCTTCCGTTTCAGGGTCGTTCATGAGAAGCTCAACGGCTTCTTTGGTTGTCGTGCCAATAATAGGATCGCCACCGATACCAATCGCGGTTGTCTGGCCCAGGCCCGCGCGGGTAAGCTGATCCACTGCTTCGTAGGTGAGGGTGCCCGATTTGGAAACGATTCCAACCGTACCTTTTTTGAAAATAAAACCAGGCATAATGCCCACCTTACACTCTTCGGCCGTAATAACGCCGGGGCAGTTGGGACCGATCAGACGGCAGTTCTTGCCTTTGAGGTACTCCTTAGCCATCATCATGTCTTTGGTAGGAATTCCTTCCGTAATACAAACGATCACCCGAATGCCGGCGTCGGCAGCTTCCATGATGGCGTCGCTGGCGAAAGCCGGGGGGACGAAAATGATGGACACGTCGGCGCCGGTATCGCTTACTGCCTGGGCAACGGTGTTGAATACGGGACGGTCGAGGTGACTCATGCCGCCTTTACCGGGTGTTACGCCGCCGACCACGGTCGTACCGTACTCGATCATTTGCTGGGCGTGGAAAGAGCCCTCGGAACCCGTGAAACCTTGAACAATAATCCTGGAATTCTTATTTACTAAAACGCTCATAAAATAGATTATGGATATTTGATTTTAGATATTGGACCGGTCCGCCGGTGCGATTAGCTATTAGTCTTCTGATCGGATCACTCAACACAATGATTACACGATTCAACAAAAGAATAACCTTCCCGGTAAAAGTAGAACGAAAAGCCCTAAGTAGCAAAATGTGGCATTAATTTGTACATTGCCCAACCGCTAGTACTCAACTCAAAGTCGCTCTTTATTGCATGATTCTGCACAGTCTGTCCGAACTGATTCTTAGTGTAACATCCTTCGCGGTCTTCCTGATCTTTTTTCAAAAACAGCTGATTTACAATCGTTTGCTTTGGGGTGTCTTTTTTGTGCTTATTTCGATCACTGCCTTTCTGACCGCTGCCCGTTCGCTTGGATGGGAAAGCGTCAGCCCGGTGTTGGATTCGTTCCGGCGGCTTGAACACACGCTCGGCCCGCTTTGCATGCTGATCGGGACCTGGCTGCTCATTAGCCAACTGCAGGCCACGCGCTTTACTTTTTGGGCCACCGTCGGGACAGGCGTGGGCCTTTACTTCGGTCTGGTGTGGTACCGTATGGAGCCACTCATCCAAATCATCCGGCCGCTTTGCATTGTCATCGCGCTGTTGCTAGCTTGCTGGGGGCTTCTCGAAAGGCAAAGGACGGCGCTGTGGGTTGTGGTCGCCATGACAATCCTGGCCCTGTCCAGCAAGCTGCGCCTCGAACTCGGCCCCGCGGCCATCGATCCTTACCATCTGCTGGTAGCCATCGCCACCTTTTGCCTCGGCAAAGCCGTGGCGTCAGAGGGTAAGCGGCTGTTTGGTTAGGCAGGATGTTTATCGTATAATCATTGATTTGTTTAGCACTTGAATCAGAATGGATTAGCCTAAAAAAATAAACAACCCACTACTCCACCCGCACCCGCTCCATTTTGGGCACGAACAGGTGCATGACGAGCCAGGCAATAAGGTAGGCCGAGCCGCACATGATGAAGATGATGTTGTAGCCGCTGTTGATGTCGCCCTTGGCATCAAAGTTGTCCAGAATTTGGCCGACGATGTAGGGGAAAAGCACCCCACCCAGCGAGCCCGCCATGCCGCCGATGCCCACAATCGAGCTCACCGCCCGGCGCGGAAACATGTCTGATGCCGTGGTGAAGATGTTGGCGCTCCACGCCTGGTGCGCCGCGCAAGCCAGGCTGATGAAGGCCACGGCGGTCCAGATGTTAGTCGCGGTAGTGGCGAAGACGATCGGTACCACCAGGAAAGCGTACAATAGCATGGACGATTTGCGCGCCTTAAATACGGGCATGCCCCGCTTAATCAGCCAGCCCGACAAATAGCCGCCCCCGATGCTTCCTATGGTTGACGCCGAATAGACGACGACCAGCGGGAGGCTGGGTTTTGTCAAGTCCAAGTCAAAAATCCGGGCAAAGTAAGAAGGTAACCAGAACAGAACAAACCACCAGATAGGATCGGTAAGAAACTTGCCGAAAACGTAGGCCCAGGTCTGTCGCACCCGGAAAAGCTGAAGCCACGGAATGGGTTTTTCTTCCGAATCGTCATCGGCATCGCTGTTGATCAGTTCAAGCTCAGCCTGTGATATGCCTTTTTTGCGGGAAGGAATTTCGTAGATAAGCCACCAGAATATCAGCCAGATGAAACCGATGGCTCCGGTGATAACAAAGGCCTCCTGCCAGCCGTAGGCGCCCAAAATCCAGGGAACCATGATAGGCGCGGCGACGGCGCCAATGTTGGTGCCGGAGTTGAAAAGCCCCGTAGCGAAGGCCCGCTCCCGCTTGGGAAACCACTCGGCCACCGCCTTGATCGAAGCCGGAAAGTTGCCCGCCTCACCCAGGCCCAGCGTGGCGCGCCAGAAAGCGAAGCCCATCGTACTTTTGGCCAACGCGTGACCCATGGCCGCAAAGCTCCAGACTACCAGCGAGAGCCCCAGACCCAGCTTGGTGCCGATTTTGTCGATGATGCGCCCGAAAATCACGTAGCCCAGCGCGTAAGCCGCCGTAAAAGCCATGACGATTCTGGCGTAGTCGGACTCAGTCCAGTGGAAATCGAGCGACAGCGCGGGTTTCAGCAGACCGATTACCTGTCGGTCCAGATAGTTGATGGTAGTGGCGAAAAAAAGCAGGACAACGACGGTCCAGCGGTAGGTTTTGGTCTTTATCGGTAGTTCGGAGGGTAGAGCCATTCGTTTTTGTATTTTTCGCTAGCGGATTTCGGGGTAAAAGCACGGACGCGGCCGGTTCTCCCCATCGGGTTCTTGACTAAGACGCGTATTCCGGCGGGATACCCTTGATGCAAGAATTTGTTTCTCGATATTTCTCGCTATTATGTTATCACGAGTTCCCAAAGTTAAATCTATCTACTTTTGCATGAGTGCCGTCTATCCCACCACGATTTTTGAATCAACTATGCAAATACTCAAAAAAGCCGGGTTTTTTTTATTGCTGCTCCTGGGTACTATATTGATCGCGGTCACCATGCTCTCGCTCGAATACGATAGTTCCCTTTGGTACCTGAAAATACTGAATTTTCCGCGTTTGCAGATCCTTATTGCGCTGGTAATCTGCATCCTGCTAATTTTTTCATTTTACTGCAAGCGAACTTTCTCCTTGTTTTTCTTCCTGGCGGGGCTGATCGCTTCGCTCGCCTTGCAAGCCTACATCCTGATGCCTTACCTGCCTTTCGCTCCGAATGCCGCTGCCTCCGCCAGCGGACCGGCAAACGACCGGAATACGTTGCGGATAATGGTGGCAAATGTGCTGATAAAAAATCGCCGGGTGGAGGATTTACTAAAAATTGTAGCCGAGAAAGATCCGACCTTATTTTTGGCGATGGAGGTAAACCAATGGTGGGTCGACCGACTTAGCCCGCTGCACCAAAAATATCCGCACCGGATCAAGTATCCGACGGATAATGCCTACGGAATGGCGCTGTATTCCAAGCTGCCGCTAGAATCAACCGAAATTTTATTTTTTAATCAGGACAGCGTACCCTCTTTTCACGCGAAAGTAAGGATGGCCGACGGGTTGGTTTTTCAGCTGCTAACCATCCATCCCGTGCCGCCCAAGCCCAGCGAATATCCCGATAACGTGGGCGAAGAAGAAGTGGCCCTGATGAAAGCCGGACGCCTCCTGGCAGATGGCCCCCCAATCCCGACCCTGGTGATGGGCGACCTGAACGACGTGGGCTGGTCGTATAACTCCCGGAGCTTCGAGGCACTGAGCGGGCTGAAAGATCTGCGCTGCGGCCGGGGGCTGTACAACACCTTCGACGCCCGTTCCTTTTTTATGCGCTGGCCGCTGGACTACATCTACGTGTCCAAAGAATTTAGGGTCAGGAAGCTGGAGCGGCTTTCTGATTTCGGCTCCGACCATTTTCCTTATTTCGCGGAATTGGTGCTTGGAGCGGAGTAAGTAAGTTCAAACTTTTGCCGCGCCAAATACATTCGTTGCCAGAAACCCATTCTGGAATTTTCCCTGCGGATCGTACATTTTAGCGACCTCCCGAAACTCGGGTAATTTGATGTAGTGCTTTTCCAGTTCCGCCGGAGCCATCGTGAACAGCTTGCCCCAGTGCGGACGCGCGTCGTAGGGAGCCAGTTCACGCTCCACGATGGGCAATAACTTGCTAACGCCGGGCCAGTCGGGTTTCCAGGTAAAGTGAATCGTAATGCAGTCTTGCTGGTAGCAGGGGCTCATCCAAAGGTCGTCGGCCGCGATGGCGCGGACCTCTGAGGTGAGTAAGTACGGGCCGACCTGGTCGCCGAGCCGGGCTATGGCCATGATGGCCTCGACGGCATTTTTACGCGGCACGAAGTACTCGGATTGCAATTCGTCGCCGCTGCTGGGCGTAAAACCCATTTTGAAGTGCGGCATCCGCTCGTACCAGGGACCGGGCACACCCATTTGGAGGGTGCAGTTTTCGGCCGAAAGCTCGGGGATCGGGTGCAAATCCTTGGTGGCGAGCGTCGCGCCCAGCCATTCCTTTTGGTTCATTTGCGGCGCGTCGGCGCGTTGCTTGACCCACACCTCGGCGAGGTCCTGACTTTGCCAATTGGTAAACAAACTCACGCTGTATCCGCTCGCCTGAATCTCGTCGAAATGGTCTTTCAGCTGCGCGATCGGCATATTTTGGTACACGTACTGCGTCATCAGAAAGGTCGGCTGGATGTCGAGCGTTACTTTCGTCAGGACTCCCAAAGCGCCCAGATGCACCACCGCGGCGTTGAACTTTTCACCGTCGTCGGCGCGGGTTAGTCGGACTACTTCGCCACTTGCGGTGACCATTTCCAGTCCCGAAACCGCCGAGGCCAGGTTGCCGTTTTTCTCGCCCGAGCCGTGAGTGGCCGTGGCGATAGCCCCCGCCACCGAAATGTGCGGCAGCGACGCCAGGTTGTGCAGCGCAAAGCCCTTCTCGTGCAGATACGGACTGAGATCGCCGTACTTAATGCCCGCATTGACCGTCACCGATTTTCCATCGGGTGCAATGACGATATCCGGGGCGGCTTCTACGACCGAAACAAATCGATCGTCGGAATCGGCGATTTTATTGAAGCAATGCCGCGTACCCAATGCTTTCACCTTGTCGTACTGCTTCACCAACGCTTGAACTTGACTCAGCGTTTTGGCCTGATCGAGCTTGTCTGTACTATAAGTAAGGTTACCCGCCCAGTTTTTCATCGTTTCGGCTTTGCTTTCGGTAGTACAGCCCGTCAACGGCGACAAAAACGGAGCAGTCATCAGGGCAGAGGAAAGTTTAAGGAAGGTGCGCTTTTTCATGGGGGGCGGGTTGGGAAAGGGAAAGAAAATGAATTTAATATTGAAGAGAAATTGCCTGATAAACTACTGGTGATGGTAATTTTCGCCGTTTCCCCCTTCAAAACTTCCGCCTTCCCCATTAAAGGCTCGGATGCTTCTTGTGAAAATCCGTAGCATCCTGGTACGCCTTAGCAACGGCCAGTACTTTATCTTCTTTGAACAATTGCCCCATGAACGTGATGCTCGTGGGCGTGTTGCGGCGGCTGAATCCGTTGGGCAGCACCACGCACGGATGTCCCGTCAGATTGGTAGTCGAAAGGTTGCCGCCACCGTAGGATGGCGAAACGTACACGTCGACGTTGGCCTTTTTAATGACCTCGTACACATCTTGAATGAGTTTGGTGCGTAGCCGATTGGCCTGCAGGTACTCCACCGCCGGAACAAAACGGGCCGAGCGAAAGGAATTAGGCCAGGAATTTTTGGTTTGGCGCACTAGCAGATCGTCGCGGTTGGAGCGCGTCATGTCATCAAAAGCCGCCGCGCCTTCCACCGAAATAACGGCCGTCATAGCGCCTAGCGGGTAGGAGGGGAGCTCCATCGGCACCAGTTCGGCCCCCTGTTTTTTGAGTACTTCCAGCGTGAGTGAGTCTTTTGTTTTATTGTAATATTTAGAATCGAACGCCTTCTGCAGGTACCCGCTTCGCATTCCTTTAAGCGATTTTTGGGGTGCATAGTTGAA
>JBBSSJ010000263.1:0-6609 GCA_038242095.1 Cytophagales bacterium
ACGCAGTAGTCAATCTGTTGAAGCGTGTTTGGTAATGTCATTCCGTTGCTGTGCGCTGTCTTCAATAGGCCTCTTTCAAGAAGTTCCTTACCTAAACGTACTCGAGCTATTGACTACATCAAAAGTATGAAGGGGAAAGCTTAGGCCAAGGTTCATGCCCAAGCCATTGTTGATGGAGCGGCCGGAATCCAGCTTGTCGACGTCCACAAAGCCCAGCCCGTATCGAAAGTCCCCATAAAAATAGACGTCATAGATAATTCGGCTGTAAATTCGAAAACCCGCTGTCATCCCAAGGTCGAAGAGGCGCACGGGTTTGCCCAGAAAATTATTGGCGTTGAGGTTGAAGCCATCTTTCGTTCGTCCTGGCTACTAACAAGAAGTCAACGTGAGGGCCCCCAAACACGCCAAAACGGACGTCTTTGGTAGGTTTCCCAAAAAGGTAACTGACCAATACGGGTACCTGTGCGTAATGCAAATTGATTCGGTCACCATTGGGTTCGAACATCCTGCCCAATTGAGTGTAAAGCAGCTGGCTGCTTACGCCTAATTTTAAGCCGCTAGTGTAGTCAAAGGAAATGCCTGCCATCAGGCCGGGCTTCCAGCCATCGCCAAACACGTCACCGTCGAGATTGGCCACCGACAGTCCGGCGATGGGACCAACGGAGAATTTCCCCTGCGCCTGCGCCAAGTCTATGGCTCCCGACACGATGACGAATAAGAGCATAAGTTTTCTCATGTTTCTATTGAGTTGATAAAGAGCATGGGGAATCGGAATAGCTTGGATTCAAATTTGAAAACGTCTCAAATTACAGAAAATAGCTTTACTCCCTATTCCTTCTCAAACAACGCCCTAAAACACTTCGCATCGCTGTCTTCCTCGCTTTCGCTGTTGAACCGGTCTAAAAAACTACCCGCATCACTCCAAACGGTTTGCACCATGCCGGTGAAACGGGCCTTCATTTCCGGGGTTGAATTGGCTCGCAGGTCGAGCATCATTTGTTTTTGCTGGAGCGCAAGGGACGTTTTCCTCCACGGCGAGGTAGCTACATCAAATCCTTTCATGGCAAAATACACGGCGGTGGGGTCCGGTCGCTCGTAATGCCAATCACAGATCATGACATCTTTCGGAATCATGTCGATGGCGCGGTGGGTATTGTTGTAGCTTCCCTCCCAAAGACCTATTCCGGTGGTTTTGCCGTCGATCAATCGGTCGCCCCAAATCCACAACCGCTTATTTTTCAAAGCCAAATGATTGCGTATTTTGGTCAGTTCACCGGCAAATAATTCAGCTTTGTCCCGTCCCTGACACCGCGGACAATCTTCATGTCCGATATAAAATACTTCGTCCATGCCGGCGTGGAAGGCATCCGCTTTGAAAGCCGCCACGATTTCATCCATGACTTCAAAAACCACTTTGTGTACGTCCGGGTGCAACGGACAATAGCTTTTGCAGTACAATCCGTCGGCATTGGGCCACACATAGGTTGCGGGTAATTGAATGCCGGGCGTTTCGTCAAATTCGGGATAGACTTCCAGTAGTTTTGAGACAGTTGAATGCCAGGATTGGTGTCCCAGTAAATTCACTTGCGGAATGATCGCGATGCCGTGTTTTTGGCAAGCGGCCACCATTTTATCGACGTCGGCCTGCGAGAGCCCGTTTTCTTCGGCGAGTTCGGGATGCATTTTGTATTTAAAATTATAATCTACCCGCAGTATGAGCGTATTGAGACCTCTGGGTGCGAGTTCTTCATTGATAAATTTAACGAATTGATCCACATGCGCTTTATTCGGGGCAGCGATGGCCAGACCGCGTACCGGAAATTCATTTTGGGCCATGGTCATGAAGGAAAGTAGAAGAGACAGCGTAATAAGAATACTTTTTTTCATCATCATAATTTTAAGCGAATATTGAGTTTAGTTAATAAAGCGGCAAAAGCAATCATGCTAAACGCCCACAGCGCGGAGCCGAAGACGGCCAGCAACTGGGAGTCATCTTGTTTGTAAATCAACACCGGAAATGGCAAAGCCCACAGCAGGTAATATACAATATCAGGCGCCAAATACGTACCCAGTGAGTTTTGACCCGCCGGTTTGAAAACGAATAGGATACCTACCTTATTCTTCACATCGATAGTGTAGAAAAGCAGGGCAAAGAGTACTAAACTTATCCCGGTACAAAGCATGGCCCAACTGGGAGTACCGCTAAGTTTAGAAATGATAAACCATCGATGCAACACGGCAGCCAACCCAAAACTAAGCATCGCCATACCCAGGAGGTATTTCAGGAGTGTCGAGGGTACCCGTTGAAATTTCTTCAACAGAATACCCGAAACCAGCCCGGAGATAACGATCAGAGGAATGTTTCCACCCAGGATAACGCCGAATATGGGTTTTAACGGATTTAAAAAGCCGGCCAGTCCCAATTGAGAGGCAATATTTAAACCCAAAAATACGAGTAGTACCAAGAGCGTGGCGGTAAGTTTATCCTTGCAGCACAAGTACGTGACGGCGGCGGTGAAGTATCCCCAGCCGATCAATCCTAAAATCCCCCACCAACCCTTTTGGATAAACGTTGGGTTTTCTGCGGTGCCGCCTCTGAATATGATGGCCAGGAAAATGAGCAGCGCGATACCCGCGTACTGCAAATAATGGAGTTTGCTTCCTTCGGGATATTGATTCCAAATCAGAAAAACAGCGACGTAGCCGGATACAATCCAGATGGTTCCGTTGATTCCGGTCAGTTCGGCGTTGAGGTTTTCTGAGGCATTGACCATGAAAGCGCCAACGATCAACAGGCTGACCGTTCGCATGACGATGTGTCGCGAGCAGCTGCAGCGTCGTCTCATTTTTCTTCTCCCGCGCCTTGAAAGCGAACGGGATGGATAAACCCACCATAAACAGAAAACCGGGAAACACCCAGTCCGCTAAACCCAGGCCATCCACCCCTTCTGTGGCATGTCCGAGCCACTTTGGTACGCCGGGAACATACAAATCATTGACGAACAGCATCAAAAAGAGCGTCAACCCCCTCATGATATCGATGGATACGATTCGTCTGGTTTGGATCATTTTGAATGGAGTAGTTGGGGGAGTCTTGACTTTGTAGTTCTCTTCCAGTTCCTATAACTCCACTTGTCCAAGGCCTCATCAAACAACGTATCAGACATAGTTGGTAAGATATCGACTTGTTCATAATGCGACCTTTTTCACTTTCAAATTTCTTTGAATTCTAAACAGCTAAAATCAGCCGACTCCTCAGCATCACAGAACTCTCTGATTTTTTCGATACTCTGTGTGAAAAAAGCTATAAACTCTCGCCGGGTCGTATTACCAAATCTCAGCCAGACGATTTTTGGCGGATATCCTTTGATTGTCTGTATCTCGTAAAAATCAGCGTCGAAGGTAACAATGGTACAGCCATTTTGCTTTGCATACTCCCAAATCTCGTTGTCTTCAGCATCTTGTAATCCTACGAACTTCACATGATTCAACTCGGAAACTATGAATTTTAGGTCACGTACCAGCCGATAGGAGATATTTTGGTCGAGTAGGAGATTCATCGTAGAATGTTGGTCTAGGCTACCCGCACCGTCCGCTCCCGATCCGCCGCATAAGCCAAACAAGCATTGATGTCTTCCTCAGTCAGTTCAGGAAAATCCTCAATGATTTCGGCTTTCGACATTCCCTTTGATAGCCAGGCCAGTACATCGTATACGCTGATTCGTGTTTCGCGCACGCATGGTCGCCCGAATCTTTTTTCAGGATTGATTTTGATTATGTCTTTGTATGTTTTCATAAGGTTTCTGCTCAAATTAGTACCGAATTGAAATTTAGGCATTTTCTTTCAAGTATTGCCCACGCCAGACGCGATGAATCGCGTCTCTACCTACCGCACTACCACCTTTCCCCCGCCCGAATAACTGCGATACTCCCCCTGGTACATGGCATCCGCGCCGACGGAGCCGACGGTGAAGGTGCCTTTGGAAATAACGCGGACCTGGTAGTAGAAGGTCTGTTCTTTCGCGGTGGCGGTGGTGAAGAAATGGATGCGGTCGTCGCGGATGTCGAAGTAGTCGGGCGTCGCGGCGTTTTTGATCCAGGGCATGTCGCGCGGCTCGGTCAGGCGCGGGTTTTCGATCTCGAATCCGGCGGGCAGCAGGTCGGTCACCACCACGTTTTCGATGGGCAGGCCGCTGGTGCTGGCCACGCTGACTTTCACTACGATCAGGTCGTTCTGCTGAATGTTGTTGGCGGTGCTGCCGTTGCGGTTCAGGTACTGCCGCCGCACGCGCAGACCATTGTCTTCCTCCACGTAAGCGCCCGTGGCCGACTGGCCTTCGGACTGGGCAAACCAGTAGAGGTCGCCCTGGCCTTGGGTTTTTACGGCGAGTTTTTGATTAAGAATGCCCTTGGTCAGACTCAGTTCCTTGCCATCGAAGGTACCGAGGGACTTGCCCTTGGCGGCGACGGTGGCCGTGACGGTGGAGCCGGAGACGCGCTGGGCCAGTTTGCCAAGGGCCAGCACCGCGAAGCCCGCTTCCTGGGTGTTGATGTACGAAGCCGAGCTTATCGCCTGCGATAGCTGCCGGGCCAGCGGCGTAATCTGGATGTTATCGGGATCGGTTTCCAGCAGCGTGTTCAGCACCAGCCCCAAGTTGCGCAGCGGCGAGGCGTAGCTGCTGCCGAAGGTATTGGGCACGTTATCGTTCTCGTACTTGGCAGGCAGCAGCGCCGCGAAACTCCGCGAGTCGCCGATGAGTTGGTAGGCTCCGGCCAGCAGGTAGCGGGTATCAGACGTGAGCAGGTCGGGATTTTGCTTGTAATAGTTCATGGCCGAGCGGTTGGGCTGACCCACCAGCGACAGTACATAGAGCGAATACAGGCTTTCGCGTTGCGCCTTCACGGCGCGGACTACACTGCCGTCCTCGTTGCGTTGCTGCGGTACTTCCTCGGTGGCGGTGGTACCCGTTTTGGCGATGAGGTACTCAATGGCGCGGCTCATCGTGGCCCCGTTGACCTCGAATCCAGCGCGGCGGGCTTCTTCCAGGAAATGCACGGCGTAGGCCGTCACCCACCAGTCTTCGCGTGACGCGCCGGGCCACATCGCCAGCCCGCCGTTGTAAAGTTGCTGGGTTTCGGTTTTGCGAATGGCCTGCTGCACGTTGGTGGCAGGGTTGAAGTCGCTTTCGCCGCTGCGGACGAGGTAGACGGGCGTCGCCATCGCCTTAGTCAGATCGGCGAAGTAGATTTGCGGAAAGGCCTTGGAAATCGATTGTTCAAGGCAGCCGTAGGGGTAACCCAGTAGCGTAGACAGCGCCTTGCCGCCGCCCTGTACCAGCGGCGAGCGGCTCAAAACGACTTTGCTGCTGGCCGTGCCGGGAATGAAATTCTGGTTCAGGTCGATGACGCCGCTTTGTCCGCCCGCGATGACGCCCGACTGGCTGGTTTTGAGCAGTGGCGAGGCGGGCCGTACGGTCAGGTTGGTTTCCTGCACAAAGGTTTCGCCGAAGGCGTTCACTTTCACCGTGATTTTGCCCAGGCCGATGGTACTTCCGGCCTTCACGCTGAATATCGCCCGCGCTTCTTTGCCCGCCGGAATGGTCAATTCTTGCGTGGCGTTGTCGCTCTGAGCGAGTGGCCCGGCCGTGACCAGCGACACGGTGACGGTGGCGGCTTTTTTCTCGGTGTTACTCACGTTCACGGGCAGCGTCAGCTCGTCGTTGGGGCTGAGGAAGCGCGGCGCGCCCGTGCTGATGACTACCGGGTCGGCGACTTTCATGTTCTCGGAGGCCGAGCCAAAAGCGTCGCCCTTGTAGGCCATGGCCATCACACGCAGGTCGCCACTGAACTGCGGGATGGCGATGTCGAAGGTAGCCTCGCCGCTGTCGTTGGCGGTCAGAATGCCGCTCCAGAACGTGACGAGTTCGGTGCGGCCGTTGCTGAGCGGGTTGATGCGTTTTTCCAAATCGTAGCCATCACCGCCGAAACTCGACGAGGTCGAGAAATCCAGTTCGGGAAACAGAAAGGCGTACAGATCGTGACTGGTGACTTCCAGAGCACGTTTCTGGTAAAAATAACCGTGAATATCCGGCGTGCGAAAGTTCTTGATCTGCAAAATTCCCTCATCCACCACCGATACGGTCAACTGCGCGTTGGCGGCGGTTTTGATCTTGATCTGCTGTTTTTTCTTGGAGCGCGACTGCGCCGCGACGGTAATCGCCACGGGCAGGGTGCGGTCAGGCGCTTCCACGGCGATAGGGGCAAAGCCGTGCGCCACCGTCAGCGGCAGGTCGGAGGCGTCGAGCGGCCGGATGAGCGTGGCCGTGATATAAACGTTAGGCAGATGCTCTTCTTTCAGCGACAGCGTGAGTTCGGCGGCTTTTTTCTCGGTCGTCAGCACGTGGTGTTCCAGCAGGTGATTGCGCTCGATGGTTACCAAAAGCCGTCCGTCGAAGGGCGTTTTGAATAAAATCTTGGCCTTGTCGCCCACTTTGTACTGATCCTGGTCGGTTTCCATCAACACCCGGCCCTCGGTGCTCACCTCGAAGGACGAATATTCCGTGTAGCCATAGCCGTAGGCATAAAAAGTCGTGGCGGTGTAATGTTCCG
>JBBSSJ010000264.1:0-6587 GCA_038242095.1 Cytophagales bacterium
CGTATTTCGCTGGGCTTGAAGCAACTGCAAGCCCATCCGTGGGACTCTCTCCCCGAAGATTTGGGCGTAGGTACCAAAGTGAAGGGTCGCATCGTAAATGTAGCCGACTACGGCGCGTTCCTCGAAATTATTCCGGGTGTGGAAGGTTTGATCCACGTATCCGAAATGTCCTGGTCGCAGCACCTGCGCAACCCGCAGGAATTCCTGAAAGTCAACGACGAGCTGGAAGCGGTAATTCTTACTTTGGACAAGCAAGAGCGCAAAATGTCTTTAGGCATTAAGCAATTGACCGAAGATCCCTGGACTCAGGCTGCGTTGCAGGAAAAATACGCCATTGGTTCCAAGCACACGGGCATCGTGCGTAACCTGACCAACTTTGGCCTCTTCATCGAACTTGAAGAAGGCATTGACGGTCTGGTACACGTGTCGGATCTGTCATGGACCAAGAAAATCAAGCATCCTTCGGACTTCATCAAAGCCGGTGAGAACCTGGAGGTAGTCGTACTTGAACTTGACGCCGAAAATCGCCGTCTGGCATTGGGCCATAAGCAGCTTGAGGAAAATCCGTGGGATACGTTCGAGTCGCTCTTCGCAGTGGGTTCCGTACACCGCTCTACTGTTTTGTACAAGGGAGACAAATTCGCCACGCTCGAGCTACCTTACGGAATCGAAGGCATGTCGACGATCAAGAATCTCGCCAAGGAAGACGGTACTATGCCTGAAGTTGGTGAAAGCTTAGATTTCATGGTACTTGAATTCTCGAAGGAAGACAAAAAGATTATCCTTTCGCACAGCAAAGTTTGGCAGGGTGGTACGGTTGAGGCCAAGCCCGCCAAAAAATCATCGTCTAAACCGTCGGGCTCGTCTTCGTCTTCAACCTCCGGTTCGAGCAGCGATAGCTCGCAGACCACCTTTGGCGATCTTGACGTGCTGAGCGCATTGAAGGAGCAAATGGAAGGTTCGGAGCAGAGTGGCAAAAAGGCCGCTAAGCAGACCGAAAAAGCTGACGAAACCATCGAGGACAAGCGACTGACGCCTACGGCCCAAGCCGTAATGGAAGCGACGTTAAGCGAGGACGTAAAAGCTGAGGCTGAATACGCCATCAAGAAGGCGGATATCGACCCAATCGCCGATAAGCTTGACGCTAAAATTGCCGAGGCTAATTCGGAGAACAAAGATGCTGAGTCAACGGAAGTTGCGCCCGTAGAAACGGAAGCGAACAATCCGACGACCGACGTCGAGAAGATGAACGCCGAGAAGATCGCCGAAGCGCAGTCCGAAGCACTGGAAGCTGAGGTTGAAGAAGTGAAAGACGAAAAAGAAGAGAAATAAGCCGGTTAAGTCGGAATAATTTCTAATTTTGCGCACCCGATCAATGGGAAGGCCGTTGGTCGGGTGTTTTTTAAGGTTCCGTGGCCGAGTGGCTAGGCAGAGGTCTGCAAAACCTCGTACAGCGGTTCGAATCCGCTCGGAACCTCTCACAAATGGCGCTAAGCCGAATGCTTTTAGTTCAGGTTTTTGGTGCTGAAAAATACCATTTGTGAAAGTCTAAACAATTGACTTTCACAAATGGTATTTTTTTTGAGCAGAGACATTAAAGCACCATTTTAGCGCCTAGTGGCCTTTTTTTTGCGCATCTGCTTAGAAAAATTTTAAATAAGTGACTAGGTCAAAATATAGGCCAAATACTTTTGCGGATTAGGAATTCGTGGAGTAAATTTGCCCGTTGATGTACCTCTACCAACTGATTATGAACATTTCCCCGACTAAATCGGCATTTTTTGACAAAAACTTACCCACTGCGATGAAACGTTTTATTGCCGGACTGCTTCTCATGTTGCTGCCCTTCATGGCGTTCGCTCAGGATGCGGCAGCTCCAGCCGCCGACCCCACGGCCGCCGCAGCTCCGGCTGGCGATGGAGGCGACGCCGCCAAAGGTGAGACGATCTTCAAAAACAATTGCGCCAGTTGCCACAACACTTCGGCCGAGAAATCGGTAGGGCCGGGTCTGAAAGGTATCAATGAGCGTCGTGAGCTTCCCTGGCTGGTTAAATGGATCCACAACTCCCAGGCGATGATTGCTGCCGGAGACCCTTACGCGACCAACTTGTACAAGCAGTACAACCAGGCCCAGATGACAAGTTTCCCCAACTTGTCGGAAGACGATATCAAGGGAATCCTGGCTTATGTCGATCAGGCCAATGCCGCTCCCGAAGTTGTAGCGGGTGCACCGGCAGCGGCGGGAGACCCGGGGGTTGCACAGTCTGGCGCTCCGTCTGAACTGTTCATTTTGGTACTAGTGGCCCTGATGGTCGTGATGCTGTTGGTTTTGGGCGTTTTGCTTGTGATCGTTACGCTGCTTTCCAAGGCAGTTGGCGGTGATGCGGTCGCTGTAGAAGGCGGCACACCCTTTATGGAGCGCCTGAAAGGTACTTTGACTAAAACGGCTAACAATCCGGCCATTCGCTCGGCCACGGTGTGGGTTTTCGTCCTATTGGTAACTAAGGCGCTCATCGATGGCGCTTACGGGATCGGCGTCCAGCAGGGATATGCACCCAAGCAGCCTATTGCTTATTCGCACAAACTGCACGCAGGAACGTACGATATTGACTGCAACTACTGCCACACGGGCGCCAATCGGGGTAAATCAGCTCACATTCCTTCGGCTAACATATGCATGAACTGCCACGGCGTCATTAAAAAGGAGTCGCCCGAGATTCAGAAAATCTACACGGCTATCGAGAACAATCAGCCCATTGAGTGGATTCGGGTACACAACCTGCCTGACTTCGCCTACTTTAACCACTCCCAGCACGTCAACGTGGGCGGCCTGCAGTGCCAGACCTGTCACGGCGAGATTCAGGAAATGGAAGTCGTGGAGCAGCGCTCATCGCTTACAATGGGTTGGTGCATCGACTGCCACCGAAAGACGGATGTGAACACCAAGGGCAATGCCTATTATGATAAGCTGGTACAGGTGCATAGTATGGAAAGTAAAGATGCGCTGAAAGTGGCTGATATTGGCGGTTTGGAGTGTTCGAAATGCCATTATTAATCTGGCGGGAAGTCGAGCCTTGCCACAGAAAACCACCCACTTTTCAATCGGGTAGATTTTAAGATAATTCTGAGATATAGATTTCGTATAGAATAG
This sequence comes from Cytophagales bacterium, assembly GCA_038242095.1. GTDB lineage: Bacteria > Bacteroidota > Bacteroidia > Cytophagales > Spirosomataceae > Persicitalea. The sequence goes on from JBBSSJ010000264.1 coordinate 3,152, forward strand.
TTTTATGGAACATACAAATAAGCGGTATTGGAAAGGACTGGAAGAGTTGAAAAACGATCGAGACTTTGTACGCAATGCCAATAGTGAGTTTGCCTCCGCCCCTCCCGTTGAGCAGGAATACGAATCCTTGGTGGACGGCACCGGCACCCACCGCCGCGACTTTCTGAAGGTACTGGGTTTTGGTATGGCGGCTGTTTCTCTGGCAGCTTGCGAAGCTCCCGTTAAATTGGCAATTCCTTATCTCAACAAACCAGTTGGCGAGTATCCAACCATTGCCAATTACTACGCCACGACCTACGCTGAGGGTGGCGATTACGCAAGCCTGCTAGTTAAGACCCGAGAGGGCCGACCGATAAAATTAGAGCCCAACCCACAGTCGACAGTCTCGAGTGGTGTGAGCGCCCGGGTGCATGGTACCTTGTTGACGCTTTATGATATTGAAAAGTTAAAAGGCCCCGCCAAAGGTGGCGAAACCGAAATCGAATGGGCTCAGATCGACCGGGAGATAATGCAGCAATTGGCTCAGCTAGCTGAGTCTGGCCGACCAATCCGACTGGTTTCTACTACGATTATGAGCCCGTCGACTAAGGCAGTAATCGCAGACTTTATAGCCAGATACCCGACCACCACCCATATCCAATACGACGCCAATTCGGTCTCGGCCCTTATCAAGGCCAATGGTGGAGTACCCGCCTATGATTTTAGCAAAGCCAAAACCATCGTCAGCATTGATGCCGACTTTTTGGGAAGCTGGGTCGCTCCTAATCTCTTTGCCCGCCAGTATGCCGAAACGAGAAAACTGAGCAGTGCAAAAGGGGGAAAGAAAGATATGTCGCGCCACTACCAGTTTGAGACAATGATGTCGATGACGGGTTCCAACGCTGATTACCGCACGCCCGTAAAGCCTTCGCAAATAGGTTTGGTTGTAGCGGCACTTCATAATAAGGTAGCGAGCAGGATGGGCGGTACCGCCATTGCGGCTCCTGCCATTGACCTGCCTAACCTTGACCGCGCAGCAGCTGATTTGATGGCCTCCAAAGGTCAGGCGCTGGTCGTGTGTGGAATTAACGATTCCGCCTTACAAAGTGCAGTTAAGTCGCTCAATGCGATGTTGGATAGCGAGGGCTCCACTACCAGTGGCATGATGTTGATCCGGCAGGGTGACGACGCATCCATGAACGGCTTCATCGATGAGCTGAAGGCCGGACAATTGGGTGGAGTGATGTTCCTGGACGCTAACCCGGTGTACGATCACCCGCGCGGGGCTGAAATTGCCGCTGCGCTGCCTAAGGTACCTTTGAGCCTTTCCTTTGCCGATCGCGCCAACGAAACAGCTTCCCTGGTCAAATACATTTGTCCGGCTTCGCATTACCTTGAATCCTGGGGTGATGCCGAGATTCGTCCCGGTTATCTCAGTTTGACGCAACCCACCATTAGCTTGATTTACAACACCCGGCAAGCACAAATGAGCTTGCTTAAGTGGGCCGGAAAAAGCGCAGACTACCACGAATATATCAAAGCCCGCTGGCGCAGCGATGTGTACAATTCAGCCATTGACGTCGGCTTCGAGCAATTCTGGATGAGAAGTCTTCACGATGGATTGCATGAACCTAAAAATGCCGGAACCGTGGGTGAGAGTACAGTCGCTGCTCCGTCAACTGCTTCGGTTTCGGGCGGTATGGACATGGCTTCTATCGCTAAGAAATATAAGGCCGACGGTACGGGTCTCGAGCTGGTTTTGTATGAAAAAGTGGGTATGGGAACCGGAAACCTGGCAAACAGCCCCTGGATTCAAGAGTTTCCCGATCCCGTCACCAAAGCTTGCTGGGACAATTATGCATGCATTGCCCGCACTACTGCCGCCGAACTGGGCGTCGAGCAGGGCGATGTGGTCAGGCTGGATTTGAACGGCACAGCGCTGGAACTACCCGTGGTCGTTCAACCGGGACAGGCAGCGGGTACGGTGGCTGTGGCGATTGGTTACGGTCGCGTAAAAGCTGGCAAATCGGCTGATGAAGTGGGGGTGAATGTTTATCCCTGGGCTAGTTTCTCAGACGGTTACCTATCGTTCCGCCCCGGCGTTGTGACACTCGCCAAAACGGGCGTTACCCGCGAAATAGCCCAGACGCAAACCCACGACACTGTGATGGGCCGTGAGTCGGTTTTGCAGGACACGATTCTCTCCAAGTACCAGAGGAACAACATGGCGGGCCGGTTCGTCCCTCAGGTAATGACGCCTGATGGCCCCGAAATGGCTACGGATATTACGCTCTGGGACGGTCACCAATACAAAAACCACTCGTGGGGCATGATCATCGACTTAAACTCCTGCACAGGTTGTGGGGCTTGCGTGATTAGTTGCCAGTCAGAGAATAACGTCGCTGTCGTGGGTCGGCAAGAAGTGATCAATCGCCGCGAGATGCACTGGATTCGGATCGACCGCTACTATAGCAGTACGCCTGGCGACAGCATCGCTGCGCTGGAAGAAGCGGCTGAGAATCCCGAGGTTACTTTCCAGCCGTTGATGTGCCAACATTGCAACAACGCTCCCTGCGAGACAGTTTGTCCGGTATTGGCCACTACACACAGTTCGGAGGGTCTGAACCAGATGACTTACAACCGCTGCGTTGGAACACGGTATTGTTCTAACAACTGTCCGTTTAAAGTGCGTCGCTTTAACTGGTTCAAGTACTTCGACAGCGACGATTTCGATTACAACTTCAATAATGACCTGGGACAGATGGTCATTAATCCTGAGGTTACGGTGCGTTCACGCGGCGTAATTGAAAAGTGCTCGATGTGTGTGCAGCGCATTCAGGAAGGAAAGCTGAACGCCAAGAAAGAGCGTCGCCGCCCCGTAGATGGCGAAATTGATACTGCCTGCGCGCAAACCTGCCCAACCAACGCGATCACTTTCGGCGACATGAACGATACCGAGAGCCGCATCAGCAAGATTTTGGAGGTAGAGCGTGAGGGACGTGCTTTCCATATGCTGGAGGAGATCAACGTACGGCCACAGGTATCTTATTTGACCAAGATCAGGAACAAACAAGAAGACAGAACAGTAAAAGTTGAGCCGGGTATCTCTTAAAAATTCATAAACAGATCTTCAATACATAAATTTTTAGCCGTATGCATGTTACTTCACCCGTAAGACCCCCACTTATCACTGGCGGCAAAACCTACGCCGACGTTACGGAGGACATATGCCGCCACGTAGAGGCTAAGCCTACGAAGGAATGGTGGATCGCTTTCATTATTTCGGTCGTGGTACTGATCTACGGTACGGCTTGCGTTTTCTGGACCTGGTGGGAAGGTCTGGGCGTATGGGGATTGAACAAAACCGTTGGTTGGGCCTGGGACATCACCAACTTCGTGTGGTGGGTAGGTATTGGACATGCCGGTACGCTCATCTCAGCGATTCTGCTGCTGTTCC
>JBBSSJ010000265.1:0-6569 GCA_038242095.1 Cytophagales bacterium
AAGCTCAATATTTTTGCGCGAGATTTCTGTCCCATTGGCTACTTCGATGGTATAACGTCCGTCCTTGATTTGGGAAAAATCGAATTCACAGGCGTACTTCTTTGTCAGGCGGCCCACCCAATCCTCGTACAGTACCTGGCCATTTTCATCCAGTAGCCGCACGGTAGCGTGCTCGCCCGCTTTCTTCTCCATGCTCAGGCGCATTTTCATCGATTGCTGAATACGATAAAGGCTGATACCGAAGGTTTTGGCTTTCGTGACAGCCTGTGGTTGTTTGTAGGTCACTTCGGTTTGGGCGAAGGGCTCGGCCTTGGCCAGCGTCTGGTTGGGATTCTGGGCCAGGGCGGCAGTAGCGGCGACTATGGCGAACATCAAAGTAATTCCGGTATTTTTGAGCGTTTTCATGATCTTTATGTATAAAAGGTTTTTGATAAAAATGAGGACTTGAAAGCGTTCGTGGTTTGTCTGCCAGCGAACTCTACAAAGGTCGCGGATCGGGTTTGACCGGGCTTGGCTCATTCTGTCAAGAACATGGCTCATTGTCGCGCGGTCTTGGCTTATTGTTGCAGGAAGATAAGGAGGGGGAGAAAGGGAGAAGGCACAAAGATGATCGGGCGCTATCCTGTAAAGTGTCGCTTTTCACGCTGAGGAATATGGGCTGACTTTACTGCCAAGGATGAAAGGTGAAATTTTTGCGCAAGAGGGCAGTAGAGAAAAAGCCCCCTCCCAGGCGGGAAGAGGCTTTCCAGATTATCAACCTAATCTAATCGTGAGAGGATCAGTGTATTCTATTCCTATGTATCAGTTCAGCGCGACGAGCGTGCGGGCGGGCGCTTTGATTACCTCGGCGCTACCCAGGTGGATCGACTTGGTTTGCACCTCGCCGCCGTTGGTGATCACAATGGTGTAGTCGCCATCGCTGACTTTCGACAGGTCAAAGTCACAGGCGTACTTCTTGATGCGGCGGCCCACCGACTCGCGGTGCAGCACTTCGCCGTTCTTGTTTAGGAGGCGGATACTGACTTTTTCTCCCAAATTTTTATCCATGCTCAGGCGTATGGTCATCGACTCCTGTACCCGGTAGAGGCTGGTATCGAAAGTTTTGGGAGCGTTCTGAGCCTGCAAAGTAGCGGCGGACAAAAGAGCAAAAGTAAGGGCGATAATGGAAGTTTTGAGCGTTTTCATGATCGTGAGATTTAAAGATTGAAAAGTGAGTGAAACGTTCTTGCTGACTGGCTGCCAGCGAACATTACAAAGGTCGCGGGTTAGGTTTGAGCTGAGTTAGCCTATCTGCTCAAAACCGTGGCGCATTGTTGCACAGACGTGGTTTATTGTTGCAAGAAGGGTTTGAAGGGGGGAGGAATAAAGTTTCTTTCAGACGTTGTGGCGTGTAGGCGTGCCATATTGAGCGTAACCGAAGCACATCAAAAAAGGGGAATGACCACGCGGCCATTCCCCTTCTTGATTAAACAACTAAACTCTTAAACACGAAATATCCGCTCCACTAACCGCTCGTAGCGCGGGTCTTCGTCAAAGCCCGTCAGCCAATCGCGCGCGATGGATCGGAAGAAAAGCATGGGCGGCTCGTGCCTTTCGATAGCAGCATCAAAGTAATGGCAAGCCGTATCGAGGTCGCCAAGGCAGCCGTGGACGATGCCCAGGTCGTAATTGGCTATGGGCAGGGATTGGTCGAGGGCTTCCATGCGGGCCAGAATCGCTCGGGCCTTGTCCGGCTCGTCCGCTCGTGCGTGCAACACGCCGCAGGCGCTCAGCGTCATGCCGTTAGGATTCAGGTCGAGGGCGGTCTGTAAATGTTGGCGGGCCTCGTCATAATTTTCCAGTTTGATCATGTTCATACCCACCAGACTGTGCCCGCCCCAGAAAGCGGGTTCGAGCGCGATGAGCCGCCGGCCCTGCGCGATGGCTTGCCCCGGTTTGCCCGCCGCCCAATAGACGTAGCCCGCGTAAAAGTTGTCGATGAGCGAAAACGGCTCCATCGACAGCGCCAGCGCGACCTGCGCCTCGGCCTTGGCGTGCCGGCCCTGGGTGCTACAAAACAGGGCGTACTGCCCGTAGAGCTCGGCCGTATTACGATTGAACTCCAGCGCTTTTCGGAACGCCTGGGCCGCGCGGTCGAAATCCCAGTTGTAGAGCAGTTCCATGCGCGCCAGTGCCAGGTAGCTTTCCGTGATTTGGGGATCGAGTTGTAGCGCTTTGGCGGTGGCTTCCTGCATCAGCGGCAGACTTTGGTCGGAAGGCAGATGACGGTAAAACCACAGGTTGAGGTAGCACGAGGCCATGCCCGCGTAAGCAATGGCGTAGTCGGGCTCCAGCGCAATGGCCTGCCGGTAGTAGGTAATCGCCTGGTTGAACGTCTCGGCCCCGGCAAATTTATTATGGTAAAATCGCCCGTGCAGATACAACTGGTAGGCTTCGGCGTTGTTGGTGTACCTTTTGAGGGCTGTCTCCTGGTTGCCGCCCAGGAGCTTCACCTTCACTTCGCGCAGGATCGCCAGTGCAATCTCATCCTGAATATCAAAAATATCCTTCAGCTCCCGGTCGTATTTCTCCGACCATTGATGGTAGCCGCTCGCTACCTCGATGAGCTGGGCCGTGATGCGCAGCCGATCCCCGGACTTGCGCACGCTGCCTTCCAGAATATGTTCCACGCCGAGCTGCTCACCTACCCGCCGCAAATCCTGACTTTGCCCTTTGAAAGTAAACGAAGAACTACGCCCGGCGACATCCAGGCCGGGCACGTGGCTCAGCACATTGATGATCTCTTCCGTAACGCCGTCGCTGAAATACTCCTGCCCGGCGTCGTTGCTCATGTTGACAAACGGCAGCACCGCGATCGACGCGCGCTTGGTTGCTTCCGGCGAGTTTTCGGTTTGCTTGCGGTAATCGCTGGGGCTGATATCGAACGCCCGGCCGAAATCCTTGCTAAAATTTTGCGGGCTCTCGATACCCACGAGGTAAGCAATCTCCGACACGCGCAGCTCAGTATCAGCCAGTAACTTCTTAGCGCTTTCTAGCTTCTTCTGCCGGATGTATAATGTAATCGAAAGCTGGGTCTTCTCTTTGAGAATCCGGTGCAGCTGCGACCGACTCACGCCGATTTCGCGGCAAAGTACATCGGGCGACAGCGACAGGTTGTCCAGGCTTTCGTCCAGAATGGCATTCAGCTTATCAAAAAACTCCATAGGTGCGTACGTTATTGATTTCTACAAAGCTCGGGCAAATGTGAGGAAAAGACTTCTGGCATTGTCTAATAAACTCCTGTTGTCGTTCCAAAACTTAGTTTATTGTTGCGGGGGAGGGTGAGGCCCCGGCAGGAGAGATGCCGGACATTCCCCGGGACCGGTGGTAAACACTCATCACCGTCAAAAACAGCAATATAATCGCCCCCGCCGCGTACAGCCATATTCGTCGTTTTCTGATGTATAGCGATACCGAGCGGTCGGTTTGCTCCTTGGCGATGCGGTACAGCTGCGAACGGCTTATGCTAAACGCCTGACAAATAGCGCCGATCGAAAAGGCAGGATCGTCCAGGTTTTCGTCGATCAGCAAGTTTAGTTTTTCCAAAAAGGTACCGTCTGATGCGATCATTAGGATGGAGGGGGAGGCAGCGCTGTTCTCAAATATAAGCATTCCTTCGCGAACTAGCCGACTTTACAAAAGATCGTTAGCTTGCCGAGATTGTAAGTAATTCCTGCTTCCGGGTACCTTTACATTCACAGACCAATCAGTTAAAAACCGTATTTTTAAATAAAAAAAGTGCAACCTATTCCCATCAAAACCACCGTTGTCGGTTCTCTTCCTTTTCCCGGCTGGCTCGAATTCGCCAGCCAAAATCTCGACGAACTCGGTCCGGCCGATGTTAGTGAAATGATCCGCGACGCCGTCATCGCCGCCATCCACGACCAAATTGAGGCCGGACTCGACGTCATCACCGACGGCGAACAGACACGTCTGGATTTTAATCTGTCCTTTTACGGTTTCATCAAAGGCATCCAGAACGACGCCTCCGAAACCCGGAAGTACGGTCCGCCCGCCCACGACCAGCGCGGTAAAAACAGCATCGTCGCGCCGCTTACCGCCCCCGGCGGCCTGGGTGTAGTGGAGGAGTACAAGCGACTGAAACGGCTGGCCCCCATTGGGCAGGGACTCAAAATGTCGATTCCCGGACCCTACACGCTGGCCGGGCGGCTCAATCCGGGCGAATTTTATAAAGATCGTTGGGAAATTACCGAAGCCATCCTGCCGCTCGTCAGCCAGGAAATCGCCGACCTAGTGGCGCTGGGTTGCCCCGAAATTTGCATCGACGAGCCTTCCATGAGTTGCTACGCCTACCGCGAGGACACAAAATGCTTCGTGGAGATTTTTAACCGCACCGTCGCGCCGGGTGTGGGCAAGACCCGCCTGTCGATGCACCTGTGTTTTGGCAATTACAAAGGCCGTTCGGTGGGCAAGAAAACCATCGCGCCCATGCTGCCCGACTTCATGGATATGACCGTCGACGAGCTGCACGCCGAAATGACGATTCTGAACTTTGCCGAAGTGCATCTGCTGGAGCGCTTTGCCGAAAAATTTGACGTGGCCGTGGGCGTCATCGATGTAAAAAGCTACTACATCGAAACCGCCGAGGACGTCGCCGAGCGCATCCGCAAGGTACTGCCCTACGTCCCCGCCGAGAAGCTGGCCGTCGCCCCTGACTGCGGCCTGAGCCAAACCGCCCGCTGGGCCACCAAGTGGAAGTTGAAGGCGATGTGCGATGGCGCGAAGATCGTTCGGGGGGAATAATTGGGGTAATGCCGGGTATATCCCCTAAACAGCATACTAATAATTCACAAGTATCAATGCGCAGTCTTTTTTGCGGGGCGCTTGAAGAGTTTTTGGCCTAAGGCTACCAACTGTGCTACTACGGCCCCCAACAGGATACCACCCAGCGCAAGCGCCAGTACTTTTACAAGCCACGCTACTGCGGGGACACCACCAAGGGCATGCTCCAATGCTTCTAACGCGTGGTGCAGAAATGGCAACCCATGCGCAATGATTTCAGCCCCTACCCACAGCATAGCCGCTGTACCTACATAACCCAATACGATCAGAAACTTTGGCATTAACTTCACAATACCACGCCCGATCTTTCGGGTCGTCGGGTTGAAACGCTCCTTGGCCATGTGCATACCAATGTCATCTGCTTTCACGATCAGGGCCACAAAGCCATACACCGCAACGGTGATAAATATGGCTACTATAAATAACACGACGATTTGGTTGACCAACGAGCTTTCGGCGACCGTGGCGTACGCAATGGCCATAATCTCGGCCGAAAGGATAAAGTCGGTTCGCACGGCACTGCTCAACCGCTCTTTTTCCAGTTCCTCCGGGGTGATTACCTCCATTGCATCGGTTGGCTGATTATCATCCGTTGTATGGGCGGATTTGCTAAAAAGAGAATGGACTTTCTCGTAGCCCTCAAAGCACAGGTAAGCACCGCCCACCATGAGCACGTAGGGGATAGCCGCCGGAGCAAAGTATCCGAGCAGCAAGGCTATCGGGCCCAAATAAATCACTTTGTTGATGATTGATTTTTTAGCAATCTGGTAAATGATGGACAGTTCGCGCTTTGGATCGAGGCCTACCACATACTTTGGCGTTACGGCCGTATCATCGATAACAATGCCCGAAACCTTGCCTGTTGTTTTGGCCACTTGCGTTGGAATGTCATCGAGGCTTGCCGCGCTGACTTTTACCAGGGCTGCGATATCATCTAAAAGTGCCAGAAGTCCTGAGGCCATCAATAAGGGGTTTGTTTTGAGATAAAATTGAGTTCCTGCTGCCTCCTGCTATGGAATACAGGTGACAGCACGCTAATCCACGATTGCGAATGTAAGAGAATGACGTGGATTTGTAATTGCAGGCTAATCGTAATGTGGAAAAATGTAGATGAGGTGGTCTAAAAAATCCGAAAGTCATCAAAACCCGAACATCCCCCCGGTCTTCTTCCTCGACCGCGTGGTCGTAGTTTTTCCGAACAGCATTCCGAAGACGCCCCGCACGACATCCCGCCCGATTTGCTTGGCGAGTGGGGACGCCAGCGCATCTTCAAACATCCTCTTTTCCGGCTTGGCATTGGCGCGCGGGGCAGCTTTGGTGGTCACCTTTGCGGACTCTTTGGCAGCCTTTTCATCTTCCTGGGCCTTAGCAGTAGTTTCCATGCGTTTGCTCAGGATCTCGTAGGCGCTTTCGGGGTCGATCGGGTCTTTGTATTTGCGGTATACATCGGAGTTGCGGACCTGATTTTCGTAATCGGCGGTGGTGAGCGGGCCCATCACCGAGCGCGGCGGCACGAGGTGCGTAGCGACTACTTCGGTCGGGATGCCCTTCTCGTTGAGTACCGTAATGAGCGCCTGCCCGATGCCGAGGGTGGTCAGGATTTGGTCTATTTCGTAAAAATCTGAGCGCGGGTAGGTCTTTACGGTCTGCTTCAGGCCTTCGGCGTCTTTGGGCGTGAAGGCGCGGAGTACGTGCTGGACCCGGTTGCCGAGTTGAGAAAGTACGCT
>JBBSSJ010000266.1:0-6554 GCA_038242095.1 Cytophagales bacterium
CCCGTATTGATGAGATAAGCCGATGGTTTCATTTTTGCCAGCAAAGTCTTATTGATAATTCCGCTCGTTTCGTCCGTCAGCGGGCAGTGCAGACTTACCACATGGCTCTCGCGGAACAACGTATCGAGATCCACCAATTCGATGCCTGCTCCGGCGGGCGTATCGCTGCGGCGGTGCGCCAGAACGCGCATTCCGTAGGCCCGCGCGATGGCTGCTACCTGCGTGCCAATGTCGCCCAGGCCGATGAGACCGATGGTTTTATCGGCAATCTCGACCAGCGGTGTGCGCCAGTAACACCAATCGGTGGCGTTGGTCCAGTCGCCCTGCCGGACGCTTTCGCTGTGCAACTCAACGTGGTTGGTGAGCGCCAGCAGGAGCGCAAATGTGTGTTGCGCTACGGCCGAAGTGCTGTAGCCCCGCACGTTGGTGACCGTGATGCTCTGCGCCCGCGCCGCGTCCAGATCCACGTTATTGTAGCCCGTGGCGGTCACGCCGATGTATTTCAGCGTGGGCAGTTGCGTCAGGATTTCTTTGCTCAACATCACCTTGTTCGTCAGCACGATGTCGGCGTCAACAGCGCGCGCCACGATGTCTGTGGGTTCGGTGCGGTCGTAGCAGGTGAAATTTCCCAGATTTTCGAGCGGTTCCCAGCTCAGGTCGCCGGGATTGAGCGTATAGCCGTCAAGATAAACGATGTTCATATTTTTTAATGATGAATGATGAATAAATTCTATTATTCGGACTTCTAAATAAGGACCAGTCATTTTAACAAGACAGCCCCGTATTCTTTCGAGCACGGGGCTGTCTTGTTAAAGATGCATATAAGGAGAGCATGGAACGATGAAATTCATCACTCATTATTCATCGCTCATCATTCTATTTATTCCCCGTACCCAGTTTCGCCGCGCCGGTTTGTTTTTGCTCGGCTTGCATGGGGTTGATCGGGCGTTGGTTTTGCTGTTGCTTGTAGATTTGGAAGCGGGTCGGCTTCGCGACGGGTGGGAACGAATTGTCCGCCGTGTCAATGTCGGCGATCTCGAAGTAGGGGTCGAGCGTCCACTGTACCACCTTTTTCTTGGTTGAAATTACCTTTTGAATGTCCTGATCGTTGAAACGCCAGATTTCGGCGGGGAAGCGAGCAACTGAATCGGTGCCATCCTCAAACTCCATTTTCACGATTACCGGCATCACCAACCCACCTTTGTTTTTCAAGCTCAAAGTGTAAAAATTCGTGTTCGACTGCACCAGATCGCGGTCCTCGGGCGACAGGTTGGCGAGATAATCCTCGTATTTCTTACGGTCCTGCGGCGTGACCTTGAACTCGTCGTAGCGGTTGTAGAAATCAGCCATCGATGAATCCTGCGCGACTACGGTCTCGCCTTTGGTAAGGGCGTCGCGCTGCTTGCTGATGGTATTCTTCTGGCGGGCGGCGTCCTTACGGGCCATGTCTTTTTCCACCTCAGGATTCTGCGTATCGACGCTAAACCAATCTACCGTGACCAATGCCTGATCCACGGGCTGTACGCCGTAGAACCATCCCTTCCAGAACCAATCTAGGTCCACACCAGAGGCGTCTTCCATCGTGCGGAAGAAATCAGCCGGGGTTGGGCTTTTGAACATCCAACGGGTAGCGTATTCTTTGAAAGCGTAGTCGAACAACTCGCGGCCCATGATGGTTTCGCGCAAAATATTCAGTCCGGCAGCGGGCTTGGCGTAGGCATTTGGGCCCAGGCCAATCACGTTGTCTGACTGCGCCATGATGGGCGACAGCATCGCCTTGTCAGAAGCCATATAATCGGTTACCGACTGCGCCTCGCCGCGGCGGGTGGGGTAGTTGAAGTCCCACTCTTTCTCAGCCAGATACTGGCAAAAGGTGTTTAGTCCCTCGTCCATCCAGGTCGAATTACGCTCGTCGGAATTGACGATCATCGGAAAAAAGTTATGGCCGACTTCGTGGATAATCACGCCGATCATGCCGTATTTGGTCCCCTCCGAGTACGTGCCGTCCGCTTCGGGCCGACCGCCGTTAAACGAAATCATGGGGTACTCCATGCCGCCGCCCGCGGTAGCGTGGCACGAAATGGCGACCGGGTAGGGGTACTCGAATGTACGCTTGCCGTAGGATTTAAGTGTGTGCTCCACGACGCGGGTCGAATACTGCTCCCAAAGCGGGTTGCCCTCCTTGGGATAATAGGACATCGACCAAATCTTGCGGCCATTACCGTAAACGTCCGTTTTCATGGCATCCCAAATGAACCTGCGGCTGCTGGCGAAGGCAAAGTCCCGCACGTTATCAGCCTTGTAAATCCAGGTTTTCTTACCCGTGGGCTTGTTCTTCTCGGCCTGAATAGCCTCCTCCTGCGTCACGATGACGACGGGCGTCGTGGCATTCTCGGCGTCGCGCATCCGCTTCTTCTGGTCGCCGGTCAGTACCTGGTTGTAGTTCTGGCACTCGCCCGAAGCGGCCACGATGTGATCGTTGGGGACGGTAATGGCGACCTTATAATTACCAAAAATCAGCGAAAACTCGCCTTGGCCCAAAAACTGCTTGTGGTTCCAGCCGTTGACGTCGTCGTAGGGCGCCAGGCGGGGAAACCAGTGCGCGATGAAGTAATTGTAGTTACCGTCTTTCTCGTAAAATTCGTAGCCGCTGCGGCCGTAGTACTCCGTGATGTTGTAGTTCCAATCCACGCTGAACACCACGTTGGTAGCGGGTTTCATGGCGGTGGGCAGGTCGATGCGCATCATGGTGCCCACGATCGTGTGGGGCAGGGGCTTGCCTGCCTTATCCTTCACGGCCGTGATGTTGTAGCCGTAGGTTTTCTTGGCGTCGAGGCTCGAGCCGCGGCCCGCGTTCATGGTCTGCAATTGGCCCGAACTCATGCCCTTTTCGTTGATGGGACCCGTGCGGCTCAGTCCCCCGATGGCGTCGTCCTTGAAAAGGTTTTGGTCGAGTTGCAGCCAGATATAGGGTAGATCGTCGGGCGAATTATTAAAAAACGTAATCGTTTCGGAACCGATGATGCGCTGATTGGCGTCGTCGAGTTCGGCCTTGATATTGTAGTCGGCGCGCTGCTGCCAGTAAGCTTTGCCGGGGGCGCCGGAAGCCGTGCGGTATACGTTGGGCGTAGGAAGCGCGGTACCCAATTGCTCGAAGGTATCGTTGGCTTTGTAATTATTGGGGTTGGTGCGTTGCGCCCGCGCGGTACCCATCAGGCACAGCGCCAAAGAGAAGAATAGGAGTTTTTTCATGAAAAAAGAGTCATTGGATGGATTAGGAATTTGGAAAAATAAAAGGATTGGGATGAATCAAACTTGGGAAACAATTTCCTGCAAAAGCGGATCGTGGATAATAATCGAAAGCGCCATACCCGCTACGACGCCCGAAATTACGAAATTCCAGCTTCGCCGGGGCACGCGAGCCAAATCCACCAGCAGCGAGGTGAGCATCAGCAATGCCAGGACGATCAGCAACTGGCCCAGCTCCAGCCCGACGTTGAAGCCCAGTAGTGGCTCGACAATACTCGACTCGCCGCCCAGTAAACTGTGCAGATAGCCCGAAAACCCCATTCCGTGGATAAGGCCGAAGCCCAGCGCCAGCGGATACCGGAGCAGCGAGCTACGGGCCTGCGTCAGGAGCGTGGTATCGGGAATGTGGTGAAACATATTGATAATGGCGGTGGCCAGAATGGTAAGCGGAATCAGCAATTCGATAACATCGCGCCGGAAAGAAATAACATTGAACGTTGCCAAAGCCAGCGTCAGTGAATGCCCGACGGTAAAAGCCGTGACCAAGATCAGCACTTTTTTCCAGTCACGCAGGGTATATATGGCACAAAGCGCTACGATGAAAAGAATGTGGTCGTAGCCTCGTGGGTCGGTGATGTGCTCAAATCCTAATTGGAGATACGCCTGGAATTCACTCATTAAGGGAACGGTTCTTTTTGGTTTTGGGGTTTTAACACACAACGGTAATGCCCGTCGCTCGTGGCTAAAGGCGCTTTAACAAAAATTAAATTTAGGAAACTCCTGGCGAAGTCCCTATCCTGCGAGCCCTTAGCAGAACAAATGCCAGACAAGTTCTGATTTTTTCAGGAAAAAGTTAAATTTACAAATAACTAATCATTACTCATGCGCACCATCCAGCTAGAAACCACGGGCAATCCCGCCGAAGTACTCAAAGTGGTAGAAAAGCCCACACCCAAGCCCGCAGCGGGCGAAGTCCTGGTCAAGGTAATCGCCAGCCCAATTAATCCCTCCGATATATCCTTTGTACAGGGCCAGTATGGCATCCGGCCCGAGTTGCCTTCAGGGGCGGGTTTTGAAGGTGTAGGAACAGTGGAAGCCGTGGGAGAAGACGTCCGCCTGCCCGTCGGGAGCCGGGTGAGTTTCACTTCGGTCGGGAGTTGGGGCGAGTACGCCATCGCCAACCAGAAAGCCGCCATCCCGCTTCCTGACGCAATTTCAGACGAAATTGGCGCGCAATTGTTCGTCAATCCGTTTACGGCCTGGGCTATGGTACAGGAGTCCGGTGTGCAAAAAGACGAATGGCTGATGATTACGGCTTGCGGCTCAGCCTATGGCAAATTGGTCATTCAGTTGTGTCAGAAAAAAGGCATTAAAACCATCGGTACTGTCCGGCGTGACGACCTGAACGACGATCTGAAAAAACTTGGTCTAGACGAAGTCATCAACACCGAAACAGAAGATTTGCCCGAACGCGTCCGCGAAATCACAGGCGGACAGGGCGTCCGCTGCGTGGTGGACTCCGTGGGCGGCGACACGACTGAGGCGGCCATGAAGTGCGTAGCACAGGGAGGCAAAATATTGATTTTCGGTCTGCTCAGTCAGAAGAATCCCAGGCTCGACATCGGGCTGATGATTTTTAAGGAAATCACGATTCAGGGTTTCTGGCTTTCCCAATGGATGCGCCAGGTCGACGCCCAAACCCGCACTCAGGTATCCCAGGGCGTTATTGGCTGGTTGGCGAGCGGCGAAGTGGAACTGCCGGTGGAGGCTACCTATAGCTTGGACGAAATTGCGCAAGCCGTCCAGCACGCCCAAAAACCAGGTCGTTGGGGCAAGATTTTGGTGAAGATGTAGGGAGGATTTTAATACAAGTTTAAGCCTCGGAGAAGCGCAATGTTTCACTTTTTAAACGTTACGCCACTCCGAGGCTTAGCTTGGTATTGCCAAAGTATCTTCTATCTGCACCAATTCCATCCTACTTCAACCCCGCCAAGAACTCCACTACATCGCGGATTTCTCTTTTCGACATGATATACCCCATCGGCGGCATGCTAGACGGGAAATTCTCCCGCTTGGCGATGCGCGCTACGGGTACTTTTAACGGCTCGGCTTCGGAGGTTCTCAGTACTAATTCCTGGGGCGACTCTTCGGTAAGAACACCCGTCACCGTTTGGCCGTCTTTCAATGCAAGCATCACCGTACCAAAGCCCGGTGATAGCCGCGCGCTGGGCTCGATGAGGGATTCCAGTAATTTCTCGCGACTGAGCGTGCTGCCGATGTGTGTCAGCGACGGACCCACATCGCCACCGCGCCCGTTGATGGCGTGGCAACGCGAGCACTGTCCCGTAGAATTGTTGAGGAAATAATTTCGGCCCTGCTGACGGTCGCCACCAGTAAGGGCGTCCATGAAGTTAGCCATGCCCTCGCCTTTGGGTTTCAAGGACGCCAATCGCGACCGCAAACGCTCGGATTTAGTTGAATCCACGGCCTCGGCCAGTTCCAGATTAATGTTGGGCGAGAGTTCCTGGTTCGCCATGCGCGTGACGAGTTTATCCAGAATTGGCTCCATCTTAGCGGCAGGAAAGGTACTCAGCGTCCGTAGCATCTGCTGTTGCTCTTTGACCGATCCCTTTTCAAAAATCGCGTTCACGACATCCGCCAGCGCGGCCGCCGATAAAGTATTTCCGTCCAATAGACCCAAAGCCCGCGCCCGTACGTTCTCGTCGGCGTCGGCCATGGATTGCCTGAGGAGCGATTCCATATCGTTGTATTGCAAAGTACCCAGAGACGTCAGCATGGCTGCCCGCACGTCGGGTGCGTTGCTATTTTTCAGAATCTCCACCAGCCGGGGATTGAAGGCGGTCACACCCAGATTGGCCATCATATCGGCGGTGGCGGTCAGGATTTCCGGCTCTGCATCCTGTAACAACACGGCGAGCTGCGGCTCCACTTTGGCCCGCGCCGCCACGGCATCGCGCTTCACGACGCCCCGGTAGCGGCCATCCACGCGGTCGAGGACGGAGGGGCTTGCCCAGGTACCGAGCGCGGCGAGGGCTTCGGTACGAAGTTCCTTGCTGGCGTCTTTGCGGCGGGCAAAATCCAGTAGCGCCTGCAATTGAGCGTCACCGCCCACGCGGAGGCTGGCGTTGATGGCGCGGCGCAATAATGGCTCGGAAGTGAAGCTGGCATTATTCAAAGTGGCCGCCAAATCGGGCAGTGCGCCGGGAATCGACAGATCGTCGTTAATGGCCCGGGCGGCTTCGGCCACGATGTACTCGTCTTTGTCGTTCAGAAAGCGGCGGACA
>JBBSSJ010000267.1:0-6510 GCA_038242095.1 Cytophagales bacterium
ACTAATTGGTATGTTATGCTATTTTTGTATATTCGCTCCTAATATGGATACCAGAACCGATATACTCCTCAAAAACTACGATGCGCTTCGATTGAACGGCTATCAAGGCTTGCGTCCTGACAAGGAATTGGCTGACATGGGCCTAACTAAGGGCGCGCTCTACCACCATTTTGAAAACAAGATCGACTTAGCCTACGCGATTGTAGACGAGCTCATTCTGCCTAGATACCTATTAGTATGGAAAGCATTCTCGGAGTCAGAAACGGGTTTTACCGCCCTACTAAAAACTACCCTGGAGAGCTACCTGAATTGGATGGATGAGGATGCGCCGTATCTGCTGGGATGTATTCTGGCTAACCTCACGCAGGAGATGGTGCCGCTGGATGAAGGGTTCCGAAAGCGGGTAAAGTACATCACCATGAGTATGCAGGAAATGGTTGAGCGGGGTATCAAGAACGCTCAGCTAGCAGGCGAGTTTTCGCTGGATATCAATCCTACCCAATTCGCTTTTTTTATATTGGCATCGATCGAAGGGGGATTCAGCATGGCAAAGGCGACACAAAGTAAAGCGGCGCTGGGTATGGTCATTAAACAACTGACCTCGATGGCAGACTTGGCTACAGTACGTTGATATTCAGAGGAATGTTTGATAGGAAGCCCCACATACCAATTGGTATGTGGGGCTTCCTATCTTGCTGTTCGCTGTTTTTTGATACTATTGAAAGCATCCATCCACGACTTGGCTGTGTATTAATTTCCGGGAGAAAATTCCCAGCGCGCGCTACATCCAAACCACAGACGTCTGTTACGCTGGTTGGCTAGTTTCCCATCGCTGATTAGCTGGGCGATGATCCCTGGTTCTGTTTCTTCGCGCGTATTCTTGGTACGCAAATGCAGGCGATCGAAGTCCTAATAAGATTGACCGCTACCGACGCCCCCAAAATCGCCTCCCCCAAATTGTGGACCCGACGGACTTTGCGAAGCATCGTGCCCAACTTCCGTTGCCACGATAGTTGCGGCAAGCGTCGCAAATTCTGATCCATCCTCCGGGGCGTAGACGAAGCGATGTTTGGGTTTTTCTAAATAGCGCATAGCCACAACCGCCAATACCAATCCCGCCAACCCCAGCAAAGCCGAGGCCCAATCGCCGGGAATGAAGAGATAGTAATGGTGCAACGTGACGAGCGAAGCTACCATAGAACCGCTACCCAGTATGAGCAATATCTGATCGCGCCAGCGAACCGCCAGGTAAATATAGAGTAGCGGAATAGCAAAGGTGAGAAACCAGAAAATACCCGATAACGCCACCTCTGGCGAAGGGCCGGTAAGCTCGTTGATTGCCGCGTTGTCCTCCCGCACGACGAAATAGTTTCCGGCGGCATAGCACACCGTTATGGCTGCGATGCGCACCCAGCGAAGGGCCGTATGCCAATAAAAACTACGATCTCGCTGCAAGAATCGCTGGACGAAATACCAGATCAATGCTGCATACATTATAGCAAGAAACGGCAGGAGTAATTTCCCCCAAGAAAAATTCATCGCCAAAGTAGCCAACACAAAGAGGCCCGTCAGCAAAGTGCCCGCCGCAATCAGCGGCTCGCCGTAGCGGTAGATCAAGAACAGCAAAAGCGGTAAGTACATTAGACCCAGTATCCAGGCCGCGAGCCCGAGGTGGTCGATGAAATTGGATAGCGATGGGGCGATGGACAACGCGATGGCGTATAACATGGCATTGTCGATACCCGAGAAATGCAGTTTACGATCCTTGATTAGAAAGTTCAGGAAGAAAAATACGGCTATTCCAAAGATCGGCCCCAGGAAGTTTTCGGCAAAGCTGGTGTCGATCGTGAAAAGCGCGAACAAACCGAGCGCGGACGAGAGCGCAAACACCGTAAAGACGAACAACCCGATCCATAAAAACCAGCCGGGCTGGTAGGGCAGGGGCGCGTAGGTTAGGTCGATGGCTTCGTGCTGGGCCTCGGTAATCAGCTTTTTCTGCGCCCAACCTCCGGCCAGCTTCTGTACCCATTGGTTTTTGAGGAGCGTTTCGTCGTATGCTTTCAAGAGAAGGATTAAGGGTTGGTGGTGAAAAGGTCAACGGTACGGGCGAGCCTTGTGTGGTCAACCCTTCAAGAAACTCACGACTTGCTTTTGGTAAGGATTTTCTTGTAGCGGAGGAAAAAATAGATCACGCCGACCGTGCTGGCCATGAAGTAAAAGGGAGCAAGCGCGTAGATGGCGTCTTCAAATATATTGTCGAAAAGCAGGTAAGTAAGCCCGGTGTAGGCAAAAACGACGCTAATGAGCAGAAACAAAAGAGACTCTCCTTTTAGCGCTTGCAGAAAGAAATACCAGCAGCCCATACCCAGCAACGCCGCAAAAGCCAATTGCCAGGCGTCCATCCTGAACATGCCGCCCAGGCTGGCCGTCAGGTAAAGCGTTCCCGCCAGCAGCAGGTAGGTGTAGCTAAAATGCGGCTTGACACCGCGCCGTTCCAGCCACCAGGAAACACCAACGGCGATAGCGCCAAAAATCAGTGCGCTGCGGATAACGGCCGGGTCGGAAAAGTCGTTTTTGACCAGCAATGCACTGGGCGTGGCCGTCAGCCCTACCCAGGACGCCAAAGCTGTGAGCGCCAGCGAAAGCACCCCCTGATGGTCGAAGCGGTAAGCCAGGAAAAAGAAAGATACCGCCGGGATGACCGTCGCCAGTCCGTAGCGCGTCCCGAATAGCTCGTACTGGTACTGGGCGTAACCTTCGAGTGCCAGAAAGAGTAAACAGCCCAGCAGTAATATTATGTCGAAGTAAGATGCCGATTGTTGGACCTGACCCGGCCGATAGGCGGCACCTTTCCCGAACACGTACCCGAAGCAAGCTACCGTCGCGAGCGCCAGCAACCCGATCAACACCGAATGCTCGATGGTGTCGATATTCTGATAAATCACCAAGCCCAGCCCGCCCACAAAAGCCGAGATGGAGGCATAGACCATTGTCCGCAGAAACACAAAAAGCGACACGGGCTTATCTCGCTCATAGGCTTCAATTGACACATGCTGCCCAGAACCGATCAATTCTTTCGCTTCCAGCTCATCAAGAAATAAGGATTTATTCATATAAAAAGGGTTTGGGCCCAAAGGGAACCGCGTTAACTTTCATCACTCATCACTGGTGCGCCAGCCCGGTCATCACTCATCATTCCTCCTCATATCGATCTTCCTGCCATGGATAAGCCGTATTGGAATACCCCCGTCCTTCCCAAAACCCTTTTTTATCCTCATTCATGAAGTGAATGCGCTTGATCCACTTGGCACCCTTCCAGGCGTATAGCTGCGGCGTGATGACGCGGGCAGGACCGCCGTGGTCACGGGATAGTGGCTGACCGTCGGCGGTGTGAACCACCAGGACGTCGGGCTTGAGGGCTTCTTCCAGCGGTAGGTTGGTCGCGTAGGTGTCGTAGCCATAAAACATCACGTGCGTAGCCGATTCTTTGGGCTGCGCCAAAGCCGCCAAATCAATCATCCGAACGCCCACCCAGGGCACATCCATCCGCGACCAGGTGGTCACGCAATGGAAATCGCTGATATCATCGGTTTGGGGCAAATCCAAAAACCCGTCCCATTTAAGCGTGACGGGATGCTCGACTTCGCCGCTAATGTACAACCGCCAGCGCTCCAGCGAGATATCGGGTTTGTAGCCCAAGTCGAGCACGGGCCACTTTACGGTTTCGATCTGGCCCACGGGCAACTTGGGCATCCCGTGGCGGTTGTTCGGTCCGGTACCCTGCGGCAGGTCATCGGCCACCGAAGGCGTTTTGCGCATCCGCTCAGCGTACCGCTCTCGCAACCTCATCCGCGCCGCGATTATTTTTTCTTGTTTATGCATTGTTTAGGGGTATGGTAGCGGTGGGGTATTAGGGGCAAAGATCCAAAGGGGAAGGGTAGACGGGGGAAAGGTTAAATTACGGTTAAGAGATTAGAAAAATTAAATTGTCATTAGGTTTAATATTTTGAAACCCTGATTTTCCTTTCACTCTTTCACCCCTTAATACCCTTTCGCTTCCTGTCTTACCGACTTGTATTGGGTGAGGTTCAGGCATTTTTTGTAGTACTCTTTGGCCTGGGCACGGTTGCCGCTGCGGTCGGCAATGCGGGCCAGACCGGCGTAAGCCATCGCGTGGTACTCTTTAGTGTATTGGGCGTCGGGCTGAATTTTCAGGGCGGCAAGATAATAGTTTCGGGCTTCGGCGTCATTTTTGGCTTTTTTTTCCTGCAAATACCCATCGAAAAAATGCCAGGCGATGGGGTAGAAGCTGTTCTTTATTTTTTTGAGTTCGGGTAAAAAGCGTTCACCTTCGTCGTAGCGCCCGGCCAGTAGTAGCGCCTGCGTATGAATCATCCTGAAAACCGGGTTGCGCGGGTACGTGCTCACCAGCGGCGCGGTGTAGCGAATCGCCAGGTCGGGCCGTGTTTCGTGGTCGAGGTAGGTCTGGGCCAGAATGTAGGCCGCCTCCACGCGGGTAATCGTGGCTTTACGGGTGGCAAGATCGAGCTGCTTAAGGCCCAGGGATTTGTTTCCATCTTTAAAAAAAAATCATCAGCGGCCGCACAATAGCATGGTCTTCCGGATAGGCTTCCACGTAATAATTGTAGGTCCCGGCGATAAACAGGTACTCGGGGTTGCGGTCGGTCAGTTCCAGGGCTTCAGTTTCGGGATCTTCGCTGTTTTTACCGTAGTGCTTTTCCACCGCCGCCAGGCACTGATTCAAATTTTGTAGATACTCCTTAACTTTTACCTTATTATCCTGCACGGGCAGATACTGCCAATACAACTGAAAGGCGCGCATGAAATACGTGACCGGATGGCCGGGATACTTCTGCCGCACGATTGGAACAATGCGCTCGACTTCGCCAAATTCGTAATTATAAACATGATCAATGCCCTCCTGAATCAGTACCATCGTGGGCGCGTCATCCAGGATCTGCCCCTTCGCCGGAACAAATGGTAACCATAGCAAACCCGAAAAAAATATTAAAAATCTGATTCTCATAAGGTACCAACCAGTCGATCGTTTGCGTGTATGCAGTGGTAGCACTAGCTTTGTTGAAAACACGAACTACTACTTCATTGACTTTGGATTCAAGAAAGAGCTTTGAATCTAAAGTCCAACATCTAACATCTAACATCCATATTTGATGATTCACTACGAAGAATTTACCCTCGATAACGGCTTAAAGGTACTTGTCCACGAGGATTTTTCCACGCCGATGGCCGCCGTCAATATTTTGTACAACGTCGGCTCGCGCGACGAAGACGAGCAACGAACCGGTTTTGCCCACCTCTTTGAACACCTGATGTTTGGTGGCTCCAAGAATATTCCGGTTTACGACGAACCCGTGCAGTCGGTCGGCGGCGAGAATAATGCCTTTACCTCGCCCGACATTACCAACTACTATCTCACGCTCCCGGCCGACAACGTTGAAACAGCTTTTTGGCTGGAATCGGACCGGATGATGAGCCTTTCCTTCGACCATAATGTCCTGGAAGTGCAGCGGAAAGTCGTGATCGAGGAGTTCAAGCAGCGCTACCTCAACCAGCCCTACGGTGACATGTGGCTGAAACTGCGCCCGCTGGTGTACACCACGCACCCGTACCGCTGGGCCACCATCGGCAAGGACATCGAGCACATCGAACGCGCCACGCTCGACGACGTGAAAGATTTTTTCTTTAAATATTACCGTCCCAACAATGCCGTGCTGGTCGTGGCCGGGGCGGTGACCCTGGCGCAGGTGCGGGCGTTGGCCGACAAGTGGTTCGCGCCCCTTCCGGCGGGCGAGCCGTACGTACGCAACGTGCCGCAGGAACCGCAGCAAACGGCTGCCCGCAAGCTGGAAGTTTCCGCTGCCGTACCGCTCAATTCCATCGTAAAAACTTACCACATCCCCGCCCGCTACGAAGCAGACTACTACGAAGCCGACCTGATCAGCGACATTTTAGGGCGCGGCAAATCCTCGCGGCTGTACCAGGCTCTGCTGAAAAATATTCCGCTGTTCAACAGCGTGACGGCCAGCGTGATTCCTTCGCTCGATCCTGGTTTGCTTATCATTAAAGGCAACTTGAATCCCGGCGTGACGATGCATTCTGCCGACGAAGCCATTGAAAACCTAGTGCAGGATTTTATGGAGAACGGTACCACCACCGAGGAGTTGGAAAAAGTGAAAAATCAGGCCGAAGCGTCACTGGCCTTCTCGCAAATCGAGCTCTTGAACCGCGCCATGAACCTGGCCTACGCCGCCAACGCGGGCGATGCCGCCTGGGTCAACGAAGACGAGGAGAAAATCAGGGTCATTCAACCCGACGATATTCAGCGCGTGGCCCGTCAGGTACTGCGACCCGAGAATTGCTCGACGCTATACTACAATGCAATCGAAGCCAACTGATGAGCAACGCCTTTCCTTTTCGCGTCGGTCAAGGCTACGATGTCCATCAGTTGGAAAAGGGCCGCCCGTTTTG
>JBBSSJ010000268.1:0-6428 GCA_038242095.1 Cytophagales bacterium
ACTTAAAATCTTTACATTCAATGAAAAAATATCCCCTCGTCTTGCTTTTGGGCGTGGCTTTATCAGTCAGCCAATTATCGGTAGCCCAAAGTCTTGAAAGTTTTCCTGTCACCGATAGCTGGAAGGCACAAATCGAAAAGCTCGCGCCCGCCAAAGCCACGTTTCCGGCCAAAAAGAAGCACAAAATCCTGCTGTTCTCACTTTTTACGGGCTTCAACCACTGGGTGGTACCGCATACCGCCGCCGTAGTAGAGATTTTGGGACAAAAAAGCGGGGCCTTCGAGGTCGTGTCAAGCAACGATATTGCGATGTTTGAAAAAAACAATCTCAAGCAATTCGACGCCGTGGTCCTGAACAATAACTGCTCCATCAACCCACGCCGGGATTTGTTCTACGACAAATTGCGCGAGGACAAGTCGATGCCGGAAGATAAGGTAATTGCCAAAGCCAAAGAGATGGAAGAAAACCTGCTGAGTTTTGTCAAGAAAGGCGGTGGCCTGTTAGCCCTGCACGGCGGCATTGTGATGCAAAATAAGTCTGAGGCGTTCAGCGAAATGATGGGCGGCAGCTTTGATTACCATCCTACCCAACAGCCACTTAATATCCGGCTTGTCGATCCCACCAATCCCCTCGTGGAGGCGTTCGACGGTAAAGGCTTCACCCACATAGACGAACCGTACATATTCAATGTCGCCTACGACAAGCAAAACTTCCGCCCGCTGCTTTACATCAACACCAGCGAAATCACCGGCTTGAAGGGAGACAATCCCGAAGACAGGAAATATATTTCCTGGATCAAGCGCTACGGTAAGGGTCGGGTGATGTATGCCTCGCCCTCCCACAACGCCCAAAGTTATACCGAACATCCTACCCTGCTGAAATTCCTGCTCGACGGAATGCAGTATGTCGTCGGCGACGTGAAAGTGGACGACTCACCCATGGGCAACAGCGGACAATGATTCATACCATGCGTTGGTTCGGGCCAAACGACCCGGTGTCGCTGATGGACTTGCGGCAGGCGGGATGCAGTGGCGTGGTGAGCGCTTTGCACCAGATCCCGGTGGGGAAAGTGTGGCCGGTGGCCGCTATCGAGGAGCGCAAAAGAATGATCGAAGCCGACAATGATCGCTACAATCCGTTGAAATGGCTGGTTGTGGAAAGTCTGCCCGTCCACGAGGATATCAAAAAAGGGCGGCCGAGCCGCGAGCGGTACATCAAAAAGTACAAGCAATCGTTGATGAACCTGGCGATTTGCGGCATCAAGACGGTCTGCTACAATTTCATGCCCGTGCTCGACTGGTCGCGCACGGCGCTGGACTATACGCTGCCCGAAGGCCAAAAGACGTTGCAATTCGTGTGGGAAGATTTTGCGCTTTTCGATCTTTATATACTCAAAAGACCAGACGCTGCCGCCGACTACGAAGCGGAGATTCAGGCCTCCGCTTTGGAGAAATTTCAAGGCATGACGCCGGAAGAAACCGCTAAGCTAACCAATACGGTACTACTCGGCCTGCCCGGATCGGAGGAGGCTTTCGATCTGGCTATTTTTCAAAGTCTGCTGGACGAATACGCCAACATCGGCGATCGAGAGTTACGCGAGAATCTATATTATTTTATCCGGGAAATTGCCCTGACGGCAGCGCAATTGGGCATACACCTGTGCATCCATCCCGACGACCCGCCGCGCCCGCTGCTGGGCCTGCCGAGGGTCGTCAGCACGGAGAATGACCTGGCGCAACTGATGGACGCCAGCGGTTACCGCGCTAACGGCATCACGTTCTGCACGGGTTCGCTGGGCGTGCGGGAGGACAACGATTTGGTAAGAATAATCGAGCGCTTTGGCGACCGCGTTCACTTCGTCCACCTGCGCACCACCCGCCGCGAGCCGGGAACGCGCAATTTCCACGAAGCTCCGCATTTGAAAGGTGATGTGGATATGTACGCGGTGGTGAAGGCCTTGTTGGAGGAGGAGGAAAGGCGAAAAGGCGAAGATGAAAGTGACGCCCAGCTTCCCATGCGACCCGATCATGGCTTTCAGATGCTGGATGATCTAAATAAGAAAACGTATCCCGGCTACTCCGCGATCGGGAGGCTGAAGGCACTGGCAGAATTGCGGGGGCTGGAAATGGCGATTGGGCGGGCCGCTACTGGCTGACGGCTATCGACTACTAGCTTTCGGCTTTACTTTTTACAGAAAACATCACCAAAAAATTTATGTCTGAACTGACTGCGAAGCAAATTTCTCTATATCCGAACGTCTTTTGCCTCCAAAACAAACTTGCGCTCATCACGGGCGGCGGCAGCGGCATTGGCTTCCACATCGCGGAATGCCTCGTGCAGGCCGGTGCCAAAGTGGTGCTGACCGGGCGACGGGAAAGCACGTTGCAGGAAGCCGTCGCAAAACTGGGCGATCAGGCGGTTTATTACGTCCATGACATTACTGAGCTGCCGACTATCCCGAAACTGGTGGCCGACATTGAGGAAGCCCACGGGCCGCTGGATGTACTGGTCAATAATGCGGGCATCAACATGAAGAAGCACGCGGTGGATACGACAGACGGGGATTTCGACCGGATTATGCAGACCAATCTTCACGCCGTATTTGCCATTACCCGCGAATGCGGTAAGCGCATGATGGCGCGGCAAGCGGGTTCTGTTATCATGATTACGTCGATGGCCGCACTCTACGGCATCGACCGCGTGGTGGCGTACTCGTCGTCCAAAGCGGCGGTGGCAGGGATGGTAAAAGCATTGGCGACTGAATTTTCTCCGCACAACGTGAGGATAAATGGTATCGCGCCGGGTTTTATAGAAACGCCCATGATGCTCACCGCCATGAACAGCGACCCCGCCCGCCGCGACAAAGCGATGGATCGCACCCCAATGGGTACCTGGGGCCAATCCGAAGACGTCGGTTGGGCAGCAGTGTTCCTGGCCTCGGCGGCCTCGAAATTCATCACCGGTATCTCTCTGCCGGTGGATGGTGGGAATTCGATTGGCTTTTGAAGGAGCTTTCGACTTTTTAATACGTTGAGAAACTCTGACATAACTTTGTAAAACTCTGTGACCTGAAACAAAGGCCTAAACTTTAACCAAAAATCAACATGAATCATACCAACCAAAATCGCCGCTCTTTCCTGAAAAGCACCGCTACCGGAACCGCCGGAATCATCGCGGCTTCTGTATTTCCGACCATCGTTCCGGCCAGTGTATTCGGCAAGAATGCGCCCAGCAACAAAATTAACATCGGTCAAATCGGCTTCGGGCGCATTTCCAGCGGCCACGATTTACCCGAAACGATAAAAAACGAAGTGGCCCGCGTCATCGCGGTGGCTGACCTGGACAAGAACCGCCTGGCAATGGGTAAGAAGTGGATTGAAAAGCAATACGCCGACAAAACCGGAAAGGACAACTACGTGGATGTAAAAACCTACGACGATTACAAAGAACTCCTGGCCCGGAAGGACATCGACGCGGTCATCATCAGTACACCAGATCACTGGCACGCGCAGCCCGCCATGGAAGCCGCCGTGGCCGGAAAGCACGTGTACATGCAAAAGCCTACTTCACTGACGATCCAGGAAGGCCGGATGCTGAGTGATATGGTGCAGAAAAAGGGCATCAAATTCCAGCTCGGCAGTCAGCAGCGCTCCGCCGACCCGTGGCCGCAGTTCAAGCGTGCGTGCGAACTGGTGCGTAACGGCCGCATTGGTGAATTGAAGAAAGTCTATGTCGGCCTACCCGGCGACCCGGCGGGAGGAAATCCTGATAAGATGCCCGTTCCTGCAAACCTTAACTACGATATGTGGCTGGGCTCCACGCCGGAAGTATACTACACGCTGGATCGGGTGCACCCCCAAGATAGCCTGACGGGACGTGGCGGTTGGCTCCGATTGGAACAATTCGGCGCAGGCATGATTACGGGCTGGGGCTCTCACCACCTCGACATCGCCCACTGGGGCATGAACACGGAGCTGACCGGACCCGTGGAAATTACGGGCCTGGGGTCGTTCCCGCTGGTGGGCTCGGGTCTTTGGAACGTGCACGGCAACTTCCTGGTGCTCTCTAAATACGCCAACGGCGTGGTAATGGAAATCGGCGGCGACAATCCCAATGGCGTTAAGTTTGAAGGTACCGATGGCTGGATTTTCGTCTCGCGTGGCAACGTGGGCGTCACCGCCTCCGACCCCGGCGCGGCGGCAGCGGCTAAGGAGAACGATGCTTTCAAAGCCAGCGACAAAAAAATTCTGGGCTCCGTGATCGGAGCCGACGAAATTCATCTCTACGATAGCCCCGAGCAGCACCGCAATTGGTTGGAAAGCATCCAGAACGACAAGCAAACAATCAGCCACGTCGAGATCGCCCAGCGCTCCTGCTCGGCCTGTCTGCTGGCGCACGCGGCCATGAAGCTGGGCCGCAAGCTGCAATGGGATCCCGAAAAAGAGCAGTTCATCAACGACGCCGAAGCTAATTCGATGCTGTCGCGTCCACAACGCGCGCCTTACGGTACTAGTTATGTGAAGGGGTAATTTCTTGGTTTTATAATGAAGGCAAAAGCCGGAGAAATCGATTCTTTCAGCTTTTTATCAGGGAGGTAAAACCAAATTATGTCAAAAATAAAAACACTTAAAGGAATATGTGTAAATATGAGTTTGTAAGAATAAAATTGAAATCCGGTTTGTTCGGAACAAAACCGAAAGAAGATTATCAGGAAATAATCAATACTTACGCTAAAAATGGCTGGAGGTTTAAACAAATTTTTGATCCTGCAACCTCAGCTTATGGTTCTGCCAGCTACTTTGAATTGATTTTCGAGAAGGAAGTTTAGTCGTCCCTCCCTAGCCAATATCCCTAACGCCCTTTCGGATAATTCGCCAACCTAGGTAAAAGGATAATATCACAAAAAGAAAGCCGGACGATTCATATCGTCCGGCTTTCTTGCTTTTCACTAGAATCACTTCAAAACATTACCGCGCAGTAGCCATGACCATCTTTATATCCAACTTGGCGCCTACTTCGAGTACATCCACCAAATCCTGTACGGCCAGATTTTTATCTACCCGCAACACAATGGTGCGCTCTTCAACGTTGGTAAAAATAGAAGCCAATTGCGACTCCAACTGCCCGGCGGGAATTTGCTCTTTGTCGATAAAATAATTCTTCTGATCGTCCACCGAGAGGGTAATCTGCTTCTTGTACACCTGCTGTGACGATGACGCCTTTGGCAACATCAGCTTGATGACGTTGGGATTGGACATCGTGCTGATGATCAAAAAGAACAACAGCAGGAAGAACATAATGTCGTTGAGCGAGTGCGTGAACACTTCCGGCGCAAACCGGGCTTTTCGGCGTATTTTCACGTTTTGTAATTATGAGTGATGAGTGATGAACTACCTCGATTCTACCGGACGCTGGAGTACGTCGAGGAAGTCGGAGGCGGCCATCTGTAGGCGGAGGGCGAAGCGGTCGATCTTCATGTTGAGCATATGGTAACCCGCGTAAGCGATCAAACCGATGATAAGACCGGAACCGGAGGTAATCATTTTCTCGTACATACCGCCCGAAATCGTGCTGATGTTGAAATCGTTGGAAATGGAAATATCGTAGAAAATGCGAATAATACCGGCGATGGTACCCACAAAGCCGAGCATAGGCGCGATACCGGCAATGACGCCGAGGTAGGGCAAATTCCCTTCCATGCGTTGCAGTTCGATTTGACTGGCGTTTTCAATTGTCGACTCAATGTCCTTAATTGGGTAACCAATGCGGCCCGTGGCGCGTTCAAAGATGCGTCCGGCGGCATTTTTCTGGTTGCGGCACAGCGACTCGGCCGATTGAAGATTGCCCTGCTGGATAAAGTCTTTCACGTTATCGACAAAGGACGCTTCGATTTTAGCATTATTGGTGATACCTCGCCACCGCTCGATCATGAGCGCCAGTGTGGCGATAAAAAGCAGCCCCAGCGGGAGCATCACCCAGCCGCCTTTTAGCAGTAAATCAAGAAGTGAAAGTCCGTCGCTTGCGCCGGTGGTGACCATCGTGGAGTCGGTAAGTGCTTGCAGCAGAATCATTTTTGGGGAAAGGGATTAGCGTTGAAAGTAAAAGGGCCGATTTCTTAGCCCTGCCGGATGAGTTCTGAGGTAAACGGTGGGTACTACCCCATATTGTTCAGGCCCCAAAGATAGAAAAAATCCCTACGGTCGCGCACGTTAAGTGTCAAATCGTGGCGTATAAAATTTCCCGCGACAAAAAGCGATGTTAACTTATCGTCGCAGATGTCGATGATACCTGCATTTTCCTTATTATTGATTTACCTCTCGTTAACATCCAGTCCACCCTAATAGACGAGCCATCCAAAAAAGAAACTACGCTCGGAATCGAGCCCCATTACGCGCTGGATTTCTGCTCGGTGCCCGTAGGTTGCTGCG
>JBBSSJ010000269.1:0-6345 GCA_038242095.1 Cytophagales bacterium
AATCCCTAATACATTACACTCCATACCCCCGCCCCGCCTCATAACAAAAACTTATTTCCACCCGCCCCCGCGGCTTTACCATACTTCTGCAATACAGCCGAATCAGTTGACGGCCGGTGCGGTATAACGCATGGGTTTCCAGGTATTGTTAGCGGGGTTCACATCGGGCAGGCTGTGGTTGGGGTCAATCGTCACCGAGCGTAAAGGCTGCTGAGTGTCGGCCTTGAACGTCCAGCTACCGCCGCGCTGCCAAACTTCCACGGGCAGCTCGACGCGGGTTTTTTTGCCCGTCACGTCTTCCATCTCCACCGTAACGGGCATCACCAGCTGGTCCAGATTCTCGATCGTAATCAACGCGCCTTTCTCGGGTGATTGCTCAATATAGGTTACGTCCTTCACGCTCTGGTCGAGTTTATAATTCTTGAAAAACCAGCCCTGCCAAAACCAGGCAAGATCTTCACCACCGGCATCTTCCATCGTTTTGAAAAAATCGTAGGGCGTAGGGTGCTTAAACGCCCAGCGCTTCACGTACTCGCGGAAAGCGTAGTCGAAGCGATCTTTGCCCAATACTTGCTCGCGCAGGATTCTAAGGCCGATGGCGGGCTTATAGTACGCCTCCACGCCCAGCGCGCGCGCATTCACTACGTCGGGAATATTCATGATGGCATCGTCGCTGGCGGGGTAGAGGGCAGGAGCCGTGCGCTGCATATCCATCGGACGGTCCTTGTACTCGCCGTTGTTGAAGGCGTCGGACGACAGGAAGTTGATGAAGGTGTTGAAACCTTCATCCATCCAGGCGTATTTGCGCTCGTTGTTGCCCACGATCATCGGGAACCAGTTGTGGCCGAACTCGTGGTCGGTCACGCCCCACAGGCTGCCTTCGCGCGCCTCGTGACCGCAGAAAACAATACCGGGGTACTCCATGCCGCCCACGATGCCCGCCACGTTGGTAGCAACCGGGTAGCTGTATTCGTAGATGTAGTTTGAGTAGAATTCGATGGAACCCTTGACGTACTGCGTCGAGCGGCCCCAACCTTTCAGGCCACCATCCTCAGCCGGATACACCGACTGCGCCAGGGCAGTCTTGCCGCTGGGCAAATTAATGCGGGCGGCGTCCCAAACGAAGGCTTTCGAAGTAGCCCAGGCGATGTCGCGGGTCTGGTTGCAACGGAAACGCCACGTCAGCGTACCCGACTGCCTGGGGCGTGAATCGGCACTGGTCACTTCTTCGTCGGTACGGATCATCACGGTCGTGTCGCTCTTGGCGGCGCGATCGAGGCGGTTACGCTGCTCGCGCGTTAGCACGTCGTTGGGATTGAGCAATTCGCCCGAACCGACTACGATATGATCCCAGGGCACGGTGACGTCGTATTCCATGTCGCCGTATTCGAGGTAAAACTCGCCCGCGCCCAGGTAGGGCAGCACATTCCAGCCTTCGATGTCGTCGTAAACGGCCATGCGCGGGTACCACTGCGCGATTTCGTAGATCATGCCATTCTTGGTATCCAGCGTACCCATGCGATCGGAGCCGTACTGGGGAATCTTGAAGGAATAACCGATTTTAATCTTAATCACATCGCCGTTGGCCTTCAAAGGCTCGGCGAGGCGGATCTGCATCCGCGTGTCGCTGACGATGTAAGGCGCGGTCACGGCCTTGCTTTTGCCCTGCTGCACCGTTACGTACGTAAGTTGGTTGCCGCCCATGAAGCCCGTATTGCCGAAGCGCCCGCCCGTGATGGGCGTCGTGCGGCCACCCCGAGCCGTGTCGCTGAAGGCATTCTGGTCGAGTTGTAGCCACACGAAATTCATGTTATCGGGGCTGTTGTTCTTGTACGTGATTTCGACGTCACCGGCCAGGGTGCGGGCGGCTTCGTCGAGCGCGATGTTAATTTTATAATCGGCGCGGTTCTGCCAGTACTTGGGGCCCGGCATGCCGCTGCCCGAGCGGTACTCGTTGCCGGGGTGGAAGTTGAGGAGCGGATTGAAAATTTCGTGCGCATCGTATTTCGACTTGGGGGCGTCCTGCGCAAAAGAACTCAGGCACATCAGCGCGCAAAGCGCAACGAAGCCCGAGCGAAAAAGTAATCTTATCATGTTAAATTAGGTGAATTATTAAAAGATGGAATGGAATTTACTTAACGCAAAAAAGGCCCGATTGGTCAACAATGGGCCGAAAAAGAATTTTTGTGAAAGATCAAGCTTCCCCGCCCGGCCCGCCGAAACTCATCGGAAAGCCGTACTGCTGTCCGCCGTCGTCGGTGCGCTGAATGGGTCCGTGGATATCCTCAAACTTCCTGATGTTGTCTTTCAAAGCTTCCAACAGTCGGATGGCGTGCTCGGGCGTAATGATGATGCGGGCTTTTACCTTAGCCTTGGGTACACCCGGCATCAGGCGGATAAAATCCAGGATGAATTCGCTGTTGGAATGCGCAATCATCGCCAGGTTTGAGTATATGCCCTCGGCGATGTCTTCCGATAGCTCCACGTTGATTTGCTGCTCGTTTTCTTGGTCTTGGGTTTCCATAAGGCTCTGTTGTTTCTACAAAGATATAAAAAGTGAAGAGAGTTACGGGCATTGGGCAGAGAGACAAGCGCACGTTCGTTTCAATTTGCAAATCGAGATTGGCGGAGTGAAGGGTTTAGAAATGGAATAGCGAAAAAAGGTTATTGTAGCTAAAAACGAAGCTTAGCCGAATAGTCACCTTCGAAAATCAAAGTACCATAATGACGGATCGACAAGATTTTCCGCGCGCTCATCGGTGGCCCCGAGTTCGATGAACTCAAATTACTGGTTGTGTTGGGCCTGCCGGTGGAAGTATTGATGGGTTAGAGGGGAATACCCTCGTGTGCAGATTAGGTTGAAAACTTGAGGTGATGCAACCGCGTGCTTCGACTGATATCACCAATCTACCACTTGATCTTACCATTCTACAAGTAGAAAACCGACGTCTTTTCTCGCGTTATCTGATCTTCAATAAATTAGCCTCATACACTACCTTACCATCCACCATCGTCAGGACGCTCTCGGTTTGTAACATTTTGGCAATAGGTACTGTAAAGATATTTTGCGACAGGACGGCGAGATCGGCCACTTTGCCGACGGTCAAGGTTCCTTTGTCCTGTTCGGCGAATTCGGCGTACGCCGCCGTGCGGGTGTAGGCTATCACCGCCTGTTCGCGGCTAATGGCTTCGCTCGGACGGCGCGGGTGTGTGGTGGCGAACAGGATGTTGAGGTAGGGATTGAACGGCCCATCCGAACCGATAGCCAAGGGTATGCCGCTATTCAGCAGGGTTTTCATGGCCATGCCGTGCGTGGGCGGTGGCCCCATTGGCATACCATCGAGTGGGGCAAAGTGCGTGGGGTTTTGCACGATGATGATCCCCATTTTCTTGGCTTTCTCGAGGTATTGGGGCGTATAGTCGATTTCGTCGCCATGCTCGAAACGGGGGCGCAGTGCTTTCCAGTCTACGTCCATACCATCCATCAGGTCCAACACTTTGCCTATCGAGCGGCTCCCGCCGAGATGAAAATGAAGCTGATCGTGGCGGGCGATAGCTTCGCGGCACATTTTCTCAATTTCGGGGAGGGTGTAGTTCATCCGTCCGTGCCAGTCGGGTCGATTGGGGTAGGCATCTACCTGCTCGGCCCCGCCTTCCAAAGGCGTACCCTCCAGCAGCCATTTTGTACCGCTTACGGTCAGTAACGGCAGGTCGGGCGTTGTCTTTGACAACTCTTTCGATGGAATACTCAGGCTACCGTCGGCGTTCATATCGCCCCAGCGAATCAGCCGCAGCCGAAAGGGTAAGCCGGCCTGTTTCCAAAGTTCCATGTAGTCTTCGGCACTGGCACCCGTGCACATGTTCTGGTAACTGGTGATACCGGCTTTTAACAAGTTCTGGGTCAGTCCCTTAAACTCGCCAATCAGAGTATTGTTGTCGCGCAACGACACCATTTTGGCATAGCTTGTATGGGGGTCGTAGGCATTTTTCTCGAATGCTTTGCCCGTCAGCGTTTTGCCATCTGGCATTCGTTCGTAGAATCCGCCTTTGGGGTCGGGCTGGGTATCGGCAATGCCCATTTCGTGCATTCCTACGGAGTTGAACAACCCCACATGTCCCCACCACGACAGCAAGCGAATAGGATGTTTCGGAGCGATTTTGTCCAAAATGAACCGCGTGGCTTCGGGCGAGTTGGCAATAGTTGGCCCGATAACCCCCTCAATCCATTGCCCTGCCGGCACTCGCTTTACCAACTGTTGGAGGGTATTCCTGTACGGCCTGCCAAGTTGGATCCATGCCCGTCAGCGCCATTTCTGTTGCTTGGAAGCCATCAGGTAAGTGATTATGGGCATCGTTGAATCCCGGCACAACGAGCATTCCCCCCAAATCGAGCCGTTTGGTTTGTTGAGTAGCCAGTTTTTCAATAACCGCCGTTGTGCCAATGGCTGTGATGCGCCCCGCCCGAATAGCTAAGGCTTGCACGTATAATTGGGCCGTATCGGACGTGAAAATCCGGCCATTCGTCAGAATCAAGTCTGGACTTTGGGCCAGGATCAATCCTCCCGTTAGCCATAAAGCCGATGCAAAAAATAGCGTTTTCATTTGTCTGGCAGCAAGTCGCTGCGCTTGGTTTGTCAGACAAAGGTAGAACGGCCTTCCCGGCTTCGGGATGTAAAAAAACGACATTAATGGCCCATGGGCTGGCGGTCGGGTGAACTCATCTCCTCAGCCATCAGCATAGAGGGAGTCACTTCGGCAAATTGTCGGAAATCGCGCATGAGGTGTGAGAAGTCAAAGTAGCCATAGGTGTAAGCCACGTCGAGCCAATCGAGGTGGGGGTGTTGGGCTTTTAATTTAAACACCCGGTCAAAACGGGCGATCCGGCCAAAGAACTTGGGACTCATGCCCATACGCTCCTGAAATTTTCGTTCAAACTGGCGCGTACTTAGGCAAGCCTGGTCGGCCAGCCAATCGAGTGAAAGCGGCTTTTCGGAGTTTTTCAGCGCGACGATGGCCCGGTCGATGGGGTGACGATCCGTTTTTATGCCGTTTATCTTTTTCAGCAGGAACGCGTCAATCAGACCCAACATCCGTTGGTAATCCGTTTCTTCCCGCAACTGTTCGTTCAACTCAACCATGCCCCGACCGGTCAGGTCTTCGGCATTGATCTCTTTGTCCTCAAACAGGGTTATTGGAACTTTGCCCAAAAACTGGTATAAAAACCCGGGTTGGAAACAGACCTGAATAATGAGATGGTCTTCGCCAAACTGGATGTTGACACGCGACGTTTGTTTGCTAACAATGATGCTCGGAGCCGCCGTTTGGGCTTCGGTGGTGCTGTTGACAATAGTCTTTACGTCGGAGCGTGGATAAAAATAGATGGATTGTTCGGCATCGGGCGGCACGGGTTTGATCCGCTGGTTGTCGGAAACACCTTTCAGCCTCATATGCAGAAGCAAATAATGCTTTATGTAGGGGCGTAAGGCAGGATGGGGCAAGACGTTGGGCAGGAAAACCATCGGATGTGCGTCTGATTATCATAAAGATAGAGAATTTCTATATCTGTGCTTCCCCAACGTCTGTTCGGGTGATTGGCTACTTCACCGGGACAAAGAAATCTGTTTTTTTTCGATGAAAATTCGTGATAGAAAGGCTCCCCGTCGGCTCGAGTAGCTTATTTTATGATAGCCAGGGGAATACTTTTTTGCTTTTGACGGCCTACTCATCCAAAATCCCACTGTGAGCGTAAATGGCAAGCGAAGAGTTGCTATCCCAGCAAATCGACTTTCCGTCGGCACGACTTTTGTCACCAAATTCCCACGTTGTTAAGTTTAAGTCCTATTCATTCAATGGTTCGTCAGTAATCTTCATAAAAGCAATCCCCAAGTGACTGAAAACTCACATTTTGCTATTTGAGGTATTCAAATCAATCTCTTCAGCTCATGCAGAGATGCAAACTCATGCAGAGATGCAAACAATAAAGAAAAAGAAAATAAGTCCGTATTTCAAGCAAGGGGCCGAGCTAATGGGCCGATTATACGCTTTCTGAAAAATCGACGAACCATACCATTCAATAAAAAAAGGGTAACAAATTTGATTATTTTTAATCATTGAAAAAAAGAAATTCCTACCTTTGCGAATATTAACATTTTGCTTTTATAGTATACGTTATAGGCTGAAAATCAATATCAGGATTGCAAAATAGGATTGTTCTTATAATCATCAATTGTCTAAGACGACAGGAACAGTATTTTTAGTAGTATAATACGTACATGTCAATGAATAGGAGAAGTAGTATGTTATGCAGTCCCTTTTGG
Organism: Cytophagales bacterium; assembly: GCA_038242095.1. Classification (GTDB taxonomy): domain Bacteria; phylum Bacteroidota; class Bacteroidia; order Cytophagales; family Spirosomataceae; genus Persicitalea. Next base: position 6,318 of record JBBSSJ010000269.1, read on the forward strand.
GTCCACTTAGTTGCTGGTATTCTTTGGA
>JBBSSJ010000270.1:0-6323 GCA_038242095.1 Cytophagales bacterium
GATGAACGCCTTTACGGCCTTAAAATTAATCTTTTCCCTTTCAAGTTTGATGAGAATCTCGAACAAAAACTGATTTCGAACCCGCTCGACCAGCGGCGGCTCGGGGCCAAGCACGCGGCTGTGGCCGCGCTCGGCCAGCAATAATTCAGCCAGTTCGGCGGCGGCGCGTTGGGCGGTATCGCGCTCGGCGTGCTTGACTATCAGTTTGATAAGCCGCGTAAACGGGGGATAATTGTATTGCTCGCGCTCGCTGATTTCGGTGTCGTACATCGTGCGGTAGTCGTTGCGGATCACCCAACCCAAAATTTCCTGACTGGGGTTGTAGGTTTGGATCAGAACCTTGCCCGGCTTTCCGGCGCGGCGGCCCGCGCGGCCGCTCACCTGCGTGAGCATCTGGAACGCCCGCTCCGACGCCCGAAACTCGGGGAAGTGAATCATGCGGTCGGCGTCGAAGATGCCCACGACGCTCACGTTGCCAAAGTCGAGCCCCTTACTCACCATTTGGGTACCGACCAGAATGTCGATTTGCTCGTTCTCGAAATCCTGAATAATCTGCTGGTATGCGTTCTTGGCGCGGGTCGTGTCCATGTCCATGCGCTGCACGCGGGCATTGGGATAAATCAGGTGCAGTTCGTCCTCGATTTTTTCGGTGCCGAATCCCATCGTCTTCACCTTAGGCGAGCCGCAGTTGGGGCAGGTACGCGGTACCTGTTGCTTGTGGCCGCAGTAGTGGCAGCGCAGCTCGCCGACTTTCATGTGGTAGGTCAGGCTCACGTCGCAGTTGTTGCATTCGGCGATCCAGTCGCACTCCTCACACTGAATGTAGGGCGAGTAGCCACGCCGGTTTTGGAACAGGATCGTCTGCTCAGCGTGCTTAAGGTTGTGCTCCATGTATTCCAGCAGCACCGACGAGAACTCGCTCTTCATCTTACGCTGCTTTTTTTCCTGCTTTATATCGATCAGCAGAAACTCCGGCAGCGCCGCGTTGCCGTAACGCTCAAACATCTCCACCAGTCCGTAGCGTTTTTGCTGGCCGTGATAGTAGCTTTCGAGCGAGGGTGTGGCCGAGCCCAGAATTACCTTTCCGTGGTGCATGTAGGACATCACCACCGCCACGTCGCGGGCGTGGTAGCGCGGCGCGGGGTCGAACTGCTTGTAGGAAGTTTCGTGTTCCTCATCCACGATGATGAGGCCGAGGTTGGTAAAGGGCAAAAATACCGCCGACCGCACCCCGACGACAAAATTGAACTTTCCTTCGATGATTCCTTTCCAAACTTCCACGCGCTCGTTATCGGAGAATTTGGAGTGGTAGATGCCCATCTTGTCGCCGAATACCTTGCGCAGCCGCACCACGATTTGGGTCGTGAGGGCAATTTCGGGCAGGAGAAACAGGACCTGCGTGCCACTTTCAAGCGCTTGCTTGATCATGTGGATATAGACCTCCGTTTTGCCGCTGCCCGTGATGCCGTGCAGCAGCACGACTTCTTTGTCCTGGAAATGCGCCTGAATCTGCCCGACGGCGCGCTGTTGGCTCTCGCTCAGATTGATTACCGCGCCGGGCGTATCGGGAATGTCGGCGAAGCGCGACACGGTGATTTCGAACTGCTCGAAGACGCCTTTCTTGATCAGCGTATTGAGCGAAGCATTGGAAGTGTTTTCATTCTGCGTGAAAGCCGATTTTTCCAGTCCTTTTTGGTTTAAGGCCGGGTTGGATTGTACTGGTACGAAGCTGAGGAAGCGCATCAGGACTTCCTGCTGTTTAGGCTGTTTTTCCAGCTCCCGCATTAGCGCGTTCACGCCCGCCGCAGAGGCGTGCTCGGCGACCAGACGTACTTTACGGGATACTTTGGGCTTATATTTTTCCTTAACCTGCTCGAATAAAATCACCGCCCTTTTGCCCACCAGCGACTTAATGACCGCGTTGACGTTGGTGCCTTCCGTCAGCCGGGCGACTTCCTCGTACGATAGGGCGGAGTGTTTCTTTATTTCTTCCAATAAGCCCACCTCTTCGTCCGTGAGCAGTTCGGGATAATCGAAATCGGGGTTGTACTGTATCTTGGACTGGCTCGTGATCTTCAGGCCCGAGGGAAGCGCCACGTTCATCACCTCGCCGATCGTACACAGGTAGTACTCGGCCATCCAGCGGAACAATTCCAGTTGGCTATTCATGACTAGCGGCTCTTCATCCAGCAATTCTAACACGTACTTGGCCTGGTACTTGGCGGGCGGCGTATGGTGCAGTTTGCCCACTACGGCGGTAATCACGCGGTTTTTGCCGAATTGCACGATGACTCTGGCCCCAATTTTGATAAGGTCGGCCATCGCGCGCGGGACCCGATACGTGAACAATTTCGGGATGGGAACGGGCAGGATTAGATCCGCAAAAACCGTAGTTTCTTCTTCAAAAGGGAGGGTATTTTGTTCAAACATTAGTCTGAGGCCGCTATTTCGGATTAGGCTGCAAGATACGGAACATTTGGCTAGGCGGCGGGGCAGATCCAGGCTTGGCTCAACTAAGCTTTACCAGGTAATCCATGGGCAGATGAATGCTTTCTTCCCAGGGAAGCATGGCGTTGAAAAGCCGGATGGAGGAATATTCCCCCAAATCTTCAATGCCAATATCGGCAGAGACGACCTTCCCGGAATCCAGCAGGAAGGCGCGCTGCGTACCGGGAAGTAGGGGTACTTTGGGGGTATGCCAGGTCTGGCCATCGTACAGCGCAATGTTGGCGTAACTGGTATCGGTCAGCAAGCCTTTTTTCACGATCAGCACATCGTCGCAGTTTCCGCGCCGGGCGTAAAGGCGATTGAGTTCATTTCGGTTTTCGTACTTGTGCGCGTACGCAACCGTGTCGTCTTCCACGAGCTGCAAACTGCTGAGCGGAAGGGGCGAATAAATTTCCCACGAAATAGTCATGATCTCGAGCCCGTAGGTCACGCGGCATTTGTATTTTTCGTTACCCACATGATCGGGAACGGTGAGCAGCTCCGGCAGCGAGAGCGGTTGGTGCGCGTTCCAGAGTTGGGCGCGGCTACGGTTCAGTCTGGCTTCGTGGTAGGGGAGATTGAGAAATTCCTTGCGAAGGACACAGATCGTCTCGAAGCAAATCGGCGGGGGCGGGTTCATGATTGAAGGGGAGATATACTTTGTCGATGATTTCCTGATACTCGGCCGCCGCCCGGCTGCGGGCTGTAATACCGCCGCCGCTTTTGAACACCAGGCCGTCGGGTTGCTGCTCGATATAACGAATGATAACTGCACTTTCAAAAACTTGTCCGTCAAAAGCACCCATCACACCCGTGTAGTAGCCACGCTCGTAGCCCTCCGCCTTCTGAATGATCCGGATCGTCGAGGGCTTGGGCGCACCGCTGACCGAACCCGCCGGCAATAATTTGCGCAGCAAATCCCCGTAAGCTCCGTTGAAATTGTCGGGCAGCAAACCCGCAATCTCAGAACTGACCTGAAGCAACGGATCCGGTAAGGCCGGAATGCGATCCAGGTACCGGTAGCGTTCCACCCATACCTTGTCGGCAACCATGCTAAGGTCATTGCGAATCAAATCCACGATGGTGACGTGTTCGGCCATTTCCTTGGGGTCAGATAAGATAATTTGTTCCGCCCCCGGCACTTTCGCAGATATGGTGCCTTTCATAGGGAAAGACGAAATCCGGCGGCCCCGGATGCGGACAAAAATCTCCGGGGAGAAGCAGACGAAACGGTCTTTGAGCCAAAAGCGATAAGGCGCGCGGCTGTGCTGGTAGATGTCAGCCAGCGATAAGCTGGTGGCAATGGGAACGGAAACCGACAGGTTGACCAGAAAGGAATTGCCCCGCCGGATGTTTTCCACCACATGATTATAACGGGACAGGTACTCCGCAAAAGGCGGGGGTGTTTTGTGAAAATAGTAGGGTGGGAGCGGCTTCTCTACGCGCGCGGGCCGATCGTTGGTGATGCCGTTCAGATTGAAGCGCACTTCCGATGGATCGACCTCATCGCTTCGCCAGGCTTGGGCTTCTTTTCCAGAAAAATCGACCAAAAAGACAAACGGAGTAGCGCCCTTCCCCCATTCGTTCAGGCGGTCGACGAAAGAATCACTAAGCGTAAAGAGAGAGGAGTCCAAGCTTAATTGGTTCGATTAGGCATTTTTCAACAAGGCCGGCTGGGACAAAGTTCAGAAACCATTCGCCGTTTCAACGTGTTTCGTAAGGGAAATTTGACTAAAAAAACATGCATTTACACGACGTAATAATCATTGGCGGCGGTCCTTGTGGCCTGGCCATGGGTATAGAAGCGGCCCAGAGCGGCCTGGATCATTTGATATTGGAAAAAGGTAGCGTAACCGAATCTATTCGCAACTACCCCAAGCGGATGCGCTTTTTCTCGACCGCCGAAAATATCGAAATTGGGGGTATTCCATTTCCCATTTCGGGCGTAAAGGCCAACCGCGACGAGGCACTGCAATACTACCGTAAGGTAGCGGGCTACTTTCATCTCAATTTTGAACTATTTGTAGAAGTAGACCGCTCCGAAAAACAAGACGACGGTACTTTTCTGGTGTACACCACGACGGGTAAAACTTTTCACGCCAGGAAAGTGGTACTTGCCACGGGCTACTTCGATTTTCCCCGTATGCTCGATATCCCCGGCGAAGACCTGCCGCACGTCTCGCACTACTACGACGAGCCTTTCAAATATTCTTACACCAATGTGGTCATCGTAGGCGGTTCCAACTCCGCCGTGGAAGCCGCGCTGGAACTCTACCGCCACGATGTCAACATCACCATCGTACACAAGGAAGACGATTTCCGCAAGACCGTGAAGTACTGGCTGGTGCCTGATGTCAAGAATCGCGTGCGGGAAGGCAAAATTAACACCCGCTTCAACAGCATCGCCAAAGCGATCGAGCCCGATCGTATCCTGATCGAAAACACCGAAACGGGCGAGCAGGAATGGATGGCCGCCAATTTTGTGTTTCTGCTGGTAGGTTATCTACCCGACGAAAAACTGCTCCGCCGCTGCGGTGTCGAGCTGGACCCCGTCACTAAAATCCCCACCTACGATCCCGAAACCTTCGAAACCAACGTACTGGGCCTCTACCTGTGCGGCACCGTCATGGCAGGCACCCGCACCGAAAAAGTATTTATCGAAAACGGGCGCGACCACGCCGCCGCCATCGCCGACCACCTCTCCGGCCGCGAAGTGCGGGTCGTGAAGGAGTTGATCGAGAGAATTTAAAGGGAGAGGGGTAGAAAGCGGGGCGCCCCGTGGCGGTGAACGGTAAACGGTGCGTGTTGCGGAAAAGCATATTGGGCCGCCTATGAACTGGACCTGGCCCGCCAAGGCAGAATAACATAATCTTAATAAATTAATATACAGGTTTACAGCGCTTTGTGTCGTTGACCGTTGACCCAATAACTTTTTTCTCTTTCCTCCTTATTTCCTCTTTTTCGGAAACTTGTCGAAAGTCCCGATTAAACCTTTGCCTCCGGCGGCGTAACCTGTGGGTCCGGCGAAGCTGATAGTGTGGAAAGGCTCGTTGCCCATGGCTTGCCAGGTCTTTCCAAAATCGGTAGAAAAGCCGCTGCCCGACGCGCCGACCGCAATCAGGCGGTAGTGGTGTTTGGTGGGGCGTTGTCCGCTGGCGTAGTTGACGAATTGGGAGTGGAACAATCCCACGGCTTCTTTCAGCCCGGCGGGTTTCATGCTCTTGCTCAGTTTCCAGGTAGCCCCGCCGTCGCGGGTGAGTAGCACGTTGGGGGCATCCTGGGTAACGTTGGCGTAGTCACCACCCACGGCGATGCCGTGCTGGTTGGACCAAAATTGCAAACCAAAAATTCCGCTCGTTGGTCCAGCGGCGAGCGGCGTTTCGGTGGCTTGCCAGGTACGGCCGTTGTCTTCGGAGCGCAGCACCCGCGCCCGCTCGCCTCCGCCAGTACCGATGAACGCCTGGTGCTTGCCCACGGTGAGCAGCGCGCGATTGCTGGCGGCAAAGGCGGCTTCATTCGGTAGCGCGGCGGGGCGCTTTTCAGCGGGAAGTTCCTGCCAGGTTTGACCGCCGTCATTGGTCGTTAGGATAAAAAAGCGCCCGTCGATCGGATCGCCGAAGCAAATGCCTTCTTTTTTACTCCAAAAAGAAATCCCGTCCAAAAACACGCCCGGCTGCTTGGTCTCATAGGCCAATTGCCAGGAATCGCCACCATTTTCGGTGCGGTAGATGCGGGCCTGCCCGTGCTCGGCCACGCCCGCGCTCATCACGACTGCCGTCTCGCGATCGAAGCCGTAGACGCCCCGGAAATCCAGCGAATCGGCTTTGGGCACCAGC
>JBBSSJ010000271.1:0-6272 GCA_038242095.1 Cytophagales bacterium
GACCAAAATCGCCACAAAGCCAGGCAGTTTGTTGTCATCCACGTAGCCTTTGAGCAGGTTGTCGAGCCGCTGCACGCGCTCGGGCGACATGCCCACGGCCTCGGGGCTTTTGGCGACCACCAGGTTTTGGTGGGGGATGTTAGTAGTGAGTTTGGTTTGGGCGGCGAGGGGAGCGAAAGAAGAAGGAGTAAAATAAGCTTTTTCATTGGGCACAGCAGTGTATAAGGTTCTTCCTGTAAAGTAGAGAAACCTGATTTTATAATCAAAAACAGGGATCTGAGGATTCAGGAATCCAAATTTTCAGCCAGCGGAACGTTGCCCACTTCCTCCGAAATTAAATAATCGCCGGTTTGGTGAACGGATTGTTTTACTAACAACTCACCCAAAAATCCGCCGAGAAATAGCTGCGAACCGACAATGATGACGGTGAGCGCCAGAAAGAAAAGTGGGTTTTCGGTGACGTTGCGGTAGGGCTGATCGGTGGCGATGTTGTAGATTTTCAGGCCAAGAAGCCATACGGTAATCAACGACCCCAGAAAAAACATCAAAGTACCCAGGCTACCGAAAAAATGCATGGGCCGCCGCCCGAATCTGTTGACGAAAGCGATCGAAAGCAGGTCCAAAAAGCCGTACATGAAGCGCTCCAACCCGAATTTGGTGGTGCCGTACTTGCGCGCCTGGTGCTGCACGACTTTCTCGCCGATGCGGCTGAAACCATTCCACTTTGCGATCACCGGAATGTAGCGGTGCATCTCGCCGTAGATCGTAATGTTCTTGACTACCTCGCTGCGGTAGGCTTTGAGGCCACAATTGAAATCGTGCAACCTTACCTCCGAGATGGAGCGCGTAGCCGCGTTGAAGAGTTTGGTCGGCAGCGTTTTGGTAATCGGATCGTAACGCTTTTGTTTCCAGCCCGATACGAGATCGTAGTTATCCTCGGTAATCATGCGGTACAGCTCCGGAATTTCGTCGGGGCTGTCCTGCAAGTCGGCATCCATCGTGATGATGACCTCACCCTGCGCGACCTGAAAGCCCGTTTGTAGCGCGGCGGTTTTGCCGTAGTTGCGCGTGAATCGGATGCCCCGTACGTGGGTATTTTTCAGCGATAGCCGACGGATCACCTCCCAGGAACGGTCCTTGCTGCCATCATCCACAAACAGGATTTCGTAAGAAAATTCATTTTCGTTCATGACCCGCACGATCCAGTCGTGGAGTTCAGGCAGCGACTCGGCTTCGTTAAAAAGGGGAATTAAAACAGAAATTTGCAAGGGGTAGTCGTTCATCGGCGGGTTAGAAGTTCAGGTAAAATTCCTGCAAAAGTTGACGAAAAGCAAGCGTGTACGTCGTGCTACCTGATTCATAAATGGATAAATCCTCCGAAAGCAACATTTTTTCGTCCGTCTTTTTTCTGGAAAACGTCCGCATCACGCGAAAGGGCGGGTGGTGTTGGGCGTGTGACAAAATCAATTCCCGATCCAAAGTCCAGCCTTCTTCTGCGGCAAGTTCCGTCAGCACTTCACTTTCGGCGGGTGGCAGCAACACGTGCCAACGACCATCCGGCGCTAATAACCTAGCCAAAGCAGTCAGCAGCGCCGAAAAGTCCAGCGTCACGGCGTGGTGCGCCCGGTTGACCGCGGCATCCGGCGAGCGCAAGTCACGCTGGAAAAAGGGCGGGTTGACAACAATGGAATCGTAGCGGTAGGCCGACGCAAAATCCTGAACGGCGGCATGATACACTTGAATTCGATGGGCAAAGGGGCTGTTTCGAATATTGTCCCGTGCCTGATCAGCGGCTTCGGCGTCAATTTCTACTGCGTCAATTCGGGCTGTCGTACTGCGTTGTGCCGCCATGAGCGCGAGCAGCCCCGTGCCGGTGCCGATGTCGAGAATTCGCTCAGCTCCCGCGTGGTCAGCCCAGGCGCCGAAAACGCAGGCATCCGTGCACACTTTCATCGCGCAGCGATCCTGCTCGATGCGGAATTGCTTGAATTGGAAGTGGGTGTTTCTTGGCATGATTCGTAATTAACGCTGACAGCGTTGCGGAGACTGTCAGCGTTGTCGAGCGTTATTTCCTGCCAAAATCAGCCGGATTTTCGCCCCAATATTCCGTTTCCCATTTCAGGAGTTTGTTAGCGTACTTGTTTTCGGCCAGCCAGCGTTCGGCGCGTTGCAGCAGCTCGAAAAGTGCCTTGTTTTTCGGCGTCAGGACGAGCTTGGTATTGGCGTGCTTCTTTCGGATCCAGGCCATGGCGGTGCGGGAATCGGTGTAGACCGGGATGGTACTTCCGTTGGTTTTGAGGTAGGCCAGGCCGTGGACAATCGCCAGAAATTCGCCGATGTTATTGGTGCCCTGGGCAAAAGGGCCTTGCAGGAAAATGCGTTCTTTGGTGCCCAGATAAATGCCTTGGTACTCCATGTCGCCGCTGGCGGTGTTCCAGGCGGCGTCGACCGCGATGCTATCAGCGATGGGTTGCCCGATGTGCGCCGGGGCAATCTTCGGGACGGGTTTAGCCTGGTCTTTCTTAGTAACAAACTCCCAATAATTACGGTCGATGGCCTCCTGGGCCTCCGCCAGTGAATCGAACGACTTGAAACGCGCATCCTGAAAACCCTTGATCTGCGCCTCGCACTCCTTCCAATCCGTAAACACCCCCGACTTTCGCCCCTGCCAGACTACGTAATATTTGGGTTTCTTTTTAGCCATAGTTTTTAAAGTTTACGAGTGTATGAGTTCATGAGTCTAGCATGTTGGCAAGAAGCTTAACTCACAAACTCATAGACTTTAAACTCATATACTTCTTTCTTCCCAAACCTTAGCAATCTCCACAATCACTTCCACCGCTTTTTCCATGTCCTGGACGGAGACCCATTCCAGGCGGGAGTGGAAGGCATGCTCGCCCGCGAAGATGTTGGGGCAGGGGAGGCCCATGAACGAAAGACGCGAGCCGTCGGTGCCACCGCGAATGCTGCGCGGCGCGGCGGATAGTCCGACGCGGCGCATGGCTTCGATGGCGTTATCGACCACCTCGGGGTACTGGTCAAGTATCTCCTTCATATTGCGGTACTGCGCAGCAATCTCGACTGACGCGTTGGAACCGGGGTATCCTGCCAGTACCGCATCGGTGATTTGTCGTAGGGTTTCTCCTTTCTCTTTTAGGCCAACCCCCGAAAAATCCCGAAGAATTAAATCGACCGTCGCTTCGTCCTGCGTACCCTGCACGCCTACGGGATGGATGAAGCCTTCTTTTCCCTCGGTCGTTTCGGGCGAAAGCGTGTCTTTGGGTAGCGCAGCGATGATATCCGCCGCAATTTTGAGCGCGTTTTCCAGCTTGTTTTTGCCAAAGCCGGGATGCGTGCTCACGCCTCGGATGTCAATGCGGGCTCCATCGGCCGAGAAGGTCTCGTTTTCCAGAGTACCCACGGTTTCGCCATCGACGGTGTAGCCATAATCGGCGGCGAGTTTGAGCATATCGACGTGCTCAGTGCCGCGACCCACTTCTTCATCGGGCGTGAACAGGATGCGGATCGGGCCGTGTGGAATCTCGGGATGCGCCAGCAGGTAGGCGGCGGCGGTCATGATCTCGGCGACACCTGCCTTGTTATCTGCTCCCAAAAGGGTGGTGCCACTGGCCGTCACGATATCATGGCCGATTTGTTGGGTAAGATCGGGGTGATCGGCCAGCCGAATGATCTGGTTTTGATCATCGGGCAGGACGATGTCCTCTCCCTGCCAGTTACGGTGGACGAGCGGCTTAACATCGGTCCCGGTGACGTCGGGCGAGGTATCCACGTGCGAGCAAAAGCAAATCGTCGGCACGTCAGTCTTGGTACTTGTTACCGGAATGGTCGCGTAAACGTAGCCCCATTCGTCTAGGTGGGCATCGCTGACGCCCATCGTTTGTAATTCCACCAGCAAGAGTTTGCTCAAATTCCGCTGCTTGTCGGTACTCGGGAAACTGGTCGATTGCGGATCGGACTGCGTGTCGATTCGGACGTAGCGGAGAAAACGGTCGAGGACGGTCAAGAGTGTTTAGGGGTTTGGATGTTAAGGTGTTTAGACGTTCAGGTGTTGAGTCATTTAATTATAAAGGCCATTTTTAATGAACCTAATAAACAACTAAACGATTAAAAAGCGTTTAGCTCTTCGGCTGCAGATTGCTATCACGATTGATTATAGTTACCAAATCTGCGGGAGAGTAATTGATGCTTTTAAGCGTTTTGTTGTCGGAAGTGCGATACACCAGGTACTTGCCCGCATCTTCCTTGAAATGACAGTTAACGCCCTTTTCTTTGTAATGATGCATCGTGGCTTCGGCTTCTTCGAGTGTCTCGCAGGCCTTAGACATGTTGGATCGCTGGACTTCGTTGAAAAGTTCGACAAACTTGTCTCCCAACCCAAATTCTAAAATGGCTCCCGCCAATACGTACTGCAGATCGCACAGCGCGTCGGCGACTTCCACGATGTCATTTTGCAGGATGGCTACTTCCAGTTCTTTCAGTTCTTCGGCCAGCAAGGCCACGCGAAGGCGACTGCGGTCTTCCGAGGGGATCATGGGCAAGTCCTGCACCGGGTGCTTGAACGTGCGGTGGAACTCGGACACCTGATTCAGCGCGTCGAGTTGTCCCATCGAATTTTGTTCGCCCGTGGGGGTAAATGCCAGTGGTTTAGGATTTTTCTGTTTCACGTTGTGGTTTGTTGGTTTGGGGAAAGATTAGTAAGTGCCTTAGTACTTTGAATACCTGAGTTAATGGCCTTAGAATTAACAACTCTTTGGTTTTAATAAATAACTCGCCTAAATAATTCAATCCTCAACTTACTTAGGTACTTTAACACTAAGGGACTTTGGAACCAAGACCCCTAAAAACTTAAATCAAAAAATTAACCTTAAATAACTTCACCGCGATGGCGATCAAAATGATGCCGAAAACACGGCGCAGAATATCGGCTCCGGCCTTACCGAGTTTGCGCTCGATCCAAGCGGAAGATTTCAGGACTACATAAACCAAAACCAGATTGACGAAGATGCCTACCAGTACGTTGGACAGTTCGTAGGTGGCTCTCAGCGAGATTAGGGTCGTCATTGTGCCCGCGCCGGCAATGATCGGGAAGGCGATCGGAACGATGGAGGCCGACGAAGTATCCACGTCGTCGTGCTTGAAAATATTGCGCCCCAGGATCATTTCCAGGCCAATCAGGAAGATAATAATAGCGCCCGCCGCCGCAAAGGAGGCAATGTCTACGCCAAAGAGTTTAAGAATTCGCTCGCCCACAAACAGGAAGGCGATCATGATGAAGCCCGCCACGATCGTGGCCTTCTCCGATTCGATATGCCCCACTTTCTTGCGCAAATCCACGATGACCGGTACGGCACCGACGATGTCGATGACGGAGAAAAGAATCAAAGTAACGGAGAGTATCTGCTTGAAATCGAACATGACTGGACCTATGATTTTTGAATAAGGCCGCAAAGGTCGGCAAAAGCTGGACTAAGCCCAAATATTCACAGGAATGTGCGTTTGTGATAAGGCTCAGACCATAAAACCGTTTGGAATGAAGTTGAGAAATGAGTCGAACACTTTTTCGTATTTTTCCTGATCGACCGAATAGAGGAAAGCGCCCTTGCGGGAGTAGCCGCGCTGTTTTTCGTTGAGCTTGACCAATAGACCGGTAGACAGGATTTTGCGGCTGAAATTGCGTTTGTCGAACTCCGTGTCGAAAATGGCTTCGTAAAGTTTCTGCAATTGCGGGATCGTGAATTTTTCGGGAAGAAGCTCAAAGCCGATCGGGTGTTGGGTGGCCTTGTACCGTAGTCGCTCGATGGCCAGGCCCACCATCTCGTCGTGATCGAAAAGCAGGGTAGGCAATTCGTGCATCGAAAACCAGCGGGCCTCATAGGTGTGCGAAATAACATCAGCGTAATCGGCCACGTTGATGAGCGCAAAGTACGATACCGATACCGTGCGTTCGATGGGGTCGCGTTCGGGATGACCGAATACGTAAAGCTGTTCGAGATAAATATCGTGCAGACCCGTAAGCTCCCGCAAAATCCGGGCCGAGGCAGCTTCGGGGCTTTCGTCGGGCTGGAGCCAGCCGCCCATCAGCGACCACGTGGCCGTGTGCTCTTCGATGCCGCGCTTGACCAAAAGTAGTTTGAGTTCGTCGCCGTCAAAGCCGAATATAATGGAGTCAAGGGCTACCAGACATTTGGTTTGGCCTTGGTATTGATCGAGCATTCGGTTGGTCACGTGGCGAAATGAGGTTGGAAGAGGAA
>JBBSSJ010000272.1:0-6203 GCA_038242095.1 Cytophagales bacterium
ATTTGGTCAAGATCAAAGATACCCTCGATCCCAAAACGCTGGTCATCACGAGTTTTGCCCTTTGCGGCTTCGCCAATTTCAGCTCCATCGCCATCCAGGTTGGTGGCATCGGAGAGCTGGCTCCCACCCGCCGCGCTGATCTGGCCCGACTGGGCATCCGCGCGTTGATATGCGGCACGCTGGCGTCGTATATGTCGGCTACGTTCGCGGGGTTGTTGATGTAGGGTTTAGGCGCGTTACAAACGCAAACCTGTTTTAAGCGTCTGTACCTTTAACGACTTTTACCCCCAAATGCTGGGAAACCTAGTACTACTTTTGCATAGTCGTACGACAAGAAACGGCAACCGGTTCGGTTGCCGTTTCTTGTCGTACAAGTAGTAGAATTCAAGTGCACAGCACTCAGTACCCAAAAATCAATGTATTTCCAACATAAACGGCATCCGGGCCTGTAAGCCCTTCATTTCCGTCAACTGCTGGTACCGCTTGACGTGCGGGGCCAGCGCGCCCAGCTTTTCGCTCAAAATTCGGTCTTCCGATTTGCCCGTAAGATCTTTGATGAATTCCTGAATTGGATTGATTTTTTCGGGGTAAAAGCGCACCCGGTAGTCGCCCTCCTTCAGCTTGGCAGCCTTGGCGGCGATGGCGATGGCGTCGTCGATGCCGCCCAGTACGTCGACCAGGCCGTTGTCCTTGGCTTCCACACCCGACCACACCCGGCCCGACGCCAGGCTCCGCAACCGCTCGACCGACATCTTGCGTCCGGCGGCGGCTTTGCTCGTGAAGGTCGCGTAGCCTTCGTCGACTGAGCGCTGAATTTTGCCTTTCTCGAAGTCCGTCATTTCGCGGGTCAGCGTGGGCCAATCGGCGTGCGGGTTAGTCTTGACGCCATCGAAAGTGACGCCCAGCTTATTTTCAAAAAAGTTTTCCAGGTTGAACAGAATCGCAAAAATCCCGATCGAGCCCGTGATGGTGTTGGGTTGCGCCACGATGGTATCGCAGCCCATCGCCATGTAGTAGCCGCCCGAAGCCGCCACATCCGACATCGACGCGATCACCGGCTTTTTCTTTTTGGCCTGTTCGATGGCCCGCCACATCACGTCGGAGGCTAGCGAACTGCCGCCCGGCGAGTTGATACGAATCACGATGGCTTTTATCTTATCGTTGTCGGCAATTTCGTTGAGCTCTTTCACAAAACTTTCGGAGCCAATATTGCCGTCGCTGCCCTCGCCGGAAACGATGTTGCCCTCGGCCACGATGACCGCCACGCGCTTATTGAAGTCTCCGTCCTTGCCGGGATGCTCGGCTTTGAGGTACTTGCTCAGGCCAATAAATTCGATGTCTTTCTTGCCTTCGACTTTCAGCTCTTTCTTCATCACCGTTTCCAGCTCGTCGTAGTAGCCTGCGTGGGTCACGAGTTTATAGCGGGCCGCCGATTCGGCGGAAGTTACGGCCAGCGAGTCGGCCAGGCCGCGCAATTCGGCGGGGCTGATTTTGCGCGAGGCGGCGATATGGCTGAGGTAGTTGGTGTACAGCGCTTCCAACAATTCGGTCGATTGCTGCTTGCTGGCCTCGCTCATGTCTTTGCGGATGAAGCCCTCCACAGCGCTCTTGTACTCCCCTACCCGGAAAATGAGCGGCTTGACATCCAGCTTCTCGAAAGTGCCCTGGTAAAATTCGTAATCCGACGACAGGCCGTTCCATTCCATGGCCCCGGCGGGATTGAGGTATATTTTATCGGCCAGAGAAGCCAGGTAGTAGCCTTTTTCGGAATAGGCCTCGGCGTAGGCGTAGACGAACTTGCGGGATTTTTTGAATTCGAGCAGCGCGTTCCTAATTTCCTGCAAAGAGGCCCAGCCCGTGCCGGGATCTTCGGATTTCAGGTAGATGCCCTTGATATTGTCGTCCTTAGCGGCGTACAGGATGGCTTCCTTGATGTCTTTAAGGCCGAGCACGTCCTCGCCCCCACCGAAGTTGCCGGAGAACTGAGAGAAAGGATTTTCGACGCCGACTTCCCGAATCGAGCGGTCAAGGTCGAGTTTCAGCACGGAGTTGCTTTCGACGACGGCTTTATCCTCGCTGGAAAAAGCTGCGCCAACGCCTGCCAGGATAAAAAACGACAAGATGAAGAACAGAAAAAGACCGACCAGCGTGGCCAACACAAATTTAAGAAATTGCAGCATAATGGATACGTCTTGCTAAAAATGGGTTTTGAGATTATTGCTAAAAACAAAAATAACAGTTTTCAATTCGGCTATTTTCGTAAAAAATGGCTCAGTGGCGCGATCGACATGACGAGTGGCACTATGACCATTTATAAATTTGGGGAATAACCCGGCGCTTACCGATTTGTTCTATTTTTGCAAAAAACCAAGCGCCTTCATGACCAAAACGTTACTCCTGGTTCGCCACGCCCAGGCCGAAGACCCGTCCCGCATGTTCAAGGATTTTGACCGCGAACTCACCAGTCGGGGGATCATGGACGCCGCCCGGCTGGGCCACGAGTTGAAAATGACGGGCGTCACCGTTGATCAGCTCAAAACCAGCGCTGCGGCCCGGACCTCCCAGACGACCAAAATCATTGCCGAACAACTGAAAATCGAAGTGGAGACGGTCGAGGCCGTGGAAAAGCTGTACGGCGGAGGTCCGCAGGCGTATCTTGCGACCCTCAACGCTACGCCCGAAGCGACTCAAACACTGCTGCTTTGCGGCCATAATCCCGATATCAGCTGCTTTGCCGAGTACCTCACCCACGCCAATGTGGAGTCGATGGAGAAATGCACGCTGCTGGTTATCACCTTCGGGGAGCTGAACTGGGCCGAGATTTCGGCCAGAACCGGTAGCATCGTCCAACGCATTTCGCGGGAAAGCCTGAAAGCCAACAATAGCTAACCGAAAGAAGTTATTTGGAATAAAACTCCTGTTCCCATGCCCGAACCCAACAAAAACCATCGCGTATTTATCGCCGTTTTCATCGTCTTTACCCTGATCATCGCGCTCGTGGCCGTCGATATGGCCAGCCGTACCACCGCCCCCTGGAACAAACCCAAACAACTCCAACGCGCCACGCCGGGAGGCGTCGCACCGGGTGCGTTGCCGATTAGCGATTCGCTCTTGCTCGATTCGATGTTGCTGAATTCGGGGCAATAGGTTAGGGTACAAAATATGTCTCGGGCCTGCAAGACAAAAAATGGCCGATCGGGACGTTCTTTCACAAAATCGTGACGCTCCGCGACCGCCTTAGGGTATTGGAGCAGCGCGTCAACAGCAGCGGTATGGAAGATGAAGAAAAAGTCAACGTTCAGCAGTACCTCACCCGCTGCTACGGCTCACCGACTTCCTTTAATATCCTATTTAGAGACAAGAGACAGTATTTTTCGGGAAGTAAGGGGAAGGAGGAGCGGTCGGGCACAAAAAAAAGACCTGCTCCATACATGAAGCAGATCTAAGCACTACCGTCCCCTCTAAGTTATTACTATTGTCGATTTCCCTTGCGGGTGGTCGACATGGCTACTTACGTCGGGAAACGGATTTGGGATTAAACCATACTAAAAAAACATTTGCCGCTCCTATCCGCGCGGGTGAAACTCAGTAATGACCTGTCGGAGGTAGTCGCGGTCGAGGTGGGTGTAGATTTCGGTAGTGATGATCGACTCGTGACCGAGCATTTCCTGCACCGCCCGCAAGCTCGCCCCACCCTCGATGAGGTGCGTCGCGAACGAATGCCGGAAAGTATGCGGACTTACGTTCTTGGTAATTCCGGCTTCCTCGGCTACCGCTTTGATAATCAAGAAAACCATCACGCGGGTGAGCTGGCTGCCCCGGCGGTTCAGAAAAACGATGTCTTCACTCGCCTTCTTGACATCCAACTGATTACGCACCGTTTCCAGATAGATCTCGGTGTACTTGATGGCATCCCGGCCGATGGGGACCAGCCGCACTTTGTCGCCCTTGCCGACGACTCGGATAAAGCCGATGTCGAAGTAGCAGTGCGTCAATTGCAGCGACGTGAGCTCCGAAACGCGTAATCCGCAACTGTACAGTACCTCCAGCATGGCGCGGTTGCGGGTCCCCTCGGGCGTGGCGTGGTCGATGGCCGCCAGCATCCGCTCGATCTCGGGGTAAGAAAGCACATCGGGTAGTTTGCGCGGTAGTCGGGGCGATTCGACCAACTCGGATGGGTCTTCTTCGATTAGATTTTCCAGCAAGAGGTACTTAAAGAAAGCCTTGATGCCCGACAAAAATCGGGCTTGCGTGTGCGCCACAAGGCCCAATTCAGTGAGGTACTTAAGATACCCCAACAGGTGCGCTTCGGTAATTTCGGTAGGGGAAGGCGGATTTTCCTGCAACTCGGCGTACTCACGGAGTTTTTCGGCGTCGTGTAGGTAGGCCGCGACCGAATTGCCCGACAGCGATCGTTCCAGCCGCAGGTAATCTTTAAAATGTTTGATGTAGCTTTGCCACATAGTAGTTGAAAGTGCGGGTTACCCCTTTACGAGCGTTTTAGGTACGAAATTCCTGTCAACGCTAATTAGATGCACAAGATGAAAAAAATCCTGATTCTGAACGGTCCTAATTTGAATTTGTTGGGGAAGCGTGAGCCGGGCATTTATGGGAGCCAGTCGTTTGAGGAGTATTTTGAGATCCTGAAAAAGACCTTCCCGAACGTCGAGCTGCACTATTTCCAGTCGAACCACGAAGGGTCTTTGTTGGATAAAATTCACGAAGTCGGCTTTACTTTTGATGGGTTAGTGATTAATGCCGGTGCCTATACCCACACGTCGGTAGCGCTGGCCGATGCCCTCAGCGCGGTACCGATGCCCGCCGTAGAGGTGCATATTTCCAACATTCACAAGCGCGAAACCTTCCGTCACCACAGTTTCCTGACCAGCCGTTGCGCGGGCATAATCTGCGGGCTCGGCCTGACCGGCTACGAACTCGCCGTGCGCTATTTGCTGAACCTGAACGCGCGACCCGAACCTATTGCCTGATGATGAACGTAAATTTTTACCCCGGTCCCTCGCAGCTATACCCGCAGATCGGGGACTATTTGCAAGACGCCTACCGCTCGGGCATTCTGAGCATGAACCACCGCTCGGCGGCCTTCATGGATATGCTGTCGGCTACCGTCGCGGCCATGCACGACAAACTTGCCATTCCCGTCGATTACGAAATTTACTTTACTTCCTCGGCCACCGAATGTTGGGAAATTGTTTCGCAATCGCTGGTCGAAAAAAGCAGCCTGCACGCTTACAATGGTGCTTTCGGACAAAAGTGGCTGGAATATAGCCAACGACTGCATCCAGCTATTGGGCACTCATTTGGTCTGAACGACGCGCCTGCTCTTGCAGAAAGTGGGCATTTTACCCAGGCAGAATTGCTCTGCCTGACCCATAACGAAACCTCCAACGGGACTGTGCTGCCCGACACGGTATTAAAGAAAATAAGAAAAGATTTTGCGGGCCTGATCGCCGTCGATGCCACGTCGTCGATGGCGGGCGTGGCGCTACCCTGGGCTTGGGGCGATGTGTGGCTGGCTTCGGTGCAGAAATGTTTCGGGTTGCCGCCCGGTTTGGGCGTGTTGGTGGTTTCGCCCCGCGCCATTGAGCGGGCCAAGACGCTGGGCGAGCGGAACCACTACAACAGTTTACTTTTTATCCGGGATAACTTTGCGAAAAGCCAAACACCTTACACCCCAAACACGCTGGCGATTTACCTGTTGGGGCGGGTCATGGCGCAGGTTCTGCCCATCGAGATCGTGGACGATGTCATTGACCTCCGGGCCGAGCGCATTTACCATAAACTTCGGGATTTGTCTTACGAACCCCTTGTAGAAAATCCTGAAACGCGTTCTGCTACCGTCGTGGTCATACAGGGAAGTGAAAGTACGCTCCGGGAATTAAAGGCCGCCGCCCTGGCGGCGGGCATGCAACTGGGCAACGGCTACGGTGACTGGAAAAGTACCACGTTGCGGATAGCGAATTTTCCGGCGATTCCCGATGCCGACTACGAACGTCTGTTTGCGTTTTTGCTCAGCCGGTAAAATCTTTCGGTTTGAGTAGGAGACCTGCCCTAGCCTCCTTTATGCTGGTGATTCCTCTTCCAACCTCATTTCGCCACGTGACCAACCGAATGCTCGATCAATACCAAGGCCAAACCAAATGTCTGGTAGCCCTTGACTCCATTATATTCGGCTTTGACGGCGA
>JBBSSJ010000273.1:0-6197 GCA_038242095.1 Cytophagales bacterium
GAGCAGAATTTCACGACCAGCGGCGGTGGCATCGACGTCGATAATTTGAAGGGTAAAATCCGGGGGCGTACTTCGGGAGGCGGCATTAAGGCCACGCGTTGCTCCGACGACGTCGACCTAGTCACCAACGGCGGCGGTATCGAAGCCAACGACATGATTGGCAACATTCGCCTGGTCACCAGCGGGGGTAGTCTCGACCTTAGCAATCTCGAAGGGAATATCAAAGCCACTACTAATGGCGGCGGGGTACGGGCCGAAAGCATTCGCGGCGACCTGGAGACCAGTACTTCCGGCGGTTCCATTCGTCTGAAAAGCATAGCCGCCAGCGTAAAAGCCAGCACCAGCGCGGGCAGCATCGAGGCTGACTTCGACCAGTTGGGTGCGTTTGTATCGCTATCCACTTCGGCGGGCAGCGTGCGGGTGAGCATGCCGCTCAATAAAGGCATCGACCTAGATTTGCGCGGCAACCGCGTATCCATCCCGCTTCGTAACTTCGACGGTCGCTCCGATAAAGACCGCGTGCAGGGCAGCCTCAACGGCGGTGGCATCCCCGTCAAACTAACCGCCAGCAGCGGCAGCGTGTACGTCAATGAGTAATTGAAGATTTCTATTAGCGATGAAAGGGGCAGACCGTCCCGGCAAGAGCATCCGGGAACGGGTGCTCTTTTGCTTTATTCCGCCACCAGTTTGTCGATCAGGCGGTTGAAGTCAGCCACAAATTCGTCGTAGTACTTTCCGGTACCGGGACCCGAGAAACCGGTGTGGATGTTGCGGACCTGACCCTTTTTATCGAGCACGATCGTCGTCGGGAATGACATGATGTGATTGAGCGCGGGCAAAGCCGCCGAGGCCGAATCCTTGTCGCTGGTCCCCGCCAGCAGTATTGGATAATACACATCGTACCGTTGCGCCATCTTGCGGAGTTTGGGCGCGGATTCCTTCAAATCCCCCGAGCGCTCGAACGCCAGGCCTACGATTTCGACGCCCCGGTCGCGGTTTTTCTTGTACCAAGGTGACAGGAAGCGGGTTTCGTCCATACAATTGGGACACCATGAACCCATGATTTGCACCACCACTACTTTATCTCTAAAGGCTGGATCATGCAATGAAACCATATTGCCGTCGGCATTGGGGAATTTGAAATCGAACGTTTTGTAGCCCGGACTGAGGTAAGTCAGCGTATTGGCGTCAGGCAGGGCGGCGTTGGCGTCGGGGCGGGCGGTCCAGGTTTCGCGATCGGTCAGGCCATAAAAGGCTTCACCCCGCAAAGTGCCATCGCCCTGCCGGGCGGCCACGAACAAAAACACATGCGAGCCGTCGAAGCAGGAAAGATACATACTATCGCCCTTTACGTTCCCGGCCAGGTAACGGTAGTCGCCCGTTGCGGTCAGGAAAGTACCGCTGAGCCTGGTGCCTTTCTGTTCAAAAATACCCACGGCTTCGTAGGTTTCCGTCGAGTCTTCGCCCCGGAAGGTCACGGCCCAATTGCCATCCACTGAAACGGGCTCGGTATCGGTTTCGTCAGACTTAAAGAAGCGATAATCTTCGCCATAGATCGCCTCGAAAGGCAAGTCGCCCACGACTTTGCCCAACCGACTGGCCCGCCAGACACCGGTCAGGCGATCTTCCCAAACTTTTGCGATCAATTCTGAATCGTACAGACTCATCGGCACGTGCAGCGAATCGTTCTGGACGTAGGCGGTGTCCATTTTGAAGCGCTCCGTGCTGTTTATGGCGTAAGCTTCGTACGTTTTCCCATCAGAATTAACCTCGATATCGAGCAGGAAAGGCAGCGTGTGGCCGTCGCGCGTGAGCGTGGCCCGCCAGGTGCCCGACTTCACTATTGGTGCAGTGGCTGAATTGCAACCCAAAAAATACAGGACGATGCACAAGGTGCATACGTAAGATACTAATTTCATTTCAAGCGAGTTGAATAGTAAAAAAGGGGTAGTACTGAAAATTAAATCTGGGTCTCGGGGCCAGGCTTCCCCCGGAAAAATGGTAAGTTTGTAACGGACCCGTTGCCGGGATTAGTTCCGGCTACGGCTCCGTCGTTTTGAAAATCTAGCCCATGCAAACTTCCACTGCCTACCATGCCCCCGTTATGCTGGCCGAATGCCTGGAGGGTCTCGCCATCGATCCCAAAGGTACTTACGTGGACGTGACCTTTGGCGGCGGCGGGCACGCGAGGGCCATTTTATCACAACTCACGACGGGGCGGCTACTGGTTTTTGACCAGGATGCCGATGCCCTGGCCAATGCCGCCGAGTTTCGGAACGATCCCCGCTTTACGTTCATTGCGGCCAATTTCCGGCACCTCAACCGCTACCTGCGCCTGCACAAAGCCGGACCGGTGGATGGCATCTTGGCCGATTTGGGCGTGTCTTCGCATCAGTTCGATACCGCTGAACGAGGATTTTCGACGCGCTTCGAGGCCGAGCTCGACATGCGCATGAATCAGCAGGGCGAGCGTAACGCCCGGCAGATTTTGAATGAATACAGCGCGGACGAGTTGCAGAGCGTGCTGGGTCGCTACGGCGAAGTCCACAACGCCCGCACGCTGGCCGGGGCGATTTTTGCCGCCCGCCACAACGCACCAATCTGCACCGTCAACGATCTGAAAGCCGTGGCAGAGCGCTACGCCCCCAAGCACCGCGAAAACAAGTACTTCGCCCAGATATTCCAGGCGCTGCGCATTGAAGTCAACGAAGAAATGACGGTGCTGGAAGAGTTCCTGACCCAAACGCCCGACGCGCTGCGGCCCGGTGGGCGGCTGGTGGTGATGTCTTACCATTCGCTGGAAGACCGGTTGGTGAAGAATTTTATTAACCAGGGAAAACTCGATGGGGTCGTGGAAAAGGATTTTTACGGCAACCAGCTCAAACCCCTGCGCGCCATCAACCGCAAACCCATAGAAGCAAACGCCGAAGAATTGGCGCGCAACTCCCGAGCCCGAAGCGCGAAGCTGAGGGTAGCGGAGCGGATTGAGACGAAGTGACGGCGTGTAAGTCGCGAGAGCGTGTAAGCGTGAGGGAGTGAAGGCGGTCTTTTGCTTCCGATATTTATCTAGAGCAAGCGAACGCCCCCACGCAATCACGCCCCAACATATTTAAATGAGTAAACAAATCAACAAAAAAATGACCCGTAACCGTCGCCGCCCTGCGCCTAAAGTACCCAAAGTACGGAAACCCCGGCGCGAGTTCTCGTTTTTTAAATGGGTGAGCCGGTTCTTGCCGTTGGAGAAGGTTTTTGCCGCAAAAAATGACGCCGGTCCCGACAAAGTGCCCGTGCGGTATTTTTACTATTTCCTGTGGGTGGTGTTCTTGCTGGTGGCTTACGAGTGGGTGGGCTACACATCGGAGAAATTTGTTCGGCAAAGCGTTTCGTTGAAAAGGCAGGTAGAAGGGCTACGCGCCGAATTCACCACCACCAAGGCCGACTACATGCGAAGCGGCAAACAGTCGATCGTGGCCGAGAAGGTGAAGCCTATGGGGTTGGAAGAAAACCTCAAACCGCCCCTGAAAATCGTCTCACCTTCATCGGAACGGTAAGGTTTCGGGCAGGATAAGTTTGCAGCAGCATATTGACCTAACAGCGCAGAAGAGTGCGCTCAGGAATCCATAAAACCAGAATGAAAGAATGAAACGCGCCCAGGTCCCAAAAGTCAACGAAAAACAGGCTCTGATTCACCGCGCCTACCGGGTGGCGGGGTTGCTGTTCCTTCTTGCGGTATTGGTCATCGGTAAACTCGTGTACGTGCAGTACTTCGATGTTTTTCAGGACATCAAAAACCCCAAAGAAACCGCCGCAATTACCTGGGCTGAACGGGCCGAACACAACAACATTAGGCTGGAAAAGCTACCCGCCATGCGCGGCAACATTTACGCCAACGACGAGAGTCTGCTGGCGACCTCGCTTCCCTTTTACTACGTTGGCCTCGATACGCACACGGCCAGCGCGGCTTACTTCAACGCCAACTTCGAGACGCTGCTCGATAGCCTGGCGCAATTCTTCGGGCCACAGTCGCGGGCTAAGTTCCGAAATGACATCCTTAAAAGGCGCAGCCAGTCCGATCGGCACTATCTGTCTTTGACCAACCGGCCCATCACCTACAAACAAAGGCTACGGATCGAGCAATGGCCTTTCTTCGACCCGAATAAGCGGCGGGGTGGTAAATTCGACGTCGAATACCGCCGCTATCACCCATTCTCGCCCATGGCCGACCGCACTATCGGTACTTTCGACCGAGTCAGCGGCGTAGGAACGCGGGGCCTGGAGGCCAGTTTTAACACCCAGTTGTCGGGCACCGACGGCATCAGTTGGGTGCAGCTGCAGTCCGATGCCGTGCGGGTACCACTGGCCGACGCCGTCAATGTGCAGCCCGAGCCGGGCTACGACATCCACACCACGCTCGACATCAATTTTCAGGACGTAGCCGAGTCGGCGTTGAAAAAATCCCTGGACGAGTATCAGGCCAATTTCGGCTGTGTGGTGGTGATGGAAGTAGCCACGGGCAAGATCAAGGCGCTCTCCAACCTAACCCGCAAAGGGCCCGGTAATTTCGTGGACGACAACAACTACGCCCTCACGCTAGCGGCTGACCCCGGCTCCACCTTCAAACTGGCGACCATGATGGCCGTTCTGGAAGAAACCGGCATCGATCCCGACAAAGTATGGGTTGATACAGGCAAGAACCCCGTGATGGTGTACCGCCGGTTTCGTATTCGCGATGCGCACCGAGTGGGTTTTGGCAAGCTTACCGCCAGCGAGGTACTCGAGAAATCATCCAACATCGGCACGCACCTGCTGATGCAAAAATATTTTTACGACCAGCCTGACAAGTACCTAGCCTACATCGAAAAATTTCGGCTCAAGAACCTGACCGGCCTGCACATGAAGGGCGAGGCCGTGCCCTTCATTCGGGACCGCAACACGCGCTGGTACAAAACTGCCCTGACGGCGATGTCCTACGGTTACGATATGCGGCTGGCCCCGATCCAGATACTGGCGTTTTACAACGCCGTGGCGAACGGGGGCTACTGGGTGCGGCCCATGATTGTAGACCAAGTCCGCAATTCGAGCGAGGTAGTGAATTCTTACGAGCCTTATGTCACATCCAAGCCGATTTGCTCGCCCCGAACGGCAAAGTACCTGCAGAACATGCTGGAAGGTGTCGTGCTGCGCGGCACCGCGCCCGGCCTTAAGGATACGCCCTACCGCGTGGCGGGCAAAACGGGCACCGCTCAAAAAATAGTTTCCGGTCAGTACCTGAAAAGTCGGGGTTTACGCGCTTCGTTCGTAGGGTACTTCCCGGCCGATCGTCCGAAGTATAGCTGCATC
Organism: Cytophagales bacterium; assembly: GCA_038242095.1. Taxonomy (GTDB): domain Bacteria; phylum Bacteroidota; class Bacteroidia; order Cytophagales; family Spirosomataceae; genus Persicitalea. The sequence continues at coordinate 5,341 of JBBSSJ010000273.1, forward strand.
GTGATGGTCGACAACTCCGTGGGGGGCGGCTCCGACCTATACGCTGGCACCGTGGCCGCGCCGGTGTTCAAGCAAGTGGCCGACCGCATTTATGCATACGACCTCAGTCTGCATCAGCCTGCCGAATTAAAGCCCGCCGAAAGCGGAGTTCCCGTGCAGTGGGCCGGACGCGCTGACGAGGCCCGGGCGATGGCCAAGGCGCTGCACCTGAGCCCGCCGCCCGAAGCCGGGGCCACCGCCGACGGCAAACTACAGTCTGACTCCGTAAACTGGCTGCTGGGCAGTACTGGTGCGCAAGGAAAAACCAGTTGGAAAACCAGTTCGGTCGCAGAAGCTGAAGTACCCGATTTGCGGGGTATGGCGCTCCGCGATGCGCTGTACATCATGGAAAACAAAGGGTTTCGGGTTAGTTTTAAAGGCGCGGGAAAAGTCGTGTCGCAATCGCTCGAGCCTGGCAGCAAGATTGACGCGGAAAAGAAGATTTTGCTGGAATTGCAGTAGTCAGGCTTAATTTCAAGATTTTTGTAGCAAGATTCGGAGCTGTTTTTTTAAGATGGAGCATAAGCATTTAAGTACCTTACGCAAAGAAATTCCCGACGCCAACGTCGTCGGGCGCACCGACCGTCTGGTGACGGGCCTGACGCTGGATTCCCGAAAGGCTGGGCCCGGCATGGTTTTCGCGGCCGTACGCGGCACGCAGGCCGACGGGCATGACTTCATCGAAAAAGCCATCGAACTGGGCGCGGAGGTCATTGTTTGTGAAAGCCTTCCTGCTACTACCAATTCTGACATTACCTACGTGCAGGTGCTCGATTCGGCGCGGGCGCTTGGCTTGCTGGCGGCGGCTTTTTACGGAC
>JBBSSJ010000274.1:0-6183 GCA_038242095.1 Cytophagales bacterium
CCCCAGTTGCGGTAACGTGGTACGTATATACCGTTAGCGCGCCGTCCGAAATAGTATTTGTCGTCAAAGCCTTCGACGCGTCCCGAAGCACCTACGGCTAGGTGGTGGTCCATGATATTGCGGCCCAATTGGTCACTCTCATTACCCAGGCCATTGGGATGGCGGCTTGACTTAGACTTCATCAAAATCGTGGTAGAGGGAATAGCGGAGGCATTCAGAAAAATCACCTTGGCAAAATATTCCTTCACGTCGCCGGGATCATTCTGATTGATAACCCGCACGCCGGTTGCCTTACCTGCTTCGTCGTCGAAAATCACTTCCGAGACGATGGAATCGGGTAAGAGTGTCAGGTTGCCGGTTTTGGTGGCAGCGGGCAGCGTGGCCGATTGGGTGCTGAAATAGGCACCGTAAGGGCAGCCCCGCATGCACATATTGCGAAACTGACACGCGCCACGACCCAACTCGGTGTGCAACGACTGCGGTTGCGTGAGGTGCGCGGTCCGGCCCATGATAACATTCCGACCGGCGAACTTGGACTCAATATCGCCTTTCAACTTGGTTTCGGCGCAATTCATTTGCATTGGAGGTAAGAACTGTCCGTCGGGCAGGACGTCCAGCCCGTCGCGTGCGCCACTGATACCGGCAAATTTTTCTACGTAGTCGTACCACGGTGCCAGCTCTTTGTAGCGGATGGGCCAATCGGTTCCGAGGTTTTCTTTGGCGTTAGCCTCAAAGTCGGCTTCATTCCAGCGGTAGCTTTGGCGGCCCCATAGCAGCGAGCGCCCACCCACGTGGTAGCCCCGAACCCAGTCGAAGCGGCGGGTTTCCTTGTAAGGGTTTTCTTTATCGTTCTCGAACAGGTAACGGTGCTCCTCATTGGCGGTATAGCCCGTTCGGAAGTTTGCCCAGTATTCTTCGCGTGCCATCACCGTGGGACGTCCGCGATGCTCGAATTCCCAGGGCGGCGTTGTGGCGGTTTTATAATCGACGACGTGCTTTATATCGCGCCCTCTTTCCAGCATCAGCACTTTAAGACCTTTTTCGGTCAGTTCTTTAGCGGCCCAGCCTCCGCTGATGCCCGAGCCCACGACGATTGCATCGTAAGTGGCTTGCTGTTTTGCTTTTAAATTAAGATTCATTAGGGTTCGTTATTATTTTTTTAAATAAAAAGAATTAAAAAAGGAAAACGTTGTGCACTTTTAATCATCGTGCCATTTTCAATTTTTACCTATCAATTTTCAATTAAAATTACATCGCCCACGCCTTCTGATTGGGCTCCAAATCGATGCAACCATCGTAGCGGCCGGGGACGGCCACATACTCTAGTGCCTGGGTGGCACCGGGCTCGGAGGTGAAGTAGCCCAGCAGGGTCAGTTCTTTCATCAGACGGAAGAACGGCACGCCCGGTTCCTCGAAAAGCTTACCGGTAGCCAGTACCTTCGTGCGCTCCTCGCCGATGCGCTTCAGTTCGTCCATCGACTCCTGTTCGGCGGCGGTCAGCAAGGCGATTTGCTCTTCGGGCGTCGCCTTCATGAAGTCTTTATCCGCCAGCTTATTCAGGCCGGTAATGAAGCTCTTTTGATCTTTTTCGTAGTAGCAGTCTTTCAGCATTTTCTCCACGAACTCGCCTACTTTGGCATCTTTGGCACCCGGCGTATCCGTTTTGGGTATTATGACCTCGGCCACTTCCGACACCAGATTTCGCTGATCGGGCTGGAAAACAAAATCAACCCCAGTGGCGGCTTCTTTGGTTTTGCAGCCGTCCAGGAAGGCAATCATAGTCGGGGCGGAGAGGGCACCGCCCACCATAAGGGCCACCCGGCCGAGTGCATCACGTCTGTTCATCATGATATTTGGGAAATTAGGGTTAACGGTTTAGAATGTAAAAATACATTCGATAAATACAATACGGGGTATAATGTATGCAATATTAATAAGAAAAGGGATATTTTATATTTAAAACGCGCCATATCGCGCTTTGTTTGGAAGTACAGGTTGAATTATCTGCCATCCACTGCGGTTCTGGAAGAAGAGAATATGAACCTAAGAAATATAAGCTATATGGAAGCGCAAAATAAAGAGTTGAAAGAGCTGATCACAGTCGATGTCGTTTCGGATGTCGTATGTCCGTGGTGCTACGTGGGCATGAAGCGTCTTGACGAAGCGCTGGCGCAGTTGCAAAATCCTGAAGACGTAGTCGTAAACTGGCACCCCTTTCAACTGGACCCAACCATCCCCGCCGAAGGCATCGACCGTATGACTTATTATACCAATAAGTTCGGCGATGAAGCCAAAATCCGGCAAATGTTCCAGCACTTGACTACGGTGGGGACCGAAGTAGGAATCGACTTTAACCTCGATGCCATCCCCAACGCCATCAATACACTGGGATTGCACAAACTGTTGCACGTCGCGGGCGAGGAAGGAATCAAGTCCGAAGCTGAGGAAATGCTCTTCAAAGCATACTTCACCGATGGAAAAGACCTCATTGACCCAACTACGCTGGCCGACTTGTTTGCTCCTTATGGCTGGAATGAGGATAAAATCAAGCGCATCCTGGCCGACGACACCATCGGATACGCCGTAACGCAGGAAATATCGCACTACCAGCAAATGGGCGTGAGTGGGGTGCCGTTTTTTGTGATAAACAATAAGTACGGCATCTCGGGAGCCCAGCCCGCAGAGGTACTGGTACAGGCGATCTTGGCGATGCGCGACGAATTGATCGAGGCTGCTCCGGCTCCGGTTTGTGGTCCCGAAGGTTGCTAAATCTCTCAGATGTGAACATGTATTGAGAGAAAAAAGCGATCGGAACAATGTGAAGTCAATAGGAATAGCTAAATACCTACACGACTACACAACTAAACTCATCAATAAATAAACACCCTTCAAACCACCATTAGATTACAGCCGCGTAAATCGGAATTGTCGAAGCGGCCCATGACGTAGAAACTGTCGGGTTCGGGGCCGAAGCGGCCCAAGTCCTGGGTTTCGATGAAAGCACAGGAGTCGAGGTTACCAAGATCCGTGACGTTGATGCCGCCCGTACCCGCAAATTGCCCGTGCTCCCAGGTGGTAAACGGGTCCTGCGGGTCGCGCAGCCGCACGCGCATCGTCGCGCCAGGACGGAACAAGCCCTCGCCAGACGAGTAGCCCTGCGAAATGAGTTCGGTCATACCGTACTCGGAATGGATAGCGGCGACGCCCAGTCGTGAGGTAAGGATCGCGTGCACTTCCTCGCGCAGCATCTCGCGGCGTCGGCCCTTCATGCCGCCCGTTTCCATGATGGTCAGGCGCGGCAGGTTGGCCAGAAAATCCAGGTCGTCCGGTCCTTCGGCCCAATCCAGCAGGCCGAACGTCACGCCCAGCACCAGCACCTTGCGCGGATCGCCGCTTTCGGCCAGTTGGCGGAGGCGGGCGGTGAGGTTTTGGGTATCGTTTAAGTAGAAGCCCGAGTGTGGCGAATTAGTTTTTAGAATAAATTGCCGAACCATATACACGAGCGAGGAATTGTTTCGTTCAAGGTACGAAGGAAGCAGGGCTAAAATGTGGAAATCGTCCAGCGGACCATATTCCTGCTCGAAAATGCGTTGACTGAGTGTGTGGTAGAGGGGAGCATCGTAGAGCGTATGGACACTGGAAATGCTCCCGGTAGTACCACTGCTTTCAAAATTGACCGCCATGCGGGGCGGCTGGCCGGTTCGGATAGTGTGGTGCTTGAAGAATTGAATGGGGAGATGAGGGACCTCTGCCAGCCGTTCCAGGCGGTCATAGTGGATGCCAAGATGAGAAAGATAGCCACGGTACACCGCATTGTGTCGGGCCTGATACCGAAACACCCGCAGGGCCACTTCCTCGAAGTTCGCCGAAGTCACTTCCAGGATTTGTTGGCGCAGTACTTCCCTTTCTCTTGTTAAGGTATTCCTGCTTATCGATTCCAAACTGTTTGTTTTTGGTAGAATAAAATTCAAAGATACTTTATGCGTAACTTATTCGGAGCGGGAATTATTCTGCTTTTCGCCCTTTCAAGCTGTATCGACACGCCCAATTTCGATAATACACCGAGTATTCAATACAGCGGAAGCGTCCAGGTAAAGCCCTATTTCGATACTTTTGCGCAGAGTGAAGCCGATTCAATCACTATTACAGTAAGTTTTGAAGATGGTGACGGTGACTTAGGGCTTACCATTGACCAGCAGCGGGACAGCCTAACGAGGCGAGATCCTGCGTTTGCTGAGTGGGGCAATTACGAACTCACGGTGTTGGAACGACAAAAAGATGGTCAATTCAAAGTGAGGCCTTTTTCGGAGTTTGAAAAACTATTTCTTTACGACCTTAAATCAGGGGGTAAACCCGGTCCCATCAAAGGGCGCCTCGATTTGCGGCAGTCCTTCTTCACAAGTAATTTTGCCAAGCCTACGCTTGTTAAATTCAGAGTCCGTATCCGTGACCGCGCCTTTCGGGTAAGTAATACGATTGAAACCGATACTGTTACAATCCGACTCGATCAATAATATAGTTCAAAAGTATAGAACTGAATGTGTGTGTAGGTTGTACTAAGCTGCTTCTCCCACATTCATCACGATCCGAAACGTTGTTCCTTTCCCGGGTTCAGAACTTTTGACGGTCAGTCGGCCGTCGTGGTAGTTCTCGATGATGCGCTTGGCCAGCGTGAGGCCCAATCCCCAACCCCGCTTCTTGGTACTGAATCCCGGCCGGAAAATCTTGGCCTGATTGGCTTTGCTCATACCCTTGCCGTTGTCCTTAATGTCGATGATGACTTCGTTTTGCGATAGCATCGGTTTCAATAAAATCCTGATCTCACCAATGCCGCCCATGGCATCGACGGCATTCTTGCAGATATTCTCCACGACCCACTCAAACAGGTTCTTGTTCAATAGCACAGTTTGCCCTTCCCGTAGCTGATTGTCGATGTAAAAAGCCACCTTGGACGACACCCGCCGCTGGAGGTATTTGATAAACTCCGTCACGATCTCGGCCACAGGCTCCTCTTTCAGCGTGGGCACCGAGCCGATGTTGGAAAAGCGCGTGGTAATCATTTCCAGCCGCTGCACGTCTTTCTCGATTTCCTCGGCGATCGAGGGATCGAAATTCGGGTCGGAGCGGAAATACTCGGTCCAGGCCATCAGCGACGATAGGGGCGTACCCAATTGATGGGCCGTTTCCTTGGCCAGGCCCACCCACACCTGATTCTGCTCGGCCTTGCGCGCCGAGCTGAACGCCAGATACGCCAGAAAGCCGATGATGAAAATACCCGCCAGTTGAATGTAAGGATAGTACCTGAGCTGGGTGAGCAGAAAGGAATTACTGTAATAGATGTAGCCCGTGCGCCCTTCCCCAAGCTCGACCGGAATGGGCTTGTGCTCTTCCTTCATCATGGCGAGGTTCTCCTCGATGATGCGCTCTTTAATCTGTGGGGTGGCGTTGCGCGGAAACGACAGGTTGTTGTTGTCGGTCGCCATATTGTTTTCATCCACGTAAATGGCCGGAATTTCGTAAAAGGTATTTGCTTCGCGGATCATTTCCATAATCCCGTTGATGTCCTCGTTATAATCACTGTTGATGGCGTAGCGCAGCGACTCGGCAAAGAGCCGAATCTGTCGCAGTTCGCGCTCTTCCAGTTTGGCCACCAAATCGTTGGTATAGTACAGCGAGCCCAAACTAATAAGAAAAAGATTCAGGCCGATTACAATTTTGTAAAAGTTTTTCTGACCGTAAGAATCGAGCAATGACCGCTTAAGGCGCAGACTGTTCAACAGCGCTACGGGTTGCCTAAGGGTGGATTTGGAATTGGGTAAGGTTTTTAGATTTTGCTTCATGAAGAGTTTTTACCGAAAAAGTCAGAGCAAAATATGACGCTCGTCATGTTCAGCAGGCAGATTACCTGTGAAATTAGCAGAAATTTTTCAGAACAATTTATATGACTTCTAAATAAACTTATAGGCGGTAGCTCCCGTTTCTTATTGTAAGGATTGTAACGTAAATTTGTTCCTGCAATTCAGATTGACCCCATGTATCAAAAGTTCAAGGCCGTAAGTATCTCATATCGAACCGCTCCGCTGGCTATCAGGGAGCAAATTGCCCTCAACGAGACCGAAGCTAAGGCGTTAATGGTCACCCTCAAAGATTTCTTTGAGCTTTCCGAGCTACTGGTCGTTTCTA
>JBBSSJ010000275.1:0-6152 GCA_038242095.1 Cytophagales bacterium
AAAAATCGCCGCCTCGTCGCCGCCCGTCCCGGCCCGGACTTCCAGAATAATGTTGCGGCTGTCGTTGGGATCTTTGGGAATAAGCATTTCTTTTAAAACCCTTTCGAGGGCTTCGCGCTGCGGCTGTAACTCGTTGAGCTCTTCCTTGGCCATTTCGCGGAGCTCGTTGTCTTTTTCGGTGGTAATGAGCTCCTTGGCTCCGGCAATGTCTTTGGTGAGTTTCTGGAAGGCGTCGTACTGCGTCACGATTTTCTCTAAATCGCTGTATTCCTTGCTGAGCTTGGTATAGCGGGCCATATCGTTGACCACCTCGGGCTGAATGATCTGCTGGCCTACTTCCTGAAAGCGCTCTTTGAGGGATTCTAATTTATCCTGCATTATCTTTGATTTGCGTTTGGGGAGACAAAGATACGTAAATTCGTGCGCCCCGAAATTCTCGAAAACATCGAAGGCCTTATGTCACGACTACGTAATTTTATGAAAAATAAAGTAGAGACAGTCGCGCTGCTTTGCGGCCTGATAGTAATTTGCGGGCTGACGCTGTCGGGCTGTAATACCGACGACCGCATCAGGCAATCAAAGGCTTTGAAAGCGGAAATGGCCGGGTCTAAGATAAAGCGCGTGACTGATGCCCAGCTCGTCGCCACCGTCGATGAGTGGGGTAAGGAAATCACCGCCGCCGCCCGACGGGCCTTGGAAAAATCGCTGGCCCAAAATCCCCAGGATTCTGCGCGGCTGTGTGGCGATTTGCGGCAGGTACCACTCATCGCGGCCGTAGACAGTGCGTACGGCGTAAAGATTCAATTGCTTGGCCCGGCCGACGTGCAAAATCCGGAACTTGCTCCCAAAGAACGCGAACTATTGGAAGCCTACCTATACAACGCCGAGCGCAACCTGTCGGCTCCAGACAACGTGCAGAAACTAAGTGACACGCTGCTAGTCTACAATGCGCCTATCCCGCTCACGAGCATTATCTGCACGACTTGCTATAAAACCCAAAAAGTGCCTTTCGCCGCGTGGCGGGTACTCTTTGACAAAAAAGCCCTCATCCAAAAAATGGGCGCCAAGCAACTCAATCGCTAGCGCTTTCATTGGCAATACCGGAATACAAAATGTTTCGTCTTTTCGACTAAAGTCGATCGGGGCTTTCGACGGTGAATTGAATTAACTTATAAGAGGGTGATTTTTGTTGAAACTCAACAAAAATCACCCTCACTATTTAACCAAGAACAAGAATCTAGAGCCGGTAGCCCAAAGCCGACGGCCGATAGTCACCTACCACAAATAAATTCGCTTCTCCGGTGCGACGTACAACTTATCGCCCGGCTTCACATCGAATGCCTTGTACCAGGCATCCATATTGATGAGCGGACCAATGGTGCGCCACTCGCCGGGTGAGTGCGGATCGGTCAGGACCTGCTGGGCAGCAGCTTCGGGCAGAATGTTGGTGCGCCACACCTGCGCCCAAGCCAGAAAAAATCGTTGATCGGGCGTAAAACCGTCGATCTTCTTGTCCGATTTTCCTTCGGGCGTCAATTTAAAGGCGGTGTAAGCGGCGTTCAGCCCGCCAAGATCGCCGATGTTTTCGCCCAGCGTGAGGCGGCCGTTGACATGAATCGAATCCAAGACTGTGTAGTTGTTGTACTGATCGACGATGCGGTCGGCCAGAGCCACAAATTTCGTGCGGTCGTTTTCGGTCCACCAGTTGCGGAGGTAGCCGTTTTGGTCGTACTGACTGCCGCTGTCGTCAAAGCCATGCGAAATCTCGTGGCCGATCACCGCGCCAATGCCGCCGTAGTTCACGGCATCGTCGGCGTTGGGGTCGAAAAACGGGAATTGTAAAATGCCCGCCGGAAACACGATTTCGTTCTGTACGGGATTGTAATAGGCGTTGACGGTCGGCGGCGTCATGCCCCAAAGCGTCTTGTCGACGGGCTTGCCGAGTTTGTCGACCATGTCTTTATAGTCCCAGGCCGCCCCGTTCTTGACGTTGGCGTAGAAAGACGTCGGCGCGATGTCGAATCCTTCGTACGTCTGCCACTTGTCGGGGTAGCCGATTTTGGGTGTGAAGGCGTACAGCTTGGCCAACGCCTTTTCCTTCGTTTCATCGGTCATCCATTCAAGATCTTTAATCCTGATTTCGTAGGCCTTTACCAGATTTTTGATGAGCGCATCCATGCGTTGCTTGGCGGCGGGTGTGAAGTACTTCTTAACATAAAGCTGCCCCAGTAACTCTCCGATGGTGCGGTCGGTCATTTGCGACATCCGCTGCCAACGGGGCGTTTGCACTTTCTGGCCGCTCAATACCTGGTTAAAGGCAAAAGATGCATCCACGAAGGGCGAGCTCAGGTAGCTGGCCGACGATTTTAGTACGTTCCATTCCAGGTAGGCTTTCAGTTCCGAGAGCGAAGCGGCTCCGAAAAGCGAATCGGCTTTCACAAAAAAGCTCGGGTTGTTGACCAGCACCGTATCCTGGCCCTTCACCATCATCATCGGCATCAGCTTCTGCCAATCGAAGTGGGGCGTTTTTTGGGAAAAGTCCTTTACTGAAAACTTATTGTACGTCTTGTACGGATCGCGCATCTCGACGCGCGGCATCTGCGCCCGCGCCAGTTCAGTTTCCAGCTTGATAATGGTTTCAGCGTTGGCCTTGGCCTGCGTTTCCGAAGTACCCGTCAGCGTGAAAAGCTTGGTGATATAATCGTGGTACGCCGTTTTGATCTTCATCATGCGCGCGTCGTCTTTCAGGTAGTAGTCGCGGTCGGGCAGGGTGGTGCCGCCCTGCGAAAACTGCGGTACCATCACCTCGACATTCTTGCGATCCTGGCCCACATAAAAGCCAAAAAATGGGCTTCCCGCGCCCATCGTACGGGCTTTGGCGATTTGCTCAAGCGCGGCATCCTTGCTTTTCAGCGCCGAAAGCTTTTGCAGATCGTCCTTAATCGGAGTGTAGCCCAGCTTTTCGATGCGGGCGCTGTCCATCGCGGCTTGGTAGAAATCGCTCACGCGTCTTTCAACCGAACCCGCCGGGGCGTTTTTGTTAAGGGCCGCATCGTCGAGCAGGCCGCGCACAGCTGCAATGTTAAAGTCGCGCAGGACGTTGAAACTGCCCCAGCGCGTTTCCTTAGCCGGAACGGGATTATTCTTGATCCAGTTGCCACTGGCGTAGGTGTAAAAATCATCGCCCGGCTTTACGGACGTGTCCATGTTGGCGGGGTCAATGAATTTTTCGGGGGTCAGGCCGTCTGCGGTTTTTTTCTCTTGGGCGAAGGCGTTCGTTTGCAGGAAACCAATCCCGCAAAGCGCCACGGCCAGTACTTTCGTTTTAAGAATCATTTTTAAAATTAGGTTGATGGGTTAACTATTGTTAGTGCAATGATAACAGGTTTTTGAAAAAATTAATGCCTGGGCATCTGAATTGATGATCGTATGTTACGAGTTCTCTTAATGCGAATGGTGATGTTTTTACACGAAATATATCCTCTTTTTATTACCTCTTTCAACAATTCCCCATCCAGCGAGATATCAGTTTCTCCCGACTTCTTCAAAACCGATACTTCGCCCGAACTTTCGAGCACCACGGCTACTATCTGCGCGTAGCTGAACACATTGTTGAAGCGTAATTTGGCCCTTAATTCGTCCTCTGTTACGCGCACAGCGCGAAGGTTCTTGTGCAGTACTTCCCCGTCCTGCATCAGCAGCATCGGGGGATTGTCCAGCAGTTGCCTGACCCAACTCAGCCGCGCACGCAACGCCGACACCGCCATTTGTAGCGCAAACAGCGCGGCCAGCGCCACAAAACCTTCGACTAATGCCACGCTTTGTCCCACTACCGTAGTGGCCAGCAAAGCGCCCATCGCCAGGGTAATGAGGAAATCGAAACTGGAAAAAGTAGTAAGGCTGCGCAGGCCCACCAGCCGGGTAACGCCAATAATGAGAAAGTAAAAGATCGCGCAGGAAAGCACGATCCAAAGCAGATGAAGCGGTGGGGCAGTAAACCAGGTGTTCATTCAGGTTAGGAGTTTATTGGCGTAAGGTACATCGAGATCGGTTTCGTACTTCTCGCCCGCGATGTCATCCCACTCCCAGCCGCCAGCCCGCAGGTCGGCCAGCATCAGTTTTCGCCTTTTTTCCAGGCCATGGTATAGTTTGTGCGCATCGAGGGGCGAAGTACGGTCAAGTTTTATCCCCGTATGCTGCTCGATGAGCTGGAAATTTGGCAACGGTAGCTGCTCGGATGCGAGGTCGAGGTAGGTAATCGTCTTGAGATAGGCGGTGATCGCACGGCGCACCGTTTGGAGCTGCAACGCGTCGGGCCGCTTCGTTTCGGGGACGTGAAACATATAAATCGTCAAAGCTTCGTCCAGGGCCGTCAGCTTGAGCGCGATGTTTTCGCTGGGTGTGTTGCTGTGCATATAGTGCAGGATAGGGTAGGCCAGTTGATTCTGGGTATAGAGAAAAATCTCCGCCGAAAGGTCGCTCAGCGCGCTGTTAGCACTGGTGAAATCTTTGCCGTCGTAGCTGTTAATGACGATTTCCTCGGTCGTAGCGCCCAGGCTGCTTATTTGCAGGCTGAGCGAACGCTTGTGGATGGCGTTGGAAAGAACGGGCACCAGATACGATATCGACATCGTGACCGTCACCATTCCCACGAAGGACATAAAGGAAGTGAAAATCCGCCAAAAGTCGTTACCCGGCACAAAGTCGCCCATGCCCAGCGTGGAGAGCGTGTAGCCCACGTGGTATATTTTCTCGTAGATGTCGGCCGGGGTTTTGTCTTCACCCACCAGAACAGAGTTGGCGTCGGCGGCATAAATGAGCGTAAATCCCGCCCAAAGCAGCACGATCCAGATAATGATACTGGCAAAAATGGCCACCAGCCCGATGTAGTTGAGCAGCCGGTTGCGTCCGTCGTGCCCCGCCAACCGTTGCATCAGGTTATAGATACCGCGCCCCGACAAAGCAGTGATTGGGCCCTCGCCGGTAGGGACGAAGGCCGTCACCGCAAAGTCACTGATCGCCAGCAGGACCAGGCCCGTACCCAAAACGACCAATAAGATGCTGATTATCATTCGATGCAGACTGTGAAGCGTGTCCTTACTCCCTCAACAAAATCGTGCTAAGGATCTGCATGTTCAGGTTTTTTTGGAATAAATGAAAAGCTACAATTCCGGCGTCGCTTCGTAAAGTTTGGCCACTTCTTCCAGATCGCCCGCTATGTCGGAATGCGCTTCGAGCGATTTTACCCAGGCCTCCACCAAAATCTGGCTCGTGGCGCTGCACGCCTGTAAGCCGTAGGAATAAGGACGACAACCGCTGGTGTGCGTAAAAGTGATGTCGTGAATGCAATCGTTGGGCTGGTCATCTTTTCCGATTACCCGGTAGCTGGCGTCGATTTCCAGACCGCCGGTGAAGTAAAAGTAGTTGCCCTGCTCTTTACATACCAGATCTTTCTTTTCTGTCTTCAACAATGCTTTGGCCTGTTCTGCGTCGATAAATTTGGACTTCGCCCGGCGTACCACACCTTTTTTTACCAGGGTTTGAAACGGGTAATCTTCCAATCCTACGGATTTTTGTCCACCGCAATTGACGAACATCTTGTATTCGATCGGGTAGGTGGCTTCACCATCCTTCACGTCAATGGTCGTCAAGCCCTTTTGGTGTTCGTCGGCCACAGTAGCGTAACCCGCCACGATTTCCAGCTTACCGGCATCGTAAAGCGCCAAGAGCAAATTGCCCGACGGCAAAGGCATGGCCGCAATGACGTTCATCAGAAAAGACATCACCTCTCTGCGAAAAAACAGATGGTCTTCGGCGGGCATCAGCTCGGCGTGGAAATTCAGGGCGTACATCAGGTCGTCCATCACCTCTTTCCAGTGAATAGGTTTCTTATTTTCTACGGAGTTTTTGGCCTCGTCCATTTCAAAGCGCATCCCCTCGAAAGCATTGCTGAACTGATGTTTTCGGCTCATCGACGCCACAAAATCAGTAAGCGTAAAACCTTCGTCCGCCAGCTTTTGGACCATGTCGGGCATTTTGTCTTTTTTGAAAGCTTTGGTCAAGGCCGGGCGACATACTTTATCGAAGAACGTTTCGAGGCGGAGGTACCCGTCGGCGTCGAGCATCCCGAAGATTTCTTCCCGGTTGGAGTG
>JBBSSJ010000276.1:0-6144 GCA_038242095.1 Cytophagales bacterium
AAGGAATGGATTCCCGAACTCAACGAACTTGACTACCCCCAACCCATCGTCGACCACAAAGAAGCGAGGGAGCGGTGCTTGAAAGTGTACAAAGCAGCTTTGGATGGAAGTTAAAGTTGGGGATGTGTAGGCGTTGATGCGTAGGGGCGTTCTTTTGCATTGGCGGGCCTACAAAAGAAATAGGATGCCATCACGCCAATTCCGCTATCCTCAAAATCAAGTTTGGATCGGGGCAATTGGCTAGGTACCCCGTCCGGTCGGCGATGGCGGCTACACCGGGATAGTCGCCTTTGATCTCGCCGAGGTAGGTAATCAATTGAAAATGAAGGTGTGCGGGCCAATGACCGTTTTCGGGGTAATCGCCGATGGCAGCGAAGGTCTCTCCGGTGGCGATGGCTTGGCCCGGCTCGATATTATCCAGGGACGCCAGCGAAAGGTGGCCGTAGAGCGTGTGGAAAGGGTATTCATCCAAGATGTGCCGCAAAATAATCGTCGGGCCGTAGTCGCCGAAGCTATCGTTGAAAGCCACGCTATGTACTACACCCGGCAGCGGCGCGGAAACCCGCGTGAGCGCGTTGGCCCAAATATCGACGCCCAGGTGAATGCAGCGGCCTTCCTCGGCGTAGTCGCCAAAATGCGCCGAGCGGCGGTAAATCACGCGGTGCTCGTTGTAGCCGCCCACGCCGACAAACTGGTTCTCGTCCAGCATCCTGCCAAAGACATGCTTGGAAAAAGCGTCCGTATCGGTCAGGTCCAGCGCGGGCAAATCTGCGTTAGCCGCCGTGAAATCGAGTTTTCGGTAAGGTTTATCGACCACGACGACGGGGGCGAAATCAGGGTAAGCGGCAAGCGCGGCAATCAGCGACATGGTTGGGCTTTGGTACAAGAAGGAAAACACAAAATAAGGCAAAAGCGCGATGCGCTGGTAATTTTACCAGAATTACTATCTTGCCGCGCAATTCAATTTTGAATACTAGAATGACGGGGGCCGCCCGAGCGGTGAATAGGTTTGTCTTCCTTTATTCACTCATTAACTTTCCCGCATGGAATCAACCGTTACCACTTCCCAAAAGCATCCCCGTGGCCTGTATGTTTTGTTTTTTACCGAAATGTGGGAGCGGTTCAGCTACTATGGGATGCGGGCCATCCTGCTGCTTTACCTCATCAAATCGGCCTCCGAAGGTGCGCTGGGCTTACCCGAAGATACGGGCGGGGCGATTTACGGGCTCTACACTTCTTCGGTGTACCTGCTGACATTGCCCGGTGGCTGGATCGCCGACAACATGCTGGGCCAGAAAAAAGCCATACTCTGGGGCGGTATCGTCATTATGATCGGCCACATTTTGCTGGCCATTCCGGGTAACAACGCCATTTTTTTCGCCGGGCTTTGCACGGTAGCCGTCGGTACGGGTCTGCTCAAACCCAACATCAGTTCGATCGTCGGTAATTTGTATCCCGAAGGCGGCGCGCGACGCGATGCGGGCTTCTCGATTTTCTATATTGGGATCAACCTGGGTTCGTTTCTGGGCATGACGGTGGTGGGGTATTTGGGCGAAAAAGTAGGTTGGCACTACGGCTTCGGCGCTGCCGCCATCGCGATGTTTCTGGGTGTGGTGGCGTTCCGGCTCAACAGCAAGCACCTCGAAGGTTTGGGCGATGAACCCGAAGTAAAAGGCAGCCCTACCTTTTTATACGTAGTGGCGGGCGCGCTAGTGCTGCTGGCCACGCTGGTGCTAACCGGAATACTCGATGCGATTTCGCTGGCCAACGTTATGAAATACGTTATTTCAGCGATTACAATTGCCTATTTCGCCTACATTGGATTTTTTGATAAATCGTTAAGTGTGGTCGAGCGCAAGCGGGTAGGTGTGCTGTTCATCTTCTTTATTGGCGCGGCGCTGTTCTGGTCGGGCTTCGAGCAGGCTGGTTCGTCGCTGACGATCTTCGCCGACCGCCATACCGACCGCATCATCGGCGGTTGGGAAATGCCCGCCTCCTGGTTTCAAACCGCCAACGCGTTCTTTATCCTCGTCTTCTCCGCACCCATCGGTGCTTTGTGGCTCTACCTCAAACGGAAAAAGATCAATCCGTTCGTCCCAGTCAAGTTTGGCTTGGGTCTGATTCAGATGGGCTTCGGCTTTTTCGTTATGTACTGGGCGGCACAATACGCCGTTGAGGGTATTCAGGTGGGTTTAGGCTGGCTGGTGTTTACCTATCTGTTGCACACGCTGGGCGAGCTGTTTCTGAGCCCGGTGGGGCTGAGTACTTATACCAAGCTGGCTCCTAAAAAATATTACAGCCAAATGATGGGCCTATGGTTCGTGGCGGCTTCACTGGGCAACCTGATCGCGGGCCTGTTTTCGGGCAATTTTTCCGAAGATAACGTTGCCGAAATGCCCGGTTTATTTATGCAAGTGGGTCTGTTTGGCGTGGGCTTTGGTATTATCATGATCCTGTTCTACAAGCCTTTGCGGGATTGGATGGGGGGTATTGAGTAAAATAACAGCAAAAGATTAAGTATGAACATTGAAGTTGAAGTAGGAGGGAGCTTTTCGTACGCCTTCCGGTTTACGCAGGCCGACGTGGAGGATTTTGCTCAGGTTACGGGCGATAATAATCCGTTGCATCTTGATGGGGAATTTGCCGCCACGACGGCCTTTAAGCGGCCGATTATCCACGGCATGCTGGGCGCAAGCGTTTTTACCAAGGTACTGGGCACCCAATTTCCGGGCTTTGGCTCGGTGTACCTGGGCCAAACGATGGATTTCCTCCGGCCGATGTTTGTGGACACCGACTATGAGGCCGTTTTTACCATCCAAAGTATCGATCCCGCCAAACACACTGCCCAAATCGCCACCGATATCCTCGACAGCACCACCCGCAAAGTCACCACCCGAGGCGTAGCGATGCTGATGAATAAGGAGAAATTCTAGGAAGGATGTTTATGGGTTTATTTGTTGAGTTGTTTAGCGCTTGCAATTGTTTCTTCTCCATTTTGCCAGCCAGAGCCCGGTCTAAACAAATAAACAAAAAAGGAAGCCCCGCTCTCGATTGAGAACGGGGCTTCCTTTTTTAACCAGAAATCGCTTACGCGCCTTCCGAGTTCTTCATGTTCTGTACTTCGGTCCGAATATCCTGGGCCATCGTTTTGAGCTCCTGCATTCCTTTGCGAACGCGGGTGCCGGCGGCCTGGTTTTTCTTGTCGTAGAATTTATCGAAGTCGCCTTCGAGGGACATGATGAGGTTTTTTACTTCTTCAAATTTTTCCATAATTGTGTATTTTATTTAGTTGAAAAAATGCGTCAAATACGCTTTTAGGGCGTGTTTTGTTCGAAATTTAACAATTAATACCAATCTGGCAACCCAAATAATGGAAAAAAACACTTAAAAAAATGCAAATAAATATTGACTTTTATATAAATATCTAGTAATCAAGTTTTTATGTAAAAAAAAATATTTATCGAACGGGAGCGTAAAAAAGGGGCATTTTTATGAAAAACGCCCTTGCACCATAATTTGAGCCGTTTTAGGCCTTCGCAATCTCCTGCACTTCATCGGACTGGTACACCCGATTTTTCAGTTTTTCGGCCAGCGCCGTGAAAGCTTCCAGAGTATACTCCACGTCAGCCAGCGTGTGGGCGGCAGTAGGAATAATGCGCAGCATGATTTGGCCCTTCGGCACAACGGGATACACCACGATTGAGCAGAAAACACCCATGTTTTCGCGCAGGTCGCGCACCATCCGCGTCACTTCGGGAATGCCGCCTTCGCTGTGCAGGAAAACCGGCGTCACCTGCGACTCGGTCTCGCCGATGTCGAAGCCGCGCTTGCGGAGTCCGCTTTGCAGGGCTTCTACTACGTTCCACAGATCACTGCGCAACTCGGGCATCGTCTTGAGCATGTGCAGCCGGTGCCGAACGCCCTCGACGTAGGGCATCGGTAGTGCCTTGGCGTAAGTCTGCGAGCGCATATTGTATTTGAGGTACATGATGATCTCAGGATCACTGGCCGCTACGAATCCGCCAATCGCCGCCATCGACTTGGCGAAGGTCGCGAAGTACAGGTCGATAGCATCCTGTGTTTCGGTAAGTTCACCCACGCCCGCACCCGTCGGCCCCATGGTACCGAAGCCGTGGGCGTCGTCTACAAACAGTCGGAAATTATATTTTTTCTTCAACTCGGCAACGGCCTTCAAATTACCGACCTTGCCCGACATCCCGAAAACGCCTTCCGTAATAACCAACACGCCGCCGCCTTTGGCCGTAGCGTGGCGCGTAGCGCGTTTGAGGTTTTTCTCGAGGCTCTCCATGTCATTGTGATTGAACTTGTAGTACTGCCCCATCTTGGCCTTGTGCAGCCTTACGCCGTCGATGATGCAGGCGTGTGATTCGGCGTCGTACACGATTACGTCGCGGTGGTCGCAGACACTCTCTATAATCGACACCACACCCTGATAGCCGTAGTTAAGCAGGAAGGCATCCTGCTTGCCCACAAATTCGGCAAGCTCTTTTTCCAGGGCCTCGTGCAATTTGGAGTTACCCGACATCATTCGCGCACCCATGGGGTAAGCGAGGCCCCAGCGGGCGGTGGCATCGGTATCGGCTTGCCGCACTTCGGGATGATTGGCCAGGCCCAGGTAGTTATTGAGGCTCCAGTTGAGCACTTCCCGGCCCATGAATTGCATCCGGGGACCCAACTCACCTTCCAGCATGGGAAATGAAAAATAATGGTGACTGTTCAGCATCTTGGCGGGGGTGCCGATCGGGCCCCAGTTGTCACGTAATTTCTCAAAAATATCCACTTTTTACTAGTTTATAGGGATTGCAAGACAATTTTGGCAATAGATAAGTGCAAATTTATAAAAATATTTGGTAGAATAACATTTTACTAACAGCCAGAAGGTTATGATGTTTACAAAAACACGTACTAAACGATCAAAAGCAGGAGACTAAAATAACCCATGAAGCTGGCTCCCGCCGCATTTCTACGCGGAATACTATTTTTTAAAAGCAAGAAAATAGACCCTAAGCTGGCAAATATTGACAAATTGTTACTTTTGGAAGAATAATGAAGCGATAACCTGTAAGTGCGTGATTTTAAGGAAAGAGCATCATTCACTCATTCACTCACTCAAAATTCAAAATTGATCATGCCCGATATAAAAAAAATCCTAATCGCTAATCGCGGCGAAATTGCCCTCCGCCTCATGCGCACCGCCCGTGAGCTCGGCATCGCCACGGTGGCCGTATACAGCGACGCCGACCGCACGGCGCTGCACGTTCGCTACGCCGACGAAGCCGTGCCCATCGGTCCGGCTGCCTCGTCAGAATCGTATTTACGGGGCGACAATATCATCGAAGCCGCCCTGCGCACGGGGGCCGACGCCATTCATCCCGGCTACGGATTTTTGTCGGAGAACGCCGCGTTTGCCCGGCAGGTTCGGGAAGCAGGTCTGATTTTCATTGGCCCTTCGCCCGAGGCGATCGAGGTGATGGGTAGCAAACTAGCCGCCAAACACACGGTAGCGCAGTATGACATCCCGATGGTGCCCGGTACCGAAGGCGCCATCGACGACCGCGCTGAGGCCAAGCGCATCTCCGAAAGCATTGGCTACCCGATTCTGATCAAGGCCAGCGCGGGCGGGGGCGGCAAGGGCATGCGCGTGGTGGAAAGCGCGGTCGATTTCGACGAGCAGATGGACCGCGCCGTGAGCGAGGCGGTGTCGTCGTTTGGCGACGGGGCGGTTTTCATCGAAAAGTACATTACCTCGCCCCGGCACATCGAAATTCAGATTCTGGGTGACCAGCACGGCAACATCATCCATCTTTTCGAGCGCGAGTGCTCGGTGCAGCGCCGCCACCAAAAGGTGGTCGAAGAAGCACCTTCGGCAATTTTGACGCCCGAAATCAGGGAAGCAATGGGCCGCAGCGCCGTGCAGGTGGCGCGCTCGTGCGGCTATTACGGCGCGGGAACGGTGGAATTTATCGTGGACGAAAATCTGGATTTTTTCTTTCTGGAAATGAATACGCGGCTGCAAGTAGAGCATCCCGTCACGGAACTCATCACGGGCGTCGACCTCGTGGCGCAGATGATTCGCATCGCCGAAGGCAAGCCGCTCACCATCCGGCAGGAAGACCTCACCAT
>JBBSSJ010000277.1:0-6105 GCA_038242095.1 Cytophagales bacterium
CGTTTCCTCCACCAGCCGACTGGAATTTTGCTCGAAGAGCTCATCCTCGACGACGGGCAGGAAGTGTCGTTTCAACGCCGCATTGTCAGCGTCGAGCGTGACGAGCCCTTCGGCGCCGACTAGCTCGTGCATGTAGGCGCGCGCCGCGTCGGCCAGGGTTTCGTTTTCCAGATACGCTTTTTCAAACAGCGGTACCGACTCGGGCAGCACGTTTAGGACCAGCTCCAAAGCGCGCGGATCGAGCCGCCCCACGGCCCCGGTAGGCGCACCGGGCCAGGTGTATTTTTTATTGAAGAGATTGAAAGAAGCAATCTCGGCAAAGTCGTGATCTTCGCTCGCCATCCAGTACACGGGCACGAAATCGTATACGGGATAGCTTTCCTTCAACGTCCGCGCCAGGTTGATCGTCGTGACAATCTTGTAAATTACGTACAGCGGCCCGGTAAAAATATTGAGCTGATGCCCCGTCGTGACGGTGAACGTATTTGCGCTTAGCAAGCCCGAAAAATCCGGCGGATTGGCGATTCCCTCGTACTGTTTCGTCAAGACTTCCACCAGCGTCTGCCGCTTGGCTACATCGAAATCAGCGCGCTGTTCAACCGCCTTTGCCGCTTCCTCCCGGCTGGGGAACACGCTGTAAAAATCGTTCAGCTCGGGTTTTCGGTCGAGGTAATCGAGCAGGAGGGGCGGAAACTGCCCGGTATCGCGCAGCGCAACGGAATGAAGGTTCATTTAGTGAGTGGACAGTCGACCGGTACGCCGGTGCGGGTGGACGGTTGACAGTGGTTCATTGTTGGGCGTACTTGAAATGAATTGCAAAATAACGGTTTTTTCAACTACCGGACGTTCGGTTAAGTTTTGAGGCGAGGGACAAGCCCGCTTAATATAAACTGCCTCCCAACAAAAAAGCCGACTCTGAAACAGAATCGGCTTTCCTAACGTAGTAGTCGTACTTAAAAGCCTTGAACTAAAATATATTCTTATTCTCCGCCAGCATAGCGTCAGCAACACGGCGGCGGGTGTCTTTCAGATTGATCGGGTCGATCTTCGTGAAGCGTTTCAAACCCATCAGCATTACGCGCAACTCGTCACCTTCGGCGAGGGACGTGATCGCCGAGCGTCCTTTTGAGTTGATCTTATCGACGGCCTCATGCAGGTTGACGATTGCCATATCCTTTTGCAAAGCGACGGCCTCTTCACCCTTGATGCCGATCAGCTTCTCGACCCGCAGTAATGCCGACTCGGCCACGTAGATTTCGATCGCCATATCGGCGATGTCCATCAGGATTTCCTGCTCGTGCGAAAGCTTCATCATGAACTTCTGCACGGCGGCTCCGGCGATCATCAGCGCGGATTTTTTCAGGTTTTGCAGGACTTTCTTTTCTTTGGCAAAAAGTACGTCATCGTCCTCAGCCCCAAAATCAGGAATGGACATGATTTCCTTCGCCACGGCTTGCGCCGGACCCATCAGGTCGAGCTCGCCCTTCATGGCTCTTTTCAGGAGCATATCCACGATGAGTAGGCGGTTGATCTCGTTGGTACCTTCAAAAATACGGTTGATGCGCGAATCGCGGTAGGCACGCTCCATCGGTGCATCGGCCGAGTAGCCCATGCCGCCGTAGATTTGCAGACCTTCGTCGACTACGTAATCCAGTACTTCGGAGCCGTGTACTTTGGTAATCGCGCACTCGATGGCAAACTGCTCGACGCCTTTCAGCTTGGCCTGAGCGTCGTCCATGCCGCCTTCGCGCAGCGCTTCCACTGCGTCGTCAATGTTCTGTCCGGCGCGGTAACAAGCCGATTCTGACACCCAAATTTTGGTAGCCATCTCGGCCAGCTTGTACTTTATCGCTCCAAAACGACCGATCGAAATGCCAAATTGCTTGCGCTCGTTGGCGTAGTTGATCGCCTGAGCGAGCGCACCTTTGGCTCCACCCAATACGGCAACGCCCAGCTTGATGCGACCGATATTAAGAATGTTGACGGCGATCTTAAAACCGTTGCCCCGGCTCGACAGCAGATTCTCGACGGGTACTTTGCAGTCGTTGAAAAACATCTGCCGCGTGTCGGAGCCTTTGATGCCGAGCTTCTTTTCGGGTTCATTCATCGTAATGCCGCCGAAGGTGTTTTCTACCAAAAAGGCAGACAAATTTTTGTCCGTCTCGCCGTTCTCCTCGATTTTAGCAAAAACAATGAAAAGGTCCGCAAAGCCACCGTTGGTAATCCACATTTTCTGGCCGTTCAGCACGTAATGCTGGCCGTCTTCGGTCAGGATAGCCTTGGTTTTGGCGGAATTGGCGTCAGAACCGGAGTCAGGCTCGGTGAGGCAGTAGGCGGCTTTCCACTCGCCCGAAGCAAGCTTGGGCAGGTACTTAGTTTTCTGCTCCTCGTTGCCGTAATACACGATGGGGAGTGTACCGATGCCCGTATGGGCCGATTGCGCTACCGAAAACGAGTGTCCTGTGCCCAGGCTTTCGGCCACGAGCATCGAAGTGTTGAAGTTCATGCCGAAACCACCGAATTCCTCGGGAACGGCCGTGCCCAGCAAGCCCAGGTCGCCGGCTTTATCCATCAGCGAAGCCATCAGCTCGGGCGACTTGGCGGCGTCGATTTCGTCGAGGCGCGGGTGTACCTCGGTACGCAGAAAGTCGCGACAAGTTTCGGCGATCATCTGCTGCTCTTCCGTAAATTCCTCGGGAATAAATATCTGTGAGGCTTCGGTCTCCCGAATCAGGAACTCACCGCCCTTGATTGCCTCGCTTTCTGTTACTTCTGCCATGGTGTATTGTAGGTTTTTGAATAATCGATAAAAAGGTATGCAAGCATACTACCTAAGACATTGGCAAATATAACGACTGGCATAATGTTATGCAAGCATACTATTATTTCTGTAGACAAAAAAAGCGTTCCACTATGGAACGCTTCCCGCAGAGCGACGGGCACTTACTTTTTTACGACCTTGAACGTACGGACTACCTTCCCATCGAGCACCACCCGCAGAATGTACATTCCCGGTGCGGTCGCCACGCCGGAAAGGTCGATTTGGGCGATGCCTTTGTACATCGTAACCAGCCGTTCGGGTACTGGCCACTGCTGGCCGGTCATGCCCACCAAGGAATAGGTGTAATTGGCTCCATTGGTTGGTAGCTTGACGTTAAAAACGCCCTCCGAAGGATTTGGGTAGCCGACCCACTCGTCTATTTGGCCGGGCTGGGCAGAATCGCCGGGCGTAATTCTGAACCGGAGCACACTTTTGAGCACCAGACTGTCTTTGCGGTAGGCGTAGGCGTTGAGCGTGTAGCCACCCACGATAGGCGCGAAGCCGCCATCTTCGGGCAGCAGCGCGTAGGGAAATTTGTCGGCCTGACTCCGGCGATGGTAGGGACCGTTAAGGTCGAAAGCAACGCGGTCGTACTCAAAATTACCGTAGGCGTAGATATTGAGCAGCTTAGGAAGCGACCCGCCGTAGAGCACTTGTCCGTCGGTGAGTGTCAGCAGGCGTTGCCGCTCAACGGCCCGGCCCGACTGCAAAAGATCAAAGGTTAGCGTGGGTACTTCCACGATAATAATCAGCGGTGTCTCGACAAAACCGCCCGCGTTGTCGTAAGCCCGTACCAAAACCCGAAATTTGCCCACTTCGGTCGGAATTCCCGAAAATTCGTTCAATGAAAGTTTGAGCCAGGGGGGCGCAATCTGTAACGAGACTAACGAAATAAAACCATCGTTGTCGGAGAACGTATTGGCGGGCAGAATATAACTAAAAGGCTCATTTACTTTGGCGTAGCGAACCGGC
Organism: Cytophagales bacterium; assembly: GCA_038242095.1. Lineage (GTDB taxonomy): Bacteria > Bacteroidota > Bacteroidia > Cytophagales > Spirosomataceae > Persicitalea. The sequence continues at coordinate 3,794 of JBBSSJ010000277.1, forward strand.
AGCGTACGCGATACGTAGGGCGGGTTGTTGAGAAACTGGGGCTCGACCACTTTGATGATAAAGAATGTCTCCACGAAAGCATCCAGATCATCGTAAGCTTTCAGGGCGATGCGGTACTCGTCAGGCTTAGCAGGTGTACCCAAAAACTTACCATCACGGTAGCTGAGCCAGTTGGGCAACGCGCCAACTTCCACTTTCGAAATGCGCCCGTCGACATCAGTGAAAAGGTCGGGCGGTAGCACGAAGGAGAATTGCTCGCCGAGGGCCGTGGTTACGGTAGAAAGGTTCTTTTTTACGGTAGGCGGCTTGTTGGCGTTTTCACGGGTATCCACCCTGATGGTGAAAAAAGCATCCGTAAAACCGCCTTCGTCGTCGGTGCCCCGCACCTTGAGGCGGGTGTCACCCAGAGCGGCTGGTGTACCACGCAATTGGCCGACCTCGTAGCGCAGCCAGGGTGGCAGATCGAATACTTCGGTTTTAACAATTGTGCCGTCGTAGTCAGCGAAGGTGTCGGTGGGCAGCTGGAAGGTGAAATCCCGCGATACGGCGATAATTTGCATCGGCACGGGATTGAGCAGATAAGGGGCCGTGTTGGCGGCGGCTTTCCAATAGTCATCACTGAGTAAGTCCTGATCAAGCATCACGCTGACGGGTTTTGGCCCTCCGGGTCCCCGGGCTTTGGTCCGCCAGGCAGCAAATGCTCCGGTATCTTGCACCCCTCTATCCACCGCCCTTGACAAACGATAGCCCACCGTGTCGGTGGCTACGATCTTCTCCACCGGCTTATCGAGCCAACGCTGCGCCATGTTGCTGATTACCTCGCGCACATCTGCCACGTGGCCCGGTGTGGATAAAACAAACACGACGACTTTGGCCCCGCTCTCGAAGCATTCGTTGAACTGCTCGTAATACTCAGAAACCGGCATATTATTGGAGTAGAAAACCTCATTCATAATCCACTGGCCGGGTTTGCGGTTACTACGGAGCAGGTCCATCGTAAAACGATGGTCGAAAAATTCGCTGTCGTGCACTTTGATACCGTCGGCACTTTCGGTGAGATCAGGAAAAGCGAGCGTGCTCCTGATCGCGCTTTGGCCATCGAAGACCGATCCGAATTCCGGCACATAGGGGATACGAGTATCGACATTCTTCACCGTTTGAATCATGCGATTATTAAACTGTTTGAGGGCGAGGTGTCGGAAGATATACCAGTCCTTACCCCGACGTCCGAAAAATGACTCACCCGGGAAATAGATGTTAGCAGGTACCAAGACCTCCTCAAAGGATTTATAACTGCTTCCCCACAATAGGTTGAGCCTAACAATTTTTTTATACTTACCGCGAAGCCATTCCATGAAACCCTTTTTATAAAAATCGGAGTAATCAAATATTGTCGAATATTGCGCACTATATTCAGCACCGGGCGGGATCGTTTGAGAGTAATACTCCGCTTCCTGGGTAGGCGAAATTACGGTCGAGATGAAGAGTATATTTTTTTTCTCCAGCAGGTATTTGTACCGCTTAGCTACCTGCTGCACGAAATCAGCGGCTTTGTCGAGCGATGGCTGATGCAACAGACTAAAATGGGTGTAGTCGTATATACCCCGCAGTGGATTCTGCTTATAATCCCGCGCGCTTTCGGCGTCGGTCCAAAAGCCTTTCAAAAAATTACTATTACGCCCCACCTGAATACGGATGGCCACTTTTAAACCCAGTTCAGTCGCAAGCGCGATTTGCTTATCGAAGCGCTCCCAGCCGTCCGGTCCGGTGGGTGAGTCGCGGTAAACCTTATCCCAGGCGATGGTCAATTCTACGGAGTTGACGCCAGCGGCAGCGGCCTGCCGGATCACTTCCAGCTCAAAGTCCTTTTCCTGCGATAAATTTAGGAGCATCAGCGAAAGATAACGCCTACCGTCCTCCTCGACGGGTGGATACTGGGCTCGTAACGTTCCTCCGTAAAGCATCAACAGCATGCTGAACAACGCCAAAAAACGCAGACGGACCAAACCGGAAACGAAAGGGTAAAATCTATTTTGCATAAACATATTGATTGACAAGAAATGCGGGTGGACTGCTTCCGCCCCCAACAACGCCCCCGGCGGTAAGATTTGTATTATCGACTCAAAAGTAAAAAGAAATCTCCGGCATCGTAGTAATACGAGCGCCGGAGATCGAAGGTGACTACGGTATATTAAGCTAGTTCTTAGTTCAGTAGTTCGTAGATTCCCGCCACGCCTTGTCCACCGCCCACACAGGCCGTTACGAGGCCGTACTTTTGGTCGCGGCGGCGCATTTCGTTGAAAATCTGCACC
>JBBSSJ010000278.1:0-6086 GCA_038242095.1 Cytophagales bacterium
CACCCACAGGCTGGACGGGCTCGTACAGTTTCAAGTTACCCTGCATCCAAGTCGTGTCGAGGTAGGTTTGGCCGACTACCTCTCCCTTGTCGGCGGAGGCCACGCCCCAGAGCGTACCGGAGGTGGGGATACGCATACCGTTTACATTGAACTGGTCGCGGGTGGCATTGAGCATTGGGTTTTGGCCAGCCACCTCGCCGGCCAGGGCCAGCGAGGTGATGAGTGCAAGGAAAAATAGCCGTCTACTTTCCATAAAAATAATCAGTTAGAACCCGGAGTGGATGCTCCCGAAGTCTTAGCGGCTCCGGGAGGACATTTTTCCTTCAAAAACTTAGTGAACAGCGTCGCCAAATGCCGCGAAGTACCTTCACCCTCGGAAATGCCATGGGAGCGATTAGGGTAGGGCATGAATTGAAATTGGCGGTTGTACTTGATGAGCTGGTCGAGCAGCATTTCGGCGTTTTGGTAGTGGACGTTGTCGTCGCCGGTGCCATGAATGTACAGCAGATTTCCCACCAAATTTTTGGCGTGCGTGACGGGCGAACCTTTCACAAAATCTTCCAGATTCTCCTGTGGCAAGCCCATGTAGCGCTCCTGGTAAATATTGTCGTAGGTGAGTTGGTTGCCCACGGCGGCCACCGCAATGCCCGTTTTGAACATCTCAGGGTATTGAAAAAGTAGGTTCAGCGTCGAGGATCCGCCGCCGCTCCAGCCGTGGACCGCCACGCGGCTCGTGTCGATGAACGGATATTGATCGAACATCGCCTTGGCACCCATTGCCATGTCGCGGATGTTGATCGTGCCGATGCTGCGGTAAATGGCCTTGCGCCATTCGCGGCCTTTGGGCATGGGCGTGCCGCGGTTATCTACGGCCGCATAGATGTAGCCATCTGCCGCCATATCTCCGAGGTACAAACGGTTGCGGCCGGTACCAAAGCGGTCGATGACCTGGCTTCCCGCGGGCTCCCCGTAAACGGTGAATACGATCGGGTACTTCTTCTTGGGGTCGAAATTGTTAGGTTTCACCATCCAGGCATCAGACTCGACGCCATCGGCAGTTTTTACTTTAAAAAACTCAATGTCCACCGTGTTGCGCTGCGGGGCTTGCAGGCCCTTCTCGACGCTGGCGTTGGGATCGATCGGTTTTTGGTCGGCTACGTTGATCCATTCCGAAATGGGATAGGTGCGGGCGTTGGAGAAATTATGCCGCGCAAAAGTCGCGCGCGGGGCCATTTCGTAGTTGTGGGTACCGGCTTGACTGGCGGGGCTGATGCGTTCGGCGTTGCCGCTGCCGTCGAGCGCGGTGCGGTAGAGATAGGACTGCGTGGCGTTGTCGGGAGAGGCCATGAAGTAGTAGGCGTTGTTGGCCTCATCGATCAGTACGGGGCTAATCATATCGTAATCTTCCTTCGTAATGAGCGTTTCCTTCTTGCCGTCGCGACTCACGCGGTAGGTGTGCCGCCAGCCGTCCTTTTCGCTTACCCACAAAAACTCTTTGCCGTCCGCGAGCCAATCCCAGCCGGCGGGGCCGTCGGTCCAGCGGCTTTTGATGTCGATCCAGGCTTTGTCGGTTTCGTTGTAAAAAGCCGTGGCCTTACCCGTTTTGGTGTCGAGGTACATCAGGTTGCTCTCGTTCTGCTTGCGGTTGAGCTGCTGAATCACCAGTTGCTGCGCACTGCCCGCGTATTCCATGCGAGGCACGTAGGTGTTCTGTGGATCGCCGGGAATGGCCATCCAGTTGGTTTTGGCCGAGGCCACGCTCACCACCCCGATGCGGTAGGGCGAAGGCGTCTCGCCAACTTTGGGATACTCCACGGGAATGGTAAAGGAATAGATGGAATCGGTATTATTGATCATCAGGAAGTTCCTGATTTTGCGCGCATCGAGCTGCCAGTAGGCAACGTCCTTACTGTCCGGACTCCACCGGAATCCGTCCCGGCAGTCAAATTCTTCTTCGTAGGCCCAGTCGAAGGTACCGTTGATGATGCGGTCGGTGCCGTCGGTCGTCAAGGCCTTGGTCTGGCCGCTCTTCAGGTCCTGCACGTAGATGTTGTGCGCGCTGACGTAGGCCACTTTTTGCCCATCGGGCGAAATCTTGGCAAACATCAACGACGATTCCGGCCTATCCTTACCGATTTGGGTCAGGGCGTTGGTCGTCAGGTCGAGCAACCAGTAATCGCCGCGCGTGTCGTAGCGCCATACCCGCTTGGAATTGGTGTAGATCAAAATTTTATCCCCTTTCTCGGAAAACCCGTAGCTGCGCACCGCTAAGGCTTGGTTAGCACCTTTCGGCGTCAGTTGCGCCTTGGTGACCAGTGTTTTAGTGGTGCGGTTGGGTAAGGTCACTTCCACGATGGTGCCGCTTTCGTCGGCGTCGCGGTAGCCGCTGCCATCGGGCAGCCATTGAAATGTGTCGGGAATTTGGGCAAAGGCAGTAGCGCTAAACAGCAAAAATAGGAAGGTGATTTTTTTCATGTGGATCATGCAATAGACAATAAGTTGTTGGCTATAGGCCTTCTTCAATGTAAGATGTGAATTAAAACAATAAACGTTCTTGGTAAGGCTTGCGTATAGCTTTTCTTATTCTACTACCTCATAGAGCATAATCGGATTGCTTTTATTCTTAAGCATCACGGTACCGACTTCGGCGCAGATAAAGGATTCTTTGACAAGCTCGTAGGCGGCTTTACCAATCACGATTTGCCCCGGCTGGGCCACCGCCTGAAACCGCTGGGCCACGTTGACGACATCGCCGATGACGGTATAATCCAGCCGCCGTAGCTTGGCCGATCCGATATTGCCACTGATCATCTCGCCGGAGTTGATGCCGATGGCAACTTTGGGTAAATAGGTGAGCCCGGAGGTGACTTCCTCTTCGATCGAGTTGATTTTGGCGCGCACCGCCAAACAGGATTCGATGGCGCGGTCGAGATGGTACTCTTCGCGGAATACCGCCATGATGGCGTCGCCCATGAACTTGTCGACGTAGCCGTTCTGATTGATGATTTCGTTGACCATCACATCGAAGTACTTGTTGATGATTTTGACGACCACATCGGGTGCGACCTTCTCCGAAATAGCCGTAAAGCCGCAAATGTCGATGAACACGACCGTCGCCTCCACCGTTTCGCTGGCCGTGATGATGTTCTCGTACTCGCTGCCGTTCATAAAGTCGAGCACATTACGGTCGACGTACATTTTCAGGATGTTGTTTTCCTTGATCGCCTGCAGCGTCTTTTTTAATTGCTGAATATGCTCGATGGTTTTTTCAATGGTCAAGCCCAGGTCATTGAAATCTACCGGTTTGGTCACGAAATCGAACGCCCCCCGGTTCATGGCCGTCCGGATCTTGTCCATGTCTCCGTAAGCCGACACCATCACCGTCTTGACCATCGGGCTGACATCGTGCAGCTTGAGCAATAGCGTCAGCCCGTCCATTTTGGGCATATTGATATCGCTCAGCACCAGTTCGATGCCGGGGTGCTCTTTCAGCTTTTCCAGCGCGTCCTCGCCATCGAAAGCAAAAGCGAACTCATATTTTTGCTCCCGAATTTCCTTGCGGAATTTCTGCTTGATGAGCGATTGCAGATCGGTTTCGTCGTCGACTACCAGAATTTTGGTGGTCATAGGGTTTGAAGTTTTTCTTTCAGTTTTGAGAAATCAATGGGTTTGGTCAGAAAATCATTGGCCCCATTGGAAATTGCCTGCTGGTAATAGTCGTTGTCGTTGTAAGCCGTCACCATCATGACTTTGGGGTTAGGCGAGGGGTGGTCGAGCCGAATTCGCTTCAAAAGTTCGATGCCACTCATGCCGGGCATATTGATATCCGACAGGATCAGCACCACCTCCGAGGCGTGGTCTTCCATATAACGGAGCGCTTCTTCCCCCGAAAAAGCGAACGAGAATGAAAGCTCCCCGCTGCGGATCTCGCGCCGGAAGCGCATCTCAAACAGCGGCTTGATGTCCTGCTCGTCGTCTACGACCAGTATTTTAGTGTCATTTTGGTTTGCGTTTTGCATTAGTTTTTAATTTCCTGAGGTATCCTGATGATGAATTCGGTAAAGGCATTTTTCTCGCTCTCCACTTCCAGCGTACCCATGTGACCATTGCGGATGATGTCGAAGCTGAGCGAAAGCCCCAATCCGGTACCTTGGCCGGTAGGTTTAGTGGTGAAAAAGGGCTCGAAAATTCGGGCCCGCGCCGCGTCGGGAATGCCCGCGCCGTTGTCTTTTATCCTGATCTCGACCGTATCCCCGCTTAGGCGCGAACTAACCCGCACTGTGGGGCGATAATTTTCGTTGGCGCCATGGGTTTGTTGGGCTACCGCGTAAAAGGCGTTGTTAAAAATATTGAGCAGTACCCGGCCAAAATCCTGCGGAGTCACTCGGGCCATAATCACCTCGGGTTGAAAGTCTTTTTCCAACGTGGCGTTGAACGACTTATCCTTGGCGCGCAGGCCGTGGTACGCCAGTCGCATGTATTCGTCGGCCAGGGCGTTGAGATCCACTACTTCCTTTTCGCCATTGCCGCTGCGGGAGTGCATCAGCATCCCTTTCACGATCGAGTCGGCACGCTTGCCGTGGTGCACCATCTTCTGCATGTTATCGGCCAGGTCTTTCAAAATTTCCTCCACCAAGCCCTGGTCCGGTGATTCTTTCTCCTGTTCTTCCCGCAGTTCTTCGATTAACTCGCTGTTCACCTCGGCAAAGTTGTTGACAAAATTAAGGGGGTTCTGGATTTCGTGGGCGATTCCGGCGGTCAATTCCCCCAGTGAAGCCATTTTCTCGGCCTGGATGAGTTGTCCCTGCGTAGTTTTGAGGTGGTCGAGCGTGGTGATGAGTTCCTCTTTCTGCTGGCTGATTTCGCGCGTCCGCTCGGCGACCAGGATTTCCAGTTCGGCCTTGCGGGCCTGCATCAATTGGTTTTCTTTTTCTTCTTCCAGGCGTTGCTGCCCCTCAATGGCTACTTGCTTTTGCTGTCGTCGGGTTTGGTACCACATCGCGATCACCCAGATGGTGGCGAAAACCTTGAACATGTCGAAGTAATTATCGTACTCTCTATAGAAGTCGCGGGACACCGCCGAAGCGACATCCCCGATGATTCCTATGATGACGAGCGGAATAACCGAAATCATTAAGGATCGCACCGACTTGAATTCATCTTTGGTGTACACCACCCATATAAAACCCAGCATGAACGCGTGCCAAACCCACTCGAAGATATTATCCTGATCGAGCACCCAGGGCGCGGACAGCAAAAAAATGGCGAAAAATCGGGAATAAATAAGGATCCGATCCCAGTGCGGGAGGTTTTCCTTGGTGGAAAGCGTCTTGCGAATGTGCTCGACGATGAACATGATAATAATGAAGTAGGATACCCCCATTGAACGCCAACTTAATTTTTATGGGTAAATTACGTAAATTTTTTAGTTTTGAATTATTCAAACCAGATTCACCCTGCTTCTACGCTCCCTAATATGACTCTGACCGCGGGCGATTTTTTTGCCGGAACCTACCAACTTCGCGAACCTTTGCCCGGATCGGAAAAGAAAGATTCGGAGGTGGTACGTTGGCGGGCCGACGATTATTCGGCCAACCGGCAAGAGGAGGTGGTGCTTGACGTAATGCCGCAGGATTACGATGAGGCCCTCAATTGGCTGATCGAGGTACCTGGTCTGCGCAAAGTGGGGCAGACGGCATCGCCCGCGGCGCGCTTCTTTGCCTGGGAGCCGGGAAAAGCTCAATCGTTGTCGCGGTTTGATTACCATCGGGCAAGCCAAGCGGAGCGGCAGTATTTGGCCGAGCTTATCGAGCAATTGCACATTGCCGCCCACGAAACCATCGATGCCGACGACATGCCGGAGTTTTGGCGGACCAGTCAAAATGATTGGTTGGTTTTTTACCGTAAACACCACGGCCAGGCCACCAGTCATAAGGAAAAGCAGGCAATCCGAAAACTATGGATCGAAAATCTCAGTCGTCCGGCTGCTACGATCGAACCAATCGAAGTAGCAGAAGAATCGGAGCAAATTCCGGAACCAGAGGAAAGTCCCCGCTGGCCGCTGCTGCTGATTGGAGCGAGTATCA
>JBBSSJ010000279.1:0-6085 GCA_038242095.1 Cytophagales bacterium
AGGTCTGCCCAGCGCGTTGCCGGATTGACGTCGTAGAAGTACACCGCGAAACAGAACAAAGTCAGCAAAATGACCACGATGCTGCCGTGACCGATCAAACTGCGCAAAAGGTCATTGATATAGTAGCCAAAGCCACCCGGTAGAAAACTCAGGCTCTCGCTGGTGCCGCTCATCATGACAATGTAGCCCAGCAACATGCTGATCCAGAGCGTAAAGAAAATCACTTCTTTGGTCGTGCGACTGAGATTGAGCAGGCTACGGCCGCTCATCATGCGCCAGCCCACCAAAAACGGAATTGCCGGAATCGCCAACGCCGCGATTCCGAACCAGCGGTAGATGAACGCCTGCGATACGTACGCGCCGATCATACCCAATACGTTACGGGTATTGGCACCGGCGTCGCGGATGGGGGCCATCCCGATTGCGCCGACCTCGCTCTGATCGGCCGCACCCGTGAAAATATAGGAAACAAATGCCACTTCCATCAGCACGCTCACCGCAATGAGCAGCGCGCCTCCGACCAGCACATTCTTGGGACTGGTAGAAACAGCTTTCCAATCGATGGTGCGCTGATTGGGCTTGTTATTTTCGGTGGTCGTTCTAGGTGTGCGGTAGGCGTTCCCCTTGCGTGTATTTTTGGCCATTTATTTGGTGGATGGGCGACAGTTGACGCGTGCCAACTACTACCATTCCGACAGTTTTACATATAAAATCAATCAGGCCTTCACCCGCGCCTGGTCGACCAGCGAACGGCAGATGCGGCTGGCCAGAGCGGGGCCTTCGTAGATGAACCCGGTATAGATTTGTAACAGCGCGGCCCCGGCGTCCAGCTTTTCGCGGGCATCGGCCGGACTGGCGATACCGCCTACACCCAGCACCGGAAAGGCGCTTCCGGACTTCCTGCAAAGGTAACGAATTACTTCCGTCGCCCGGTTTTGGAGCGGCTGCCCGCTTAGCCCACCCGCCCCGATGCGGTCCAGCGTTAGGGTCGGGGTAGCCAGCCCGCCGCGCGCGATGGTGGTGTTGGTCGCGATGACCCCCGCAATACCCGTCGCCTGCACGATCTCAACGATGTCGTCCAGTTGACTGTCGGTCAGGTCGGGCGCTATTTTCAGGAAAATCGGCTTGGGTTTCGGCTTGTAATTATTCAGTTTTTGGAGCTCGCGAAGCAAATGCGTGAGTGGTTCTTTCTCCTGCAAATCCCGTAAGCCCGGCGTATTGGGCGAGCTGACATTGACGACGAAGTAATCCACCGCGTCAAACAAATCTTGGAAGCAGCGCGTGTAGTCGTCGAGGGCCTGGTCGTTGGGCGTGTCTTTGTTCTTGCCAATATTCCCTCCTACCATGATGTCCGACTTTCGGCTCCGCAGCTTAGCGGCGGCGACGGCGGCACCTTTGTTGTTGAAACCCATGCGATTGATGAGCGCCCGATCTTTTTTCAAGCGAAAGAGGCGGGGCCTTTCGTTGCCGGGCTGGGGGTGGGGCGTCACGGTACCGATCTCGACATAACCGAAGCCCAGCGCCGCCATTTCATCGACTAGCTCGGCGTTTTTGTCGAAGCCCGCCGCCAGGCCTATCGGATTCTTGAAGCGTAATCCGGCTACTTCCTGCACCAACGAAGGATGCTCATAAACGTACATTTTTTTCAAGACGAAGGAACCACCCGGCAACCGGTAGACAAATCGGAGCGTATCGCACACCCAGTAGTGGACTTGTTCGGCGTCAAAGAAAAAGAGGAGGGGAAGCAGGAGACGTTTGTACATTTTACAAAAATACACGCTTCCCGGACAGGGACCGGAATTTTATTTAAAAATGTATTGTGGTACGGATGTGGTACGGGCAGCTGGCCCGTCTTGAAGAAGAACAACCCACGAAAAAAGGCAGACTAAGAGTAGCCTGCCTTTTACTTGATACGTCAAGAGTGCGTTATGAAATTCAGTGAAAAAGCAATCTCACATCTATCAATCTACTTTCTTTATAGAAACCGAATTGATGCAGAACCGCAGTCCCGAAGGCTTGGGGCCATCGGGAAAGACGTGGCCTAAGTGGCCCTGGCAGACGTTGCACATTGCCTCCACGCGCTGCATGCCGTAACTTGTGTCGAGGTCGTATTCGATTACGTTGTCTTCCACGGGTTCCGAAAAACTCGGCCATCCCGTGCCTGATTCAAATTTTAGCGTCGAGTCGAACAGCGGCGTGCCGCAGGCTCGGCACGCGTAGATGCCCGGCTCGTGGCGCTCGCAGTATTCGCCCGCAAAGGCCCGTTCGGTGCCTTTCTGCCGGATTACCTGATATTCTTCGGGGGAAAGCTGCGCCTTCCATTCTGCTTCGGTTTTTTCCACCCGCCGTGGCGGCGTGGGGTTGCCTTCTTTGGCGTAGTTTATTACGTCGGTCCAGTTCATAATAATGAGTGTTTAAGTGAATTAGTGAATAAGAATCGCGCCGTACTTATCTGTGACTTTGCTACTCTACTACTTTGTGGCTTTAGCACTTTGTGCCTTCCATTACTCAAAATTAACACTCAAGGCCCGCGTTATGTTTCCTTACCCTCCGTAAGACTGTTTTGCGGCAGTCCAGTTCTCAGATGGCCTGGGATTTTCAAAACCTAAATGAGGTAATCCGGCGTTTTACTACCGGTTCGGCGGGATTTTGGGCCGCAGCGGGACGGTTCTTACTGTATTTAAAGAAGCGAAGTTCCTGACTGTCAAAGTTTTTGATTACCTTGTTTTTCTGTTTCTTTGAAACTTGGTCGCTTTGCAGCTTTGAAAAATCTTCTCCTCGCCTTCTTCATTTTTGCTGTCTCCTTTGAAGCCTTTCCCCAAACCCTCCACGCCATTCTGGTGTCGGACGTGGAAGACCCCAAGCTGGGCGGCATCAGCCTGAGCGACGAGGCCACTATCCTTGAAATCCTGAAAAATGCCGAAGGGGGAACAGGCCTAAAACTTCAAACTTACTATCACAATACCAGTAGTTTCACAGCAAAGGCCGTGCGGGAAACGCTGAATCAAATGCGGGTTGGCCCCAAAGATGTCGTTTTCTTCTATTATACCGGCCTTGGTTACTATCCTGGCCCAAACGATAAGTTTCCGACTTTCAAGTTGAAGGAAAATGCGCTGCGGATTTTTTCAAACAATGATTTGATGCTGTCACTGGATGAAGTGGGCGATATCTTACAAAGTAAAGGAGCGCGACTGAATATTGTCATGGCTGACTGTCGCGATACCGTTGAAGACTTGATGACTATCGCGGCTACGACTAATCTAGATGAGGATGTGAGTGCAATATTTCTGAAAAAACTTTTCCTGGGTTCCTGCGGTCTGATCAAAGTAGCCAGTGCCGGAAAGGGAAAAGAGGTTTGGGCAAATCAGGGCCAATTTGGAATCGGGTCGGTCTATACCGAAAATTTCAACAGTACCTTTAAAGGCATGCTCGAAGCGCAGTTTAACGGCGTGCGGCAAGCCACCTGGCCGCAAATTTTGGAAAACGCGGAGTCGAACGAAATATACCCCAGAAAGGATGATCGTTCACGTAGGGTGGACACCCAGAAAGCCGTTTACGAAATCAGAGCCTGTTCGGCTTCCCAACGCCGCCGAACCACTCGGTACGCGACCTACAAATACTCCCTCACCGTCGGGGATATTGGATCAAAGCTTGATAAGTACCGGAAGTCAGGGGGAGATTACGAAAAACTCAGCGATGAAATCAGCCAGGCTTTCTACCGGGATGCCAAAATAAACCTTGTCCAAAAGAACAAATACCCCGAGAGCCATCCCCAGGCTAAAAAGACAGAAGGGGAAATGAGCGTCGCAGACTTTTTAGCTCAGTTCAAAAGTGCCTCGTCTCAGATTCAGTCCGTTTACCCGGACTTCGGTAGCTTGCAACGAACGCCGAACAAAGAGTATCTTACGAGCCTATCGATCACCGAAGAATTCGAGGAATTTTGAAACTTAACGTTCCTGTTCGCGATGCGATATTTGCTTTTCCTGCTTCCTTTTGTTCTAAATTATTCCGCCCTCCACGCCCAGGGGCTGAACTTCGACGATGCCGCCTACAATAAAATACCGAAGAAGTATTCGTACGGAGTTATCAATACCGCAGCCGGCCTACCCGCTCGCGTTAACCTGTCGCCTTACACGCCCAGCGTGATGAACCAGGGCAAGCTGGGCACCTGCGTGGGTTTCTCGTCGGCTTACTACGGGCGCACGATTCTGGAAGCCGTGAGCCGGGGCGTTACCGACCAGGCCCAAATCGACGCGCTGAGGTTTTCGCCCTCTTTTCTCTACAACGCGATCAAGGACTCGACGGATTTTAAGTGCGTAGATGGAAGCTTGATCGACGACGCCCTTACCCATATGCGGGACCACGGAGTGGCGTCTTTCGCCGATAAAGGCTATCCTGATTGCAGTGAGAATAACCTCAGCCTGGTAAAATCCGAGTCCAGGATTATGGATTATATCCGGTTGTTTGACTTGATCGACAAGCAGGGCAGCGTCGTCACGGCTACCAAAAAAGCCCTGGCAGAAATGACGCCCGTCATCATTGGTTTCCAGACGACCCCTTCGTTCTGTTGCGCCCGCAGCTGCTCATCGAAGTCGAGCGCCTGGATCTGCTTAACCTTCTCGCGGTCGAACATTTGTTCTTTGGCCTCGGTGGCGATCTTGAAATATTGGTATGCTTTGGTTTGGTCTTTGCCCTCTTAAAATTCCGTAAGCAAAGTGCTGGCTTCCAGAATATCCTTATATCCTTCGGGCTTTTGATTTCCTGCGCCAATTGCAGCGATCGCTCGGCATAAATGCGAGACGAATCCAACACGCCGGTCAAACCGAAGACGCGAGCCATCTCGAAGTAAGTTCCGCTAAGGTTTTGCTGATCGTTGGCGGCGCGGGAAAGCGGCAGGCTGCGGCGGTAGTAAAGCAGCGAATTTGGGTAGTCTTTTTTTCGGTAGTAGATGTTGCCCAGAATGACAAAAAGTATTCGGGTGGATAGCTCGTCTTGCTGCTACACTGCCAAATCGTATGCCCGAAACGCGTAAGCCTGGGCCGAATCCAGCGGGCCGATTCGGGCATAGTCCGAACTGAGGTTGGTCAGGGAAATTTCCAGGAGTTCGTCGTTGCCGATTTGTTGCGCAAGGTCCTTGGTTTTGGTAAAATACGCGACGGCTCGTTGGGAATCCTTCTGTTCAGAGTACAGAATTCCGATGCTATTGTTCACTCGGGCCATCCCTTCCAGATCATCGTTTTTCCGCGCCACCCGTAGCGCATTCAGGTGTGATTCGAGGGCCTTGGCGTAACTGCCGACATTACGGTAGATCGAGCCCAGCCGGTTGAGATTGCGGACCACGCCTACGGGGTACTTCGCCCGCTCGGCCGTGGTCAAGCCCTCGCGCACAAACTTCATCGCTTCCAGCGGCTCGGAGTACATGAGCGCGCTGCCCAGCCGCTCCAAAACTATCGCCCGCGTGGTATCAGGCAGCTTTTGAGAAAGCAGGTTTTTCAGGCTGTCCACCTGGGCCGTTTGCGCATAAGTCGGGCTTAAAAGGCAAAGGAGGAGTGAGGCCGATGCTACAAAAAGGGCAAGAGCTAAAGCCCGGAATTTCATGGGTGATGAGAGACAGCGAGATATGAAGTAGGGGATAAGAGATTGTAAGATAATCCCTTTCAGCCTAATTCAATAAATCTTGCATAAACCCCCTGTGCACAGGATTGGACGAACACACGGGTTTGCAGGTACGCCTGTCCGACCCTACACCGTCATCGCCGCCAGTAGGTCCGCCTGCGTGATGATGTGCACCGCGTTGGTTTCATCCCGCACGAGCAAGGCTTTGTTCTCACGGTCGATGAGCGACGAAAGCGTGTCCACCGTACTATTGAGGGCTACGAATTTGAAAGGTTTGTCCATGACTTCTTCCACCCGCATTGTCCGTACTTCCGGCTCCTCGATCAAGCGGTGCAGGATGACCGAATCCGTCAGGCTGCCGACGACTTCACCGGCGGCGTCCACGACCGGAATCTGCGAAATCCCTTCTCTGTTCAACACTTTGATCGCGTCGGAGACTTGCGTGTCGACGGTCACGGTCGTGAGGTGC
>JBBSSJ010000280.1:0-6070 GCA_038242095.1 Cytophagales bacterium
GCGGCTCTTTGTTGGGAGAGTGCAATATTTTTGTCAAAATCCCCGACATTATCAGTATGTCCCAAAAGCCTGATATTCAGATCAGTGCGAGTCTGGATAAATTCGGTTAGGCTGTCGAGCGTAGCACGGGCGGCAGTAGTCAGGCTGGAGTCACTTTGGACGAAAGGAAGTACAGCAATCGGCTCGTCGTAGTTTTCTTCCCTTAAATTCACCAATGTTTTCACTTCGCCAACCCCGGCTTGGGGCGATACGAGAATGCTCTTATCCTGAAAGCCGGGGCTGATCGCGGTGATCTTGTAGGTTTCCTGCGGGGGCAGCTCAAAACGATACGCGCCGTTGGTGGCTTGCATCCGGGCAATAACCGAATCGGCGTTGAGGCGCCGCACCACGACCTCTACCTTAACGGGTAGCGCTAAATTACGACCATTAAACACCTTACCCGTCACCACCACGGGGGTTGGCGTAGCTTTAGCCGTTACGACGACGCGCTCAAGATCGGGCCCGAGAGTAGGGGGGACGGCCGCTTCGGCGATGGTTGGTCGTGGCTTGGCGATGGTTTGGGCCAGCCTTCTAAAACTCTGCTGCACAAAGACCGGTGTCATTACTTTGTCGTAAAGCCGAATGAGCGCCACCGCGCCGGGACTGGCTTCATTAGGCGCTTTAAGATCGTCCTGAAAAAAATTGAGTACCTGAGCCGGACCCAGCACGGCTTCGTCGCCGGGATCCTGGAACTCCACCTTCGACTCGCCATCTACGTACATTTTGATAATGCGCGTCTCGACGTCACGCGAGAAAACGTAGTGCATGTACTCGCCTGGTTTCACGGGCGCTTTCTCGCCCGTAGCAAAATTGAAAAAATTAAGCCGGCCTTCGTAGATGTAACAGCCATTGTCGGATTTGCGATCCTTAAAATCAAGTACGCGCTTCCAGCTTTCCAACTCATCGAGCCGAAAATAAATCTCGACCGTGTATGAGCCGTTGAACAACCCGTGGCCCTCTTCATTGCTGAACTGCAAGCCCGAATTGGCTTCGAACTGGTATACGGTCCGCTTGTTTTTGCCTAGTTCGGGTAGCACTTCTTCGAGGTACTTTCCCTTCGTACCCAATACATGAAGATTAGGCGCACTGTCGGAGTAGCTTTTGAGGCCGTCGCTAAAATCGTAGGAATACACTTTTTGCGCGGTAGCCTTTTCCGCACAAAATCCCAAAAGAAGTATCAAAACTATCCATCCGCTCCACGCTTCTTTCATATCCTGCTGATTTCCTGCGATTATTCCACCGTGATTTCGCCCGTGAGGTAATGCCTTACCTGTCCGGAAATCAGCGTCCGGTCGCCCGCAAGTTCACAGCGCAGGTACCCGCCCCGCGCCGATAACTGCCTGGCAGTCATAGTCTTTTTGTTGAGTCGCTCGGCCCAGTATGGCGTCAGTAGCGTGTGCGCCGAGCCCGTAACGGGGTCCTCATTGACCCCGGATTGCGGAGCGAAAAAGCGCGAAACGAAGTCGACCTCGTCGCCGGGGGCCGTCACGATGATGCCCCGCGTGGGCACGGTGGAAAGCACGAAGAGGTTGGGCGCAAGATCACGCACCAGCGCTTCGTTTTCCACGACCATCATGTAATCGTCCTTACCTTTGAATATTTCAAAGTCTTCCAGCGACCGCATACTTTCGGAAAGTGCGGGCGGCGCTACGGCAACCTGGCAGGTGTCGGCGGGAAAATCAAGCGTGAGCCAGTCATCTTGTCGGGTGACTTTCAGAAGCCCGCTTTTGGAGTCGAACAAAATTTTCGACGGCTCGTAGCCCTGAATTTTGAAAATCACATAGGCCGTCGCCAGCGTCGCGTGGCCGCACAAATTAACCTCCATGACCGGCGTAAACCAGCGGATATGAAAACCGGCTTCGATGGGTACGTAGAAGGCTGTTTCGGCTAGGTTGTTTTCGCCCGCGATTTTTTGCATCAATTCGTCATCCAGCCAGGATTCCAGCGGAACCACGGCGGCAGGATTGCCCGCAAAAAGCGTGTCGGTAAAAGCATCAAGTTGGTAAATGGGGAGTTTCACGGGTTATAGGAGATTTAGGAAGAGAACGCAGACCTGGTCGGAAAAAGTACTTAGTAATTTTTGGCAGGATCGGGCGAGATAGTTGACAAGGTATCAAAAATATTGGCGTCAAAGGAAAGCAACGATGGAATTTTTAGTGTCGCCAAATCAAACTTGGGGTCGTCGAATTCGTAGTCCGCCGGGACGGCTATGGTACGCATGCCCGCCGCAACCGCGGACCGGAGGCCGTTGCCTGAATCCTCAAAAGCCAGGCAATGGGCGGGCGCAACACCCAGCATCCGGGCCGCGCCCAAGTACACATCGGGCGCGGGTTTGTTGCGGGCCTCGAGCAAAGCCGAATGCCAAAGTTGGAAATACGGGCGCAAATTAAGCCGTTCCAACACAGTTTCGATGATGTCCATCGGCGAAGCAGACGCCACTGCCAGCGGAATTTTCCGACCATGAAAAAAACGAACCGCCGCCACGGCCCCCGGCATAGCCTCGGCGCGCTGGCTGATACGCTCATGCGCCAGGTGTAAAATATGTTGCCCGATCGCCTCTTCGGTAGAATTAATTTCTGGGAATTGCCCGAAAATAAGCTTGACGAATTGGGTGGTTCCCAGCCCCGTTGCCGCGCGACACATCGCCTCGGTCAGCGGTACCCCGACCGCCTCAAATACCTCGATAGCGACCTCGCGCCAAACCGGCTCCGAGTCGACTAAAAGGCCATCCATGTCGAAGATGGCGGCTTGAATGGAGTTTATGAGTCTAAAGTCTATGAGTTTATGAGTTTTTAGGTTCTAATAAGTAAGGCCTGAGATCAGTAGGTTTTAGATGAACTCATGAACTCCTTCTACACTTCCGCTTGCCGGAATGGCTTCACATCAATTTTGTCCCAGACGCGGCCGGTAACGTAGGGGTCCGTTTCGAGCCAGGTGTTAAGGCCCGCTTCGTCGGCAAAGTCGACGAGCATCATCGAGCCAATCATTTGGCCCTCGGGACTCAGCAGCGCGCCGCCGACCACAAGATTGCCGTCGGCTCTCAGTTTTCGGGCACGGTCAAAGTGCAACGGGCGGGCCTTCAGGCGGCGTTGCGGGGCCTCCTCGTCGGTATGGTCGTAAGCGTGAATGACGTAATGCATGGAGATGTTGAGTTGTTTAGGTGTTTACTTACTTAAGGGCAAAGGTCCAAAGTGAAATTACGCTGTTTGTTATAGTAGCGGGGTATTAAGCTGGATTTTACATTCGTTCGCCGTTCTACCTTTCACCTGCCCCTCCTTGTTTTTCATTGCCAAATATACGCCGTTGGTCCATCCAAAACCTTCCTGGATTTCGTATTCGCCGTCGTGGGCCATACTATCGGTGTCGATGACGTTATACTTTTCGAGGATTTTACCCAGCGAATCATAATGCTTTTCAACCAGTTGCAGCCAATTCGAGCGAAGTGTCGCGGCTGTTTTGTTGAAATGGTAATGGCGTAATCCCTGGTAGGTCAGCCATTGCAGCGGAGCCCAGCCGTTGGGTAAGTCCCACTGCTGTCCAGAATCGGTGAGGGTAGTTTGCATCCCACCTGAGCGAAGAAACTTGCGCCGGAGCAAGGATTTGACCGCGAAGGCTTGCGGCTTGCTCGCCAGCTTAAAGTACAGCGGAAAAACCGCCGCCAAGCTGAACGTATTGGTGAATTTTTCTTGTCCAAAATCAAAATCCATATAAAACTGCCGCGCTTCATCCCAAAAAATGGCGTCTATCGCGGTTTTGCGTGCTTGTGCTTTTTGCTCATATTCTTGCGCCAGTTCTGAATAATCGCCCAGGCGGTAGGCATCGGCGAGCGTTTTTTCTAAATGGTACATCAGGCAATTCAAATCGACGGGCAGGATGTTGGTCGTCTGAATCGTGGCAAAGGTTTTACCGTCGGCCATCCAGCGGCTGCTGAAATCCCAGCCCGACTCGGCGGCGGCCCGAAGGCAGCGGTACACCGAATCGAGTTCGTGCCCGTGTTTTTCCTTCGATTCTTTGGCCAGCGCTACGTCTTCGGCGTAGGACTCGGGCCGGGGGGCGGCGCGGTCGTCCCAGTAGCGGTTCAGCACGGTGCCGCCCGGCAGGCGCACCACGCGGCGAAAATCCGGATTTTCGTCGTCCAATTGCGCACTTCCATCCATCCAGTAGTCGTACTCTTTTTGGAGGTGCGGCAGATGCTTTACCAGGGTTTCCTCGCCCTTTGTTTCGCTCAAAAGCTGAATCATCAAAGAGAAAACCGGTGGTTGCGAACGACTCAGGTAATAAGTACGGTTGCCCGTGGGAATGTGCCCGAAGGTATCGAGCAAATGCACAAAGTTTTCAATCATACTTTCGATCAAATCTTCGCGCCCCGATTCGCGCAGGCCCAGCATCGTGAAGTAGCTGTCCCAATAGTATATTTCGCGAAAGCGTCCGCCCGGCACGACGTAGGGCTCGGGCAACACGATGAGCGAGCCGCCTCGATGTTGCTCTTTTACCGGTCGCGATAGCCGCGACCATAGCCACTCGATGTGCTGCACGATGGGTGGAATACCCGTATCGCAACCGTGTTTGGTTTTGATGTCGGGCGGCATTTCAAAATGCGCCTCCACAAATTCTTTCAAGTCAAAACCCGCCTGATCCTTCTGGCGGGCGTAGTCTTCCAGGATTTCGGAGCTATCGGAAAGCGGCACGGCGTCGGCAAAAGCTTTGGAATCCTTGAAAAGTCGGTGCATCTGCACTTCCCTGAAAAGCGCCCCGTACAGCTCATCGGGCGATACGCGGACTTCGTTGTAGGTAGTGGGAAGGGAGGTGTTCATTTATTAAATAGATTCAGCGCCGCGACGCTCATGGCTTTTACGCCGGTTTTGATGGTAGGCTCCGGAACAGGAGCGAAGAGCGAGGAGTGCAGCGAAGGCAGTTGTTCGCCCTTCTCTTTAGCTTTTTGAATGGTTTCGGGCGCGAGCGTACCCAGCCAGAACATGAAGATGGGTACGCTGCGATCGGGCATGACGAAGCGGCTGAAATCTTCGCCGACCATGTAGGGTTCCGTTTCCACAACCTGCGGCTCGCCGAAAGTGTTTTTGAAAACCCCCACGAGGCGACTGGTCAGGGCCAAATCGTTGACGGTGGCGGGCGTCATGGGTTCGCGGATGCTGATTTTTGGCATTTTGTCGTCGGGTAGGCCCGCCGCTTTGGCGTAATGCTCGCTGATGCGCCGGATGTTGGCGATTACTTTCTCGCGCACTTCGGGTGTGTAGGAGCGAAGCGTAAGTTGCATGGTAACGTCGTCGGGAATAATGTTGTGGACCGTGCCGCCATGAATCGAGCCGACCGTTACTACTACCGGATCGATGGGATTGATCGAGCGGCTGACGATGGTTTGGAACGCCAGAATCATCTCGGCGCTCAACACCACCGGGTCGATGGTGGTATGCGGGGCCGCGCCGTGGCCACCCTGCCCGAAAACGGTAATGTCCATCATGTCCACGCTGGCCATGAGCGGCCCGGCGCGGTAGCCGAGGGTACCGGCGGGTAGGTAAGAGTTGTCGTGCAACGCAATGGCGTAGTCGGGCTTAGGGGCAAAGTCGAACAGCCCGTCTTTCATCATCATATCTGCGCCCAAACCGTTTTCTTCGGCGGGTTGCGCCACCATCACGAGCGTACCTTTCCAGTCATTTTTGGTTTTGATCAAGGCTTGCGCCGTACCCACAAACACGGTCATGTGAATGTCGTGGCCGCAAGCGTGCATCACGTTCACCTCGTTGCCCACCGCGTTGATGCCCCGCGCTTTGCTGGCGTAGGGCAGTCCGGTTTTTTCTTCCAGGGGAAGCGCGTCCATATCGGCCCGGATGAGGACCGTCGGGCCAGCGCCATTTTTGAAAACACCCACCACACCATGTCCGCCGATTTTTTCCTTCACTTGAAAGCCTAGCTTTTTTAATTCCGACGCCATACGGGCCGCGCTTTTTTCTTCCTGTAAAGAAAGCTCGGGATTTTGGTGGAGGTGCTTGTAGAGCGCGTCAAGTTCAGGGTA
>JBBSSJ010000281.1:0-6062 GCA_038242095.1 Cytophagales bacterium
GCGGGGGCCGGAGCGATCCGGCCGTCCAGCGATCGCCAGTCCGTCGATCAGCGGTCAATGCGCCATGCGCTGAGGTTGCCGTCCACCGACTGCACGACCAGCACGCCGTCGGAGACCACCGGGCTACCGCGCAGCGCCTCACGGGCGGCGCGCGTGCGTCCGGCGAACGCTCCGTCCTCGAGCCGCTTACAGTGCAGGTAACCGTCGTAGTCGCCCACCACCGCGAACTCGACCTGCACCTGGCCGAGTTTGATGTTCTGGGCAATCTCGCCCACGCCCCCATGCTCGCCAGCATTGGACTACTCACCAAGGAAGAACTGGCTGATTTACAGAAAGAATTAAAGTCTATTTATCAGGATACCCAAGCCGGCACCTTCACGATCGAGGAAGGTGTAGAGGACGTCCACTCGCAGGTCGAGCTCCTGCTGACCCGCCGCCTCGGTGACACTGGCAAGAAAATTCACAGTGGCCGCTCGCGCAACGATCAGGTGCTGGTCGACCTAAAACTCTACGTCCGAGATCGCCTGACGCAGGTCGTTAGAGCAACGAAAAAGCTATTCGACGTCCTGCAAAATCGCGCGGAACAGCACAAAGACGATCTGCTGCCCGGCTACACGCACCTGCAAATTGCGATGCCGTCGTCGTTCGGGCTGTGGTTCGGGGCCTACGCCGAAGGGCTGATCGACGACATCATCCAGCTTAACGCTGCCTACCGTCTCGCCAACCGCAACCCGCTGGGCTCGGGCGCGGGCTATGGATCGTCATTTCCGCTCAACCGGACGATGACGACTGAGCTGTTGGGCTTCGAGGGCTTGCACTACAACGTGGTCTACGCCCAAATGAGCCGGGGCCGCACCGAACAAGCCGCCCTCACGGCACTGGCGGCGCTGGCCGCGACAGTATCAAGGCTGGCGATGGACGTTTGCCTCTACAACAGCCAGAATTTTGGCTTCATCGTGCTGCCCGACGCCCTCACGACCGGCAGCAGCATCATGCCTCACAAGAAAAATCCCGACGTGGCCGAACTGCTGCGCGCCAAAACCAACCGCCTGAAAGCGCTGCCGATGGAAGTGACGCTGGTGCTGAGCAATCTGCCTTCGGGCTACCACCGCGACATGCAGCTCTTGAAGGAAATTCTGATGCCCGCCTTCGATGAAATGCTGGATTGCCTGGATATCGCCGCCTTCATGCTGGAAAATATGGAGGTAAAAACCAACCTGCTGGACGAAAGTCGTTACGATTTGCTGTTCAGCGTGGAGCGCGTCAACGAGCTGGTGATGCAGGGCGTACCGTTCCGGGATGCGTACCGGCAGGTCGGTCAGGAAATTGTCGCCGGAGCCGACACGCCGTCGCCCTCCCGCGCGCTCAACCACACCCACGAGGGCAGCATCGGCAATCTCAACCTACCCGAAATAAATCAGCGCATGACTAAAGAACTGGCGCGTTTCGAGTTCGATAAGGTAACGATGGCGTTGAAAAACTTGCTCGAAGCGTGATTATATTAAAGAAAATAGGGCTTGGGACCATCCTGCTGGTAGCTGGGGCACTAGCCTACTGGTCGTGCGATGCAGGCCGCAAACCCGACGGCGAGCAACTGGCGCGGCAGTACTGCGCGGGTTGCCATGTGTTTCCCGAGCCTTCTTTGCTGGATAAGAATACCTGGGCGGAGCATACTCTGCCCTACATGGCGCAATGGTTGGGCCGACCTAAACCGGACAGCGATTCTTCTCTTTTTCAAAATTACGAAGCCCAGCTCCGGCTCGAAGAGCTCAACGTTTTTCCCAAACAACCGCTCGTCGACGACGCAGAATGGGCGGCTATCGTGGATTATTTCGTCAGCCATGCGCCCGAAAACCTACCCCGCCCCGCGCGGGACAGCTTACAGCCGCTGAATAATTTTTTGGTCAAAGATACCCAAAGCCCAGTGCCCGCCACGGTAACGGCGGTGCGTTACGACCCCTACAACCGCCAGATTTGGACCAGCCACCGCGCGGGCAACATTTTCGTGCTCGATGATAAGTTGCGGTCAGTAGATTCGCTCTTTAATTTTGAAAGCCCATTCTCGGATTTTCGGGCCAAAAAAAGCGGCGGCTGGAATTTGCTGAGCATGGGTTATATGGATCCCAACGACGAAAGCAACGGCGCATTGATTTCGATCCGCAAAGCCGATGGCAATTGGCGGGGGCGGACCGTGGTGGGCAACTTGCAGCGCCCGGTGCAGGCTACCTACGCCGATGTCGACGAAGACGGGCGGGAAGACGTAATCTTTTGTGAGTACGGCAACTACACCGGAAAATTATCGTGGTATGCCGCTACGGCTACCGATTCGATGACGCAGCACATCATCGAAAATCGACCCGGCGCGCGTATGACCTACTGGGAGGACTACGACGGCGACGGGCGCAAAGATTTGTGGGCGCTCTTCGCGCAGGGCGACGAGCAGATCGCGGTGTACCTTAACGGTGGTAACGGTAATTTTGCCAAGAAAATCCTGCTGCGCTTCCCGCCCGTCTACGGTTCGGGTTCGTTTGAACTGGCGGATTTCAACAATGATGGCAAGCTGGACATCCTTTACGCCAACGGCGACAATGGCGATAAATCTTACGTTTTCAAGCCCTACCACGGCGTTCGGATTTTTATGAACAAGGGTGCCGACAAGTTTGAGGAGGCATTTTTCTTTCCGCTCGATGGGGCCACCCAGGTCCTGACCCGCGATTTCGACCAAGACGGCGATCTCGACATCGCGGCCATCGCCTTCTTCCCCGATTACAGCCTTGACCCGGTGCGGAGCTTCGTATATTTGGAGAATACCGGCAATAATCAATTCACGCCCCGCACTTTTCCCGACGCCAACCGGGGCCGCTGGCTCACGATGGATGCCGCCGACATTGACCGCGACGGTGACATCGACCTGCTTTTAGGCTCATTTTATCTGGCCATCACGCCTACGCCGGAAACACTACTGGAACGGTGGAAAAAAGAAAGAAAGGGGGTAATCGTGCTGGAAAACACCTTAAAAAAGGCATCTGCCAAGCAGGCCGTAATCTCAAAAAAATGAAAATTCTCCACACCGCCGATTGGCACATTGGTAAAAAACTGGATCACTACCCGCGCCTGGACGAGCAGAAGCTCGTGCTGGACGAAATCTGCCAAATCGCCGACCAGGAAGCAGTCGATTGCGTAGTCATTGCTGGCGACTTGTTCGACAATTTCGGCCCATCGTCCGAAGCGACGGAACTGCTTTACAGTACCTTGCACTGCCTGTCGGCCAACGGTAAGCGGGCGATCATCGCCATAGCGGGCAACCACGACTCACCCGAACGCATCGAGGTACCCGACGCCATGGCGCGGGCCTGCGGCATTATTTTCGTGGGTTTTCCCAACGCCGAGGTGAAGCCATTCCGCACCCAGGCGGGCGTAGAAGTGGTGAAGGTGGATAAGGGTTTTGTGGAAATAAAACTGCCCAAAGTCGACTTTCCGCTGCGCGTGCTGCTGACGCCCTATGCCAACGAGCAGCGGCTCAAAACTTTTCTGGGCCTGGAAGATACCGAGGAAGCCCTCCGTCTGCACCTGCAAAGCCATTGGCAGCAACTCGCCGATAAGTACCTCGACGATCAGGGCTTCAATCTGCTCGTAACGCACCTGTACATGATGCGCAAAGGCGGCGAGATGTCCGAAGAACCCGACGACGAACGGCCCATCCTGAACATTGGCGGGGCTCAGGCGGTATTTTCCGAGAATATTCCCGCCCAAATCCACTACACAGCCCTTGGCCACCTGCACCGCTACCAGGTCGTGGACAAGGTGCCCTGCCCGGTGATATACTCCAGCAGTCCGCTCGGCTACAGCTTTTCAGAATCCAACCAAACCAAGTACGTCGTACTACTGGAAGCCGAGGCCGGAAAGCTCATCAGCTACCGCCCCATCGAGCTGAAACAAGGCAAGAAACTCCACCGGGGCAAGTTCGAAAACGTAGACGACGCGCTGACGTGGTTGGAAGAGCACCGCGACGATCTCGTCCAAATCACGATGGTGACTGAGACCTACCTCGAATCGGCCGACAAGAAACGCCTCATGGATGCCCACCCGGCCCTGATGGCGATAATTCCCGAAATTAGAACCAAAGAAGCCAAGGCCGAAGCCGAAGAACGACTCCGCCTCGACCCCGACACCCTTTCCATCGAAGAACTTTTTGTCGAGTACTTCAAAAACAGCAAACTCGGCGCGGGCCAGCTACCCGGCGATTCGCTGCTTGATTTGTTTAGGGAGGTAAGGGCGCTGGACGATTCAGAAAACAACCAATAAATGATACCTATACACCTCACCATTCAAGGACTATACTCCTACAAAGAAACCCAGGAAATCGACTTCTCGAAGTTGACCGAGACGGCCATTTTTGGGATTTTCGGCAAAGTCGGTAGTGGCAAATCGACCATTCTGGAAGCGATTACCTACGCGCTTTACGGCGAGACGGACCGCCTCAATAAGTCGGGCGACGACCGCAACTATAACATGATGAACCTGCGGTCGGACACGCTACTGATCGACTACGTCTGCCGGGCCGGAGCGGAAGGCGAGAAGTATCGCTTCACGGTGAAGGGGCGGCGCAATGGCAAGCAGTTCGACAAGGTCAATACCTTCGAGCGCAAGGCGTACCAGTGGCTCGACGACCTGGACGACTGGGCCCCGATGGAAGTGGATGATGCCGCCGAGCGAATCATCGGCCTGAGCTACGACAACTTCAAGCGCACGATCATCATTCCGCAGGGTAAGTTCCAGGATTTTCTCGACCTGCCGCAGGCGCAGCGCACCCGGATGATGAACGAGATTTTTCAGCTCAATCGCTACGATCTGGCCGATAAAGTCAAAATCTTGAAGAATCGCAACGACAACCAACTTGAAAATCTGGCGGGCAAGCTGACCCAACTTGGCCAAACGACGCCCGAGTTGCTGGCGCAGTCGAAGCACGATTTGAAGAACGCTCAGCTCCTCATTAAGCAAAATGAGGGCACGATGAAGGAGATGACCGAAAACGAGAAGCAGCTCGAAACGCTGCGTTCTCTGTTTGCTGACAAACGCACCAACGAACAAAAAATAGCGGAACTGGCGACGCAGGAGGCTGACTTCACAACCCGCGCTAAGCGACTGGACCGCTACCAGTCGTGCCGCAATACGTTCAAGATCGTGCTGAATCAAAAAGATATTCAGGAAAAAGCCTTGACGCGCGACCGAGACATCTTGAAACAAAAGGAAAAGGCGGTGGCCGAAGCGCAGCAACATATTGCGGAGGAGCAGAAAAAACTGAACGAAGTCCTGCCCCAATACGAAAAGCGCGAAACGCTGAAAAAGGAAACCGAAGAACTAGCCCTGGTACTGACTTTGGCGCAGACCCGAGAAGAACAGGCCAAGTTACAGGAAGATCAAAAGCGCGGTAGAACAGCGTTCGTGCAGAAAAAAGACGTTATTGGCCAATTGACGGAACAGAAAAACGAGATGGAAAAAGCGCTTGACAAAGCCAAAGCCGGGCGCGTAGATTTAGAAGTTGTAACGAAGGTAGCGGAGTGGTTTTCGATCAAAAATACCCTACTGGCGACGAGAGAAGTCTTGAAAAAAGACGCCAACGCGGTGGCCAACGATGAGGAAAAAGTCGAAATGAGCAAGATCGACTTACTGCTCGACGCGCCTTTCGATCAGCTCTTTGGCCCTGATGATGCCGCCGCACCGCCCGCCCAACTCCGCGAGATGCTTGACCGGAAAAAACAGATGCTCGTGGGCCAAAACGCCGAACTCGAAAAACAAATCTTGCACCTCAAAACCCAGCGCGAGCTCCGGCAGTACGCCAGTGAGTTGCAGCCGGGCGCGCCTTGTCCGCTCTGCGGCTCGGTACACCACCCGCAGGTGATGGGCGGGACGAACGCACTGCAAAACGAGTTGACGGCCTATGAGCAGAAGCAAAAACAGCTGCGCGAAACGGAAGCCGCCTACGATCAGCTCAAAAATAAACTCGACGGGCTGGAAAAGGAATTTGTTTTTTACGAAAAACAAAAGAAAAGCATTCGCGA
>JBBSSJ010000282.1:0-6042 GCA_038242095.1 Cytophagales bacterium
AAGCGGCAGCGATCACGGTCAAGGGCGCTGCCGCGCTTCTTTTCCGATTCGAGGAGCCAGTCGGCGGACTCCTTTATTTTGTCAGCATAGTTCATAAAATAAAAATACGCTATTTTAAATCTGAATTAGTATAACAAAATGGGGTGTCCGATATTGAAGAGCGACTGTCCGATATCGGACAGTTTTAGGATCCTGGATTAACTTAAACTGCTTGCAATCAGTAGTCTATGTATTGGGTACGGATTTGATATTTGTTTCTAACAAATAAATCCCAGTGCCAATGCTTTCGAACTACCTCAAAATCGCCTTGCGCAGCTTGTTGAAAAACAGGCTTTTTTCTGCCATTAACGTCTTCGGACTGGCCCTCGGAATGGCCTGTGCCTTGCTGATTGGATTGTGGGTCATGGATGAAACGAGCTACGACCGCTTTCTGCCCGATGTCAGGAATATCTTTTTCGTACGCTTCAATTCCGAGTACAACGGGCAGATCGGCACCAATTACGTGACACCCGGTCCTTTACAGGAGGCAATCGCGAAGGATATTCCCGAAGTGGCCGCTGTGACGAAAATGACCTGGCCCGTCGCCACGCTTATCAAGGTAGGTGAAAAAGTGGCTAAGGAGCAGGGCGCTACGCCACGGCTGATTTCTTCAAAGTTTTCGAGCTGCCCGTCGTGTCCGGCGACGTAAGCGCCGCTTTGGCGCAGCCCAACCAAATCATCATCACGCGCAAAGTGGCGGAGAAGTTTTTCCCGGAAGGAAACGCCCTGAATCAGACCCTGCAACTCAATAATGACAAATTTTTCACCGTCGGCGCGATACTCGAAAACATCCCGGCCAACGCCACGGTGCAGTTCGACTGGCTCGTCAATTTTAAGGTCCAGGAGGAGGACTGGATGAAAAGCTGGGGCGATAATTCTTTCCTGACTTACGCCCGACTGCAACCCAACACCACCGCAGCCCAGGCCGAGGCTGCTATGAAGGACATATACAGCCGCTACACTGGGCGAGAAGGCGCTAAAACTATTCTGCCGATCCTTCATCCGATGACGGACGTTCACTTGTTTTCGGAGTATGAAAACGGCAAGGTCGTGGGCGGACGCATCGAGTACGTGCGCATCTTCTCACTCGTGGCCTTGTTTATTTTGCTCATTGCCTGCGTCAACTTTATGAATCTGGCTACGGCGCGTTCGGCTTTGCGGGCGAAGGAAGTAGGCGTTCGCAAAGTGGTGGGCGCCAGACGTTCTTCGCTCATCGCCCAGTTCATGAGCGAATCGGTGCTGACTAGTTTGCTGGCCGCGTTGCTGGCTCTACTGCTGGTGGCCCTTGTACTGCCAACATTCAACACGCTCTTTTCCAAAGAACTGACGCTCGACCTCACCGACCCGGCCATTCTGCTCATTATTTTAGGGCTGGTGCTGGCCACGGGCTTTGTTTCGGGCAGCTATCCGGCGCTGTTCCTGTCGGCCCTGCCGCCGATCAAAATTTTGCGCGGCAGGTTGCAGTTCTCGGCGGGTCCGGCACTGTTCCGGCGGATGCTGGTCGTGTTTCAATTCGTCCTTTCTATTTTCCTGATCGTCGGAATGCTCGCCGTCGGGCGGCAGATGAACTACCTGCAAACCAAGAACCTGGGACTTGACCGCGAGAATGTGCTGTATCTGCCGATGGAGGGGGAAATCGCCAAGCCTGGGAAGATCGAGGCCTTCCGCCAGGAGGTCATGCGTCAACCCGCCATCGCCTCGGCCAGCCCGATGACGGACCTGCCGATCAACATAACTTCTACCTCGGGCGATCTAAACTGGGCGGGCAAAGAACCGACCCTACAAACCAACGTCTCGGCTTTCAGCGTCGGCGGAGGTTTCGTGGAGACGATGAAAGTTCAGCTGTTAGCGGGCCGCGATTTTCGAGTCGACAGTCCGGCGGATTCCTCTAATTACATTATCAACGAAGCCGCCGCCAAGCTGATGGGCTTGGATAATCCGGTCGGAAAAGAGATCGAGTTTTGGAAGGGCAAAGGGCAAATTATTGGCTTATTGAAAGACTTTCATATCAACTCGCTGCACGAGGCCATAAATCCGCTGGTCGTGGTGTACACACCCGAAAATACGAATTACATGCTGGTCAAGCCTCGACCAGGGCAAGCTGCCCGCGCCATCACCGAACTGGAAAAACTGACTAAAGAATTCAATCCCAACTATCCGTTCACCTACCATTTTGTGGATGAGGCGTACGAAGATTTGTACCGCAGCGAGCAGCAGGTCGACACGCTTGTCAACTACTTCGGTATTCTGGCGATTCTGATTTCCTGTCTGGGCCTGTTCGGCCTGGCCGCCTTCACCGCCGAGCAGCGCACCAAGGAAATCGGCGTGCGCAAGGTGTTGGGCGCCAGTGTGACGGGCATCGTGACGCTGCTCTCAAAGGATTTCCTCAAACTGGTGCTGGTCGCGCTGGTACTGGCCGTTCCGCTGGGGTGGTGGGCGCTGGACAGATGGCTGGACACGTTTGCGTACCATACCGAACTTTCGTGGACGCTGTTCGGCCTGGCGGGCGGAATGGCCGTGGGCATCGCGCTGTTGACGGTGAGTTTCCAGAGCGTGAGGGCGGCGTTGATAAACCCTGTGGAGAGTTTACGAAGCGAGTAAGGCCTTGTGCTCTTGCTCAAATTCCTCGTAAGTCAAAATGGAAACAGGCGGAAAACCGTTGGTAGTCAACCCACGAAAGTGGCGATCGTTGCTGATGATATGGTCAGATTGGCCCGCCAGGTAGCAGTCTACAAATTTATTATCGTCGGCGTCATGCTCAATAAGTTGCCAGAAGAAGGAAGGATTGATTTGAATGACATTGGGCAGCAGAAGTAAATAATCGAGGGCAGATTCGGTACGGTCGAGACCGTACCGAATCACGATTTGCTCGGCGTATTCAGTAAGGATGTCATTGGAAACGGCTAATTCGAAGCGGCCTGCAAGCAGACTTTGGTAAATCCAATGGTATTTGTATTGCGGAGCCAGCGAAACCATGAAGATGTTGGTGTCCAAGACAAGGTGCAGCTTACTCATTCAACCAGCGGTTGAGGTCGGCTTCGGTAATTTGCTTTTCCTCTACCGCTTGACCGATTTTACCGATGAGCTTGTCGGAGAAGTAGCTGGCCAGCAGACGCCGCACCGCTAATAGATCCTCTTCGCTGGGTTGAAAAGAATAGACTTTCAGCAGATCTAGTTGAAGTGAACTTAGCTTTTGGTTTTCCATTTTCGGCTCGTCTTTTTTCAAATATAACAAAAATAAGAATCCATGCTCACCAACTACCTTAAAATCGCCTTCCGCAACCTATGGCGGGAACGCGCCTACACGACTATCACTCTGAGCGGTTTAGCTGTGGGGATGGCGTGTGCCTTGTTGGCGATTCTGTTTGTGCGGGACGAGCTGAGCTACGATCAGTTTCATGCCAAAACCCCGCAGCTCTACCGCCTGACCACTACAATTACTAATGAAAACGGACGACAAAAGTACCTCGGTGCTTCGGGGCAGGTGCAAGGCCCGACGTTCAAGGCAGCTATCCCGGAAGTGACGGACTACGTTCGGGTATTAGGCGTCAATTTCAATGTCACAGGCAAAGCCAAATCGTTGCCTTTGCAAGGATTGTTTGCCGATCCCAGCTTTCCCAGTCTCTTCACTTTTCCGCTGCTGCACGGCGATTGGCCAACGGCCCTGACCAATCCCAACTCAATCGTCATCACGGAAGAAATCGCGAGGAAATTTTTTGGCAAAACCGAGGTAGTCGGGGAGCTTTTGCAGGTCGAGGACGGCGACCACCTCGAACCGTTCGTCATTACGGGCGTCACCAAAGCTTTGCCCGCTAATTCTTCGATTCAGTTCGAGATGCTGCTGCCTTTCCAATGGCTGAGCGACAAATTCAACGATACCAATTGGCTCAATCAATACTTAAGCACCTTTCTGCTCCTGCATCCCGACGCCGACCCGTTAAAAACGGAAGCAAAATTTTCTTCGGTTTTTCAGGCCAACGCCCGGGAGCAGTTGCAGCAGGAAAAATCGTCGGAAGGACTAAATCCCCGGTACAGCTTTGGCCTACAACCCGTTGCCGACCTCCACCTGAATCGTAGCGGCCTGGCGCTGGAACAGGGCGACAGCATCGAGTCGGGGGTGTCGGCCAGCAGTACGCTGACCTACTCCTACGTCTTGCTTAGCATCGTGAGTTTGATTTTACTGATGGCCTGCGTCAATTTCGTCAACCTTAGTCTGGCCACCTCCTCGAAACGGGCCAAAGAAATCGGTATCCGCAAGGTTGTGGGTAGTAGCCGAAGGCAGGTAATTTTCCAATTTATGGCCGAAACTACCCTGCTGTGTCTGCTGGCACTAGTGCTTGCGGGGATTCTTACGGCGGCGGCTCTCCCGGTCTTTAATCAATTAGCCGACAAGGAACTGTCCTTCTCTTTTCTCACCGATGCAAACTTGATTTTGGGCGGCATCGGGCTGCTGCTAGTCTGCGTACTGGCAACAGGACTGTATCCGGCCGTAGTACTTTCGGTGTACAATCCTACCCAAGTACTTTACAATCGCGGGCAACTGAACACCCGCAATTGGTTCGGCAAGAGTTTGACGGTCGCGCAGTTTGTGTTGGCGATTGGCCTGGTGGTGGCGACGCTCGTGTATTTCCGCCAAATGGATTTTATGGGGAATAAAGAACTGGGTTACGACTCCTCCAACATTATCCGGGTAAAAGTACCCGCTCGAAACGATAGGGCCGAGTTGGTGCAGTAATTTCGCCAGAAGCTGCAAAACTACCCAGTCTTCGGGGCGGTTTCCGCTGCTTCCAACAATAGCTTGCCCGCGCTGAGTGAATCGCCCGCGCAGGTCGATGGCCGGGAAGTGCGCTATGTCTATACCCGAGCCGATTACGATTTTTTGCCTTTACTTGGCCTGGAACTGAGCGCGGGACGCAATTTTTCACCGGATTTTGGCGCCGATCCGGCGCACTCGGCCATCGTGAATGAGCCTTTCGTGAAAGCCGCCGGGTGGGCCGACCCCATCGGCAAGCAATTTATCGAAGACCAGTGGGGCGATAATCAAAAACTAACCGTGGTCGGGGTCGTGAAAGACTACCACTATGGCTCACTACGGTACCAAATTCAGCCGCAGGTTTTGACCATGCAATCCGCCAATCTCGTCTGGATTAAGTACGCTGAGGGAAAGCGGGGGCAAGCCTTGGCCAGCTTACAGAAGGTTTTCCGCCAACAATTTGGTGATTACTACTTCAAATACAGCTTTCTGAGCGACGATAACGCAACCCTCTACCAAAATGATCGGCGGTGGCAGCAAATTGTTCAGTACGCGGCAGGACTCTCCCTTCTGATTTGTTGCATTGGCCTTTTCGGACTGGCGCGGATGGCTGCCAACCAACGCACCAAAGAAATCGGCATCCGAAAAGTACTCGGCGCAACCGTCGCCAGCATTGCCGCCCTGCTTTCCAAGGATTTCATCAAACTGGTGCTAATCGCGATCGTCATCGCTTCGCCCATCGCCTGGTACGCCATGAACGCATGGCTGGCGGATTTTGCCTACAAGATCGACATCAGTTGGTGGGTTTTCGCCTTGGCGGGTGGGCTGGCCGTGGGTATCGCGCTGCTAACGGTGAGTTTCCAGAGCGTGAAGGCGGCGCTGATGAATCCGGTGGAGTCGCTACGGAGTGAGTGAGTACAAAGCAATGAATCGGTAAGACAGATTCCATCTAATAGTGCACGCGATGTGATTTGCAATAAGCCCTTTCATTTCTTTTCATCTTGTTCGTCGTTGTCATCCTGTTCGCTCTCCATGATTTGGTCAGCAACTCTGGCCTCACGCCTCTTGTCTTCCTTTTTCAAAAAGAGGTAATCCTCCCAATCCTCGGCGGACACCAGCACGGCCACCGCCTTGCCCTGGCGGGTGACCAGGGTCGCCTCTTTAAGGTAGGACGCGCGGTTGAGCAGATCCGAAAGCTGAGTGCGCATCTCCTGGGCGGTCACGCTGTTGAGTTTGTCTGTTTCCATAAT
>JBBSSJ010000283.1:0-5981 GCA_038242095.1 Cytophagales bacterium
AAAAGGTCGATTTGTGCGGCATTCACCTCCTCGATGTCGCCCACGAAGCCGTAGTCGATCGTTTCTACCGGACGCTTCACCGAGCGGATGATACCACCGTCGGCTCCTGTGAGCCCGATGGCGTTGCAGCCTTGCGCCTGCAACTGAGCCACCAGATTCTTGTTTACCAGCCCACCGTACACCATCGTCACCACGTCGAGCATGGGGCGGTCGGTGAGGCGACGGCCTTCAACCATCTGCGTTTCGATACCAAGTTGGGCGGCGGTTTGGGTAGCGATCTTGCCACCGCCATGAACGAGTATTTTGGGGCCTTTCAGTTGGGCAAAGGCTTTCAGAAAAGACGCGCAGGCTTCGGGATTGTCGATGACGTTGCCGCCGATTTTTATGAGGGTTAAAGTCAAGGGAAAATCGCTTATTTATAAAATAATTAGGACCGATCCGGGAGATTCGATTCGAGTAGGTATGACCAAAGTCATATGCGCCATCCGAACGAAAGGCGGGCTTGGGCTTGTTGAAGAACCGACAACAAACCGTCGCAAAATACTATGCTTCCTGATATAACCACCCGCTTCGACGTAGAAAAACTCGTCGACACTTTTTACGATAAAGTGCGTGACGATGCCACGATTGGGATCATATTCAACGAAATGGCGAATGTGAACTGGGAAACACATATGCCCAAGATGTACGATTTCTGGGAGAGCATTTTGTTCGGTACCGGAAATTACCGGGGCCGCCCCATGCCGCCGCACTTCAAGCTGAACGAAACCTACCCCTTCCGACCCGAGTACTTCGACGCTTGGCTCGCGCTCTTCTACGAAACCGTAGATGAACTGTTTGAAGGCGAGAAAGCTGCCGAAGCCAAAACGCGGGCGATGAACATCGCGGCGGTCATGGAACACCGCATCGAACAGATCAACGCGGGTACCAACGCGTCGCTACTTCACCGGCACGAATAGCACGGCATCAGCCACGACGGTACCGTCCGCGTCTTTGTTTGAAATTTCTACGTAGTTTCCTCTTCCTTTCACAAAATTGTAAGTACCCGCCGAGATCCATTCGTTGACCTGCGTTTGGGTGGCGAGCGCTACGGCTTTCGTGCTTTTTCCAGCTTTGATCTTTAGTTTGGTACTGGTTGCTTTCCCGGTGGTTTTTCCATCGTACTGCGCGGGATTTACGCCGCCCGCGCCGGGATAGGGGTTGAAGACGTACACGGCGTACCTGCCGGTTTTGGGCACGTCGGGCGTGTAGCGCACCGACTTGGCCTCCTTTCCTTTCGAGTCATCAACCAGTTGCGACTCGGCGTACTTACCGCCGCCTTTTTCGGTACGCCAGCTGCCCGTGAGCTTCACCGCCTGGGGCATCACGTCGTTGTCGAGCAGGATTTCGGGCGTACTACCATCGGCCAGTGGATCGTTTTTTAGCTTGTCCTGCAAAGCCGGGACGCTGATTTCCTGTACCGCCAAATTAGCATCCACCGCCAGCACTGCTGCTGTAGCCGCCGCCTGCCCGAGCGCCATAAAAACGGGTTCCATTCGGATCGAACCGTAGGCGATGTGGCTGGCCGAGTGCGCCACAGGCACCAACAAATTGGTACATTCGTTGCGCTTGGGCGTGAGGGCGCGGTAGCTGATCGGGTACGGCCCGAAGCCGTGTACCTGAACGTCCCCTTCGTTCTGCACCATCATTTTTCCGGTGACGGAGTCGAGCACCATCAGCCGTTGGGCATTGTGCGAATCCATACTGTACGCCGCCAGTGCAATGGCGTCCGGAGCCACTTCCCGGCCTTCACAGTGGCGCTGGGTCATGACGTACGCACCCACCATGCGCCGCGCTTCGCGGATGTAGAGTTGCGGTGAAAAGTGGTTATTGTCGAGGTACTCATCCTTGGGATAACCCCATTCCAGCATTTGCTTCCGTAAATGTGCGGGCATTCGCGGATCGTGGCCTACAAAGTACAGGAAGCCCTTGGTGTAGTCCGCATGATCCTGCACTATTTGCTGGCGGGTGTCGTAGTCGGCTTCGGGGTAATCGAAGTTTGCGCCGATCATGTCGGTCGAAAGGCCGCCCTTGTTGTTGATGTCGGTTTTGTGGTTGGGCATGTCGGCGATGTGCAGAACGCCCCAATTGATGTGCTCGGGTTTTTCGAGGGCGACTTGCCGCAGTAGCAGTTCGTATTTTGTGGAGTCGTAGCGGGCGGGACGGGTAATCGGAATTTGGTTGGCCGGATCGCTGGTCAGACAGATGCGGAAGTTGTAGGCCTGCACGCTTCGGTCGCCCGTCCCATTGGGCAGTAGCTTAGCCGTGCTGATGCCCCACAGCAAGCCACTCTCGGAGTCGTCAGCAATTTTATAGGGACTGACTCCCTTGGGAAACTGGTGTTTGTCAAGCATCTGCACGCCGTTCCTGGTTTCGCCGTACAGGGCGTTGTCTTCTCTCCCTACCGTATAGCCGACGCCTGCCTCTGCCATCAGGTCACCTTCGTAGGTGCAGTCGAGGTATACTTTGGCCT
Source organism: Cytophagales bacterium (assembly GCA_038242095.1). GTDB lineage: Bacteria > Bacteroidota > Bacteroidia > Cytophagales > Spirosomataceae > Persicitalea. The sequence continues at coordinate 2,513 of JBBSSJ010000283.1, forward strand.
GGACGCTGCGGTTGGTTTTGGGTTCGGGATAAAGCGCGTTTTCGACTACGATTTCCTGAATCGCGCCTTGCTGCTTGTCGACCGAAAAAAGGCGGTAGTTGTACCAGACTTCCACCAGTGCCCGATCTATATACTCGTTGAAAAGATTCAGCGCCACGTGCGGCTCAAAGGTCCATTGCTCAAACTTACCGTAGTGCTGGCCCACGCGGCGGTAAAAGTCCCGCGCCATGCCCGTGATGGCATACTTGTTGCCAATGTCTGTCTGTCCCAGCCCGCCCGAACTCAACCCGCCCAGGCGTTTGCTAGGCTCGATCAGCAGCACCGACTTTCCCTGCATTTTGGCTGTGTAGGCCGCCATAACGCCCGCCGAAGTCCCGCCGTAAACGCAGATGTCGTAGGTCTTTTGGGCGAAGGCGGGAAGCGTAAATACAAGTAATAGTATAATTATCTTAAATCTTGCTTTCATAAAGATGATGGATTCCTGAAAGTGCAAGAATAGTTTTTTGGGGGTAGTGACCTCACAAAACCTCCATCAACTCCCGCAAATGCCGGATGTCGTGCGTGGGTTGCTCCTCAAAGGCATTCCCCGACGGATTGTAATAAACCGTATCCATCCCGAACCGCTTGGCCCCCAGGATGTCGGCCTCCCAGTTGTCGCCGATCATGAGCGCTTCGCCACATTGCGCACCGGTACATTCCAAAGCGTACTCGAATATCCGGCGGTCGGGCTTGCGTGACTGGGCCTTTTCGTTAGTAACGAGCTGTCCGAAGTAGTGGAAAATACCCGCGCTTTGCATTTTCCTACCCTGCACTTCGTCGTAGCCATTCGTAAGTACATGCATCGTATAGCCTTGGTCGCGGGCGTAGTCGAGTACTTCCAGCGCGCCGTCGATGAGGTACGTTTTGGTGGGTAGCATCGCCATGTAAGCCGTTTCCATGGGCGCAAAATCCACCTTGGCGTGTATGTCGAACTCCTCTAAAACGCGCCGAAAACGCTGCTCGCGGATGTTACCATGCGGAATTTCGCCACGCTCCAACTCGCGCCAAAGCTGATAATTGATGCGCAAATACGTCGCGATAAAGTCGTCCAGCGACTCGACGCCCAGGGACTTAATCCCGAAACTGTCGTACACTTCGGTGAGGCATTCACCCGAGCTGCGCTCAAAATCCCAAAGGGTATGGTCGAGATCAAAGAAAAGATGGCGGTAGCAGCGCTGGTGCGGGATGGGAAATTTATGCTTTGGGGTCAAAGGGGAACGGTTAACGGTGGAACGGCTGGTCAGTGGCGACTTTCCCTAAAACACAAAAAGTGAGGATTGGTTTTGGTTAAACCAAGCTACTTTACGACAAAAATCGCGTCAGCAGTTGCTGGCTGAGGGTAGAGAATCCCTCGAACGAGCTGGGTTTGGTAATAAAGCTGTCGACGCCCGCCCGGTAAGCCTTGTCGATCAAAGTAGGATTGGAGGAAGTCGAAATCATCACGACCGGAAAAGCCGCCGTGCTGGGATCGGCGCGCAGGGCCGCGATCGTTTCCAGCCCGTTCATCTTGGGCATATTCATATCGAGCAGAATTAGCACCCGGTCATACACCTTGCGTTGCACAAGCGCCAGAAGTTCCAAGCCGTTTTCGGCTTCCACGATATCCACCGAAGCTCCCGCCTCGCGGATAGCTTGCCGAAGAAAAAAGCGATCGTCTTGGTCGTCGTCTACCAGAAAAACGGTGTGCGCAATGCTCATGAATGGAGGCGAGTGGCTAGGGGCGGGAGCGGGCAAAAATAAAGGTTTTTTGTCAAAAGACGTATATTTTTATACCATCCTGTATTTCAACAAAATAGCACAAAAGGCACATGGTCTAAAAATCCAGTTTAAGCCGTTCAACGGGCTGATTGTTAATTAAGTGACTTTCCACGATCTCCTCAACATCCGAAAGTTGTACATTACCGTATATTATTCCATCGGGATACACAGCCAACGCGGGCCCTTTGCCACATACGTCGAGGCAGCCCGTGCGTTGGGCGCGCATCCCGGGTAAGAGGTCACGATCTTTCATGGCCTCCTTGAATGCTTCGACAAGTGCGGTGCCGTGGGCTTCGCTACAACATTTTTTCCCTTCGGCTTTTTGATTGGTGCAGACAAAAACGTGTTTCTGATATTTCATTTGTTTTTTTTGGAAGATAAAGGGGGCAAAACTATCAATTTGGTATGATAAATGTTGTATCAACACCGAACTAATTTAATTAACGCTAAGTTTAAGATTTTGTATGGCAAAACAGATAAGTACTATTTTTTCGCCGAAAGGCTATACAACCCTAAAATGTAATCGGCCACGCAACGTATTCGTCTATTATTGCGTATTGGTAAGTGTCATTGAGAGTTAACAGCGGGTGTTTTTTGTGAAAAGCCAAATAAATTTTGCAAAATACTTGTCAACCATATTACTTTGACCCCTGTTTTGTGTCATAAGGCCAGACGAGATCATTCATTCAGATTATTCACCAAATAAAAGGAGGTACAATATAGATTCAGCGCTCTACGTTAACTAAATCGAACATAAATAATGAATAAGTTTCAAGTTAGCGACAGTGAGCTGGTATCGCTGTACATCCGTGGGGATGAAAAAGCCTTCGAAAAGCTAGTTCAACGCCATAAATCAAGGATCTATACTACCATCTATCTGATTGTCAAGGACCAATACGTTGCCGAGGATTTGATGCAGGACACCTTCATCAAGGCCGTGGACACGATTAAGTCCGGCCGATATAACGAAGAGGGTAAATTCCTTCCCTGGATTGTCCGTATCGCTCACAACCTCGCTATCGATTATTTCAGACGCGATAAGCGCTATCCCAGCGTTGTGTTCGAGGATGGAAGCAGCGTGTTCAACACGCTCGACTTCTCGGAAGATTCGGTAGAATCGATCCAAATCCGCCAAGAGACTCACGAGCAGTTGCGGGAGATGATCCAGCGGTTGCCCGAAGTGCAGAAGCAAGTACTGATTATGCGCCATTACGAAGAAATGAGCTTTCAGGAAATTGCTGACGCCACCGGTGTGAGTATTAACACGGCCCTGGGGAGAATGCGTTACGCGTTGATAAACCTGCGCAAGCAATTTAGCCAACGTACCCCCCAGTATGACAAAAACGTTTACTTACGATGATGTAGTACGGTATCTGTACTCCGAAACGTCCCCTCAAGAAAACAACAGCATCGTCGAGGCATTGTCCTCCGATGCCGAAATGCTCGCTTTTTATTTGGATTCGCTCGAATTGCAGGTCCAGATGAATCGAATCGTTCGGGAACCCGCCAAGAGTTCCGTCGACAATATTCTGCGCTATTCACAGCACTACCCCATCAGCCATCCGGCCGACCTTTCTGTTTAGACAAGTTGGCCAGATGGTTTTTTTGGGTTATCAGGCATCAGGTTCGGTCCGCCGAACCTAATGCCTGATAACCTGCTATCTACCCATGC
>JBBSSJ010000284.1:0-5938 GCA_038242095.1 Cytophagales bacterium
CAGCCGCGTGGGGAATTAGCAGCGTAGCGCCGTAGGCGGCTCCACCCAGTAAAAAGACCTTGAGCGTAGTGGATGTAAAGGGCTGGATGCGGAGCTTTTGACGAATAAAAAACAGTTTTACTAGATTATAAATGACCACGGAAAATAGCGAGGCCGCCGCCGCTCCGTTAAAACCGTAGCGGGGAATAAGGTAAAAGTTACTGGCTACCATCAACACCGAAAAGAGCAGGATGAAAATAATATCCCAGCGGTAGTAGCGGGAATTGGTCAGAATTTCGGTGTTCAATCCAGTCATCATGTCCGCAATGCGCCCCAGGCCCACCATCAGGACCACCCACTTGCCGGGGGCGTAAAGGTCAGACTTGGGAATAATTGAAAAGATAGAATCGATATTGACCCAAATGCCTAAAAACAGCAGCGTGCCGACTATAAAAAGATTCAGAGAGGATTTTTTGTAAATCGTGTCGATGTGGCCGAGATCGTTTTCCTGGAAAGCCTTGGCAATGATGGGGGCGCTGATCATCACGATGCTGTTGCGCGGAATCGAAATGACCAGGGCGATGCGGGAGGCAATGTCGAAAATAGCGGTGTTGGTAAGCCCGCCGTCGAAGTGAGGCAGCAGGACTTTTTCGATATGCGGCATCAGGGCGGCGCTCGCCCCACCCATAATCACCCACAAGCCGTAGCGCGACATTTCCCGAAAAGCAGGATGCCGGATGAAGCCGAAATCCAGCGAAGTGTATAGGTTGCCCTGAAAGCGCAGATACACCAGCATGGCCACCACGGCCAGGGCGTAAATCACCACCGTAAGGCTCACCATGGTATCGAAATCGATGACTCCCAAGCCAAACAAAATCACCAGCACGCTGTTCCCCAGCCGCAATCCTACTTCACGAATCAGCGCCGGCACCACGATGCGCAGGTGAATGCGGGAATAGGCTTCTAGGGCCAACAGATACACCATGGCCACGGTGAGTGGAATAAAAACGTAGTAGTAGCGAACCAACAGTGGCGATTCGCTCAGGTAAAAATCGAGGTAGAGCGGCTTAAAAAGCAGGTAAAGCAGGACGAAAATCGACAGTCCTACGAGCGGCGTGATGATGATAAAGGTAAAAAGCTGCCGCCGGGAGGCCGGGTCTTCAAAGCGGCTGTGGAAGCGTACCGCCACCGAAGGAACCCCCAGCAGCGCAAAAGACATGTAAATGACCGGGAAAGTCAGCAGCGTGGAGGCAAACAAACCCAGCTGCTGAGGCGTCAGGATGAGGTTGTACAGCACCAGCACATTGACGATCCCAATGGCGGTACCGACGTAGGTCACGACTGAACTTTTCAACCCCTGGCGGATAATAATCCCCATTTTATTGCTGGCAGCTTGTTGTGGGTGCGAAATACGGGAAAATTCCGGGGATAGCCCGTACCACTTCTGGTTTTCCTAAATTTGCGAAACAAACTACCCTGAATTTGAAAGTTCTAAGCATTGTGGGCGCCCGGCCCAACTTTATGAAAGTGGCCCCACTTCACCGGGCCTTTTCGCGGTACCTCGGTTTTGAATCGAAAATCGTGCATACCGGTCAGCACTACGACGCCCGAATGTCTGCCGTATTTTTCGATCAACTGGAACTGCCCAAGCCCGACTATTTCCTGGGCATCAGCGGGGGCTCGCACACGCAGCAGACCGCCGGAATCATGCTTGAGTTTGAGCGGGTGATGCTGGCCGAGCGGCCTGATGTGGTGCTGGTGGTGGGCGATGTGACTTCCACGCTGGCCTGCGCCCTGGTGGCCGTGAAAGAGCAGGTGCCGCTGGTCCACGTGGAAGCCGGACTTCGCAGCGGCGACCGCCGGATGCCGGAAGAAATCAACCGGATATTGACCGACAGTATTTCCGATCAACTTTTCGTAACCGAGCAGGCGGGCTTGAAAAACCTTAAAAATGAGAGTGTGTCCGCTGACAAGGTACATTTTGTCGGCAATGTCATGATCGACTCGTTGGTGCATTACCGCCAGAAAGCCGCTCGGCTTGAACTGGTTCAAGAGCTCGGTCTGATGTCCCGGCAGTACGTGTTGATGACCATGCATCGACCCAGCAACGTGGATAATGCCGACGGGCTTCGGGCTATTTTGGCGATTGTCAAAAACACCGCGGCGCAGCGGCCGGTGGTCTTCCCGATTCATCCTCGCACGCGCAACAACATGGAGCAATTCGGGCTGCTTGATCAGTTGCAGGCTATCCCCAATGTTACGATGCTGGAACCGCAGGGCTATATGGAATTCCTGCATTTGCTGGAAAACGCGCAACTCATCATCACTGATTCGGGCGGGATTCAGGAAGAAACCACCTACCTGCAGGTACCCTGCATCACCTTCCGAGCCAGTACCGAGCGGCCGGTTACGGTGGAATTGGGCACCAACTATTTACTCAGTGATCTTGATCCAAAGACAGTGGATTCCCTGGTAGAAAAGGTACTCAGGGGAAAAGCCAAGTCGGGGACCATTCCGCCGCTTTGGGACGGTCACGCGGCCGTGCGCATCGCTGAAATTATTGGGGAAAAATATGGAGAAGCGGATTCTAAAGGTGCTTCGTCACTAGTAACGCATTAATTAGAAAGCAATAAGCGCATAGTAATGAAGGCAATTAAGAAACTGGTATGGGACGGGCTCAACCGCGTGGGAATGGGCGGGAGCCTACAACTTTTTATGGTGGGTAGTCTGAAAGACAATGGCTGGTTCCGGAGTTACCATACCAAGCGGTCGGTCGATGCAGAAGGCAATCCTTTGCCCTGGTACACGTACCCCTTTATTCGTTTTATCACCCCCCGAATCAAGCCTGACTTCCAGGTTTTTGAGTACGGCTCCGGAAATTCGACCAAATGGTACGCCGAACAGGTAAAGCAGATCACCGCCGTCGAACATGACGCCGAATGGATTGGAATCGTGAAACCGGAACTACCCGCCAACGCCCAACTCCTGAATCGCGAACTTGGCCCGGCCTACGTCGAGGCCGTTGGAGAGGCGAACGAGCGGTACCATATTATTGTGGTCGACGGGCGCAAGCGGGTCAAGTGCACGCTATTTGCCTCGCAGCATCTGAGCCCCGACGGCGTGCTGATCCTGGATAATTCCGAACGGGAAATATACAACGAGGCCAGAACTCATATGGAACGTCAGGGCTTCAAGTGCCTCGATTTTTACGGGATGACCCCCATCGTGAGCCAGGAGAGTTGCACCAGCGTTTTTTACCGCCCCGGCAACTGTCTCAACATTTAAGCCATTTATCCCCCGTTCCCCCGTTCAACCCTTCCCCCTTTTTACTTTTTCAACCTTTTTACACTTCAATTCCCGAATTATTCTTGATTTCTCCCATCACAAACAGGCTGTGGGTGCTGCCAATATTTTCGAGTGAACCTAGCTTTTGCATCAAAAATTGTTGGTACTCGGGCATGTCGTTGACCAGGATTTTCATCTGAAAATCGTAATCGCCCGAAATGTTGTGGCATTCCAATACTTCGGGAATCGCAATAATCGCTTCGACGAATTTCTCGCCCATGGCCAGCGAATGTTCTTTGAGGGCAATTTGACAGAAGACCATCAATTTCTTGCCCACTTTCTCGCGGTCGATCAGGGCCACGTATTTTCTGATGATGCCTTCGCGTTCCAGTCGTCGCACCCGTTCGTACACGGGCGTGTAGGAAAGGTGCAGCCGCTCGGCCAATTCCCTGGTTTTAAGCGTGGAGTCTTCCTGTAAATACCGCAAAATCGCGCGGTCAGTGTCGTCGAGGGTGTGCATTTTTAGTAAATTGAAAGTTGAAAATGGAGAATGGAGAATTACTTTTCTTTAATATTTCCTTGTTTTGTATTTGTCAAGTATGGGTAGATAAAGTTTGCTCTTCAATCTGCTGACAACTGGGTTGTTAGGTTTTTTATCTTCCGTTTTCATGATTAATAGTCTAAATAACCAATAATACGGCTTATTTCCAATAAATTATAAATAGTTGTATTTTTGTATTTTTAGGATAAAACCTAGTTTCTGCATTTTCATTAGATATGATCGCCCACTCTTTTGGGCCGAATCCAGACCAATAAATGACTACGACTACTACCAAGACCGACATTCGCGAAATTCTCAAAAGCCGCATTCTCGTCCTCGACGGCGCGATGGGCACCATGATTCAGCGCTATAAACTGGAAGATGAAGATTACCGGGGCGAGCGCTTCGCCGATTGGCCGCAGGATGTCAAGGGCAATAATGACCTGCTGTCGCTCACGCGGCCCGATATCATCAAGGAAATTCATGCCGCGTACTACGAGGCCGGAGCCGACATCGCCGAGACCAATACTTTTTCCAGTACCAGCATCGCCATGGCCGATTACGGTATGGAGGAATTGGTCTACGACCTAAATTACGAATCGGCGCGCCTGGCCCGCGAAGTAGCCGACGAATTTACGGCCCGCGAGCCGCATAAGCCGCGCTTCGTGGCGGGCTCGATGGGACCGACCAACCGCACGGCCTCGCTCTCGCCTGATGTCAACAATCCCGGCTACCGTGCCATCAGCTTCGATCAATTGGTGGATGCTTACTACGAGCAAATCCGGGGACTGGCCGACGGCGGCGCAGATTTATTGCTGGTCGAGACGGTATTCGATACGCTGAACGCCAAGGCTGCGCTTTACGCCATCGACAAGTTTTTCGTGGAAAATTCCCAGCACGAGCCGATGCCCATCATGGTGTCGGGTACGATCACTGATGCCTCGGGCCGTACGCTCTCCGGCCAAACGACGGAGGCTTTCCTGACCTCGGTGTCGCATTTGCCTTTGCTTTCAGTCGGGTTGAACTGTGCCCTGGGAGCCGATTTGATGCGCCCTTATGTGCAGATGCTCGCTAACGAATCACCGTTCAACACCTCGGCCCACCCCAACGCGGGCCTGCCCAACGAAATGGGCGAGTACGAAGAAAGTCCCGAAGAAATGGGCGCCGTGATCGAAGGTTTTTTGCAGGACAATCTGGTCAATATCATTGGGGGATGCTGCGGTACCACGCCTGACCACATTAGGGTCATTGCCGACCTGGCGGCCAAACACCGTCCGCGTCCGCTGCCGGTGTTTGCAAAAAACCTGAAACTCTCGGGCCTCGAACCCGTAACAATTACACCGGAGGCCAACTTCGTCAACATCGGCGAGCGTTGCAACGTGACCGGGTCTAAGAAGTTTGCTCGCCTTGTCCGGGAGGGCAACTACGATGCGGCCCTGAGCGTGGCCCGCGAACAGGTCGAAAACGGCGCCCAAATCATTGATATCAACCTCGACGAGGGCATGATCGATGGCGTGGAGGCCATGAAAACATTCCTGAACCTGATTGCCGCCGAGCCGGACATTTCCCGGGTACCCATTATGGTCGATTCGTCTAAGTGGGAGGTCATCGAGTCGGGCTTGAAGTGCGTGCAGGGCAAAGCCATCGTTAATTCCATTTCGCTCAAAGAAGGCGAGGAGAAGTTTATCGAAACGGCTAAGACCGTACTGCGCTACGGCGCGGCGGCGGTCGTGATGGCTTTTGACGAAACGGGTCAGGCCGACAACTTCGAGCGGCGCATCGAAATCTGCCAGCGGGCTTATAATATTCTGGTCGATGAAGTAGGCTTCCCCGCGCAGGACATCATTTTCGATCCCAATATCCTGACCGTTGCGACGGGCATGGAGGAACACAACAACTACGCGGTCGACTTCATCAACGCCGCGCGCTGGATCAAGAAAAACCTGCCCCACGCCAAAGTGTCGGGTGGCGTATCCAACGTGTCGTTCAGTTTCCGGGGCAACGAACCTATCCGCGAGGCGATTCATACCGCTTTCCTTTACCATGCCATCAAAGCCGGGTTGGATATGGGCATCGTCAACGCCGGGCAAATCGGTATCTACGATGAAATTCCGAAGGAAACGCTGGAATTGG
>JBBSSJ010000285.1:0-5918 GCA_038242095.1 Cytophagales bacterium
AGTTTGAAAGCAGTGTTCTAAAACGACTCTCATCATATCCAGTCACAGAACGCCACTTTCTTTCCGTTGTTAAACTCGTAGTTGAAATATTCATAGCACCAAAAATACATTTATATTCCTATTGCAACAAGTCTAATAAATCTACTTGTTTACGCCCTAATTTATTTCCCAAGATCGCCATTGTCCCCCGCTGCCGCTGCTCCACAAATTCTTCGCCTTTGGCGGCGTATTGTCGGGCGGCTTTCGGGTCTTTGGCCATGGCCAGCACCGCCGGAACGTATCGGGCAATATCCGCCTCGTCGTCAAAGTCGAAAAGCCAGTCGTCCAGTCCGATGTCGCGCCACATGAAGCCCTTGCTGGTCTGCTCGGCGAAGCGGCCCACGATGGCCGGGATGCCGTTGCCAAGAGCCATGATGGGCGAGTGCATTTCCAGGCCGAACACCCCGGCCGAGCGGACGTAGGTGCTCACAGCTTCGTCGGTCAGCCAATAGCGCTCGCGCCACACTACCCTTTTCTTCACGTCTTCGTGCAGCTTATCCAGTAAAATCTGCTTGCCAAGTTTTACCTGGGTTTCGTCTTCGGGACAAATCAGAATCTTCATGGGCGTCTGCCGCACTACCGCGATGATGGCTTCACGTAACGGGACGTTGTCGTGCTCGCGCATAAGTTCGTTGCGGGCGTTTTTCTTTTCGTTCAGTGGATGGTTCTTACTAGGAATCTCCCACCAGGGCGTCAGCCGGTTGCGGGGCAGGACGCACATGAATTTACCCCCTTCCAGACCGTGTTCTTTCATAAAGGCTTCCGCCGCCTGATCATCCTTCAAATCCACGGCAAAGGCACCGTCGGGGCAAAACGCCATCATCGGCTTTCGAATGCCATTTTGCTGGGCAAGTTCCAGCGAAACCGAATCGCGGAAAAAGGCGAAGGTAGCCGCGTCGAGTAATTCGACATCGAGCGGGTCAGCCGCGACGACTTCCTTAGGATCGTCACTGTACACGCCCGGAAAAGTGATTCCGTAGACGCCGTAGGGCTTCTCCGTTTGCTCCTTCCAGCGCTTCACATCGCCACGGGCCACCAGCGAAGGGCCGGAGCCGTGCAGCAGAAAGTCGCATTCCTGCATGGCTCGGGCAATGGCTTCTTTATCGTTTTTTGTAAAAATTTCGAGTTTCGGAAATCGCCTGGCCAGCATTTCGCGCACCCCGTTGCCCACGTCGGTGGCCCACAACCGTACCCCGACCTCGGGCAGGTGTTTTTCCAGCAAATGCAACACACCCGGCGTGTGGCCGATGTCGCCGATATTGACCGTTTGCCAAGACGATCGGAGGACGATTTGCTTTTTTGCTTTGGTTAAAGAAGTTGTTTCTTTTTGGGCGAACGCGTTTAGGCTTAGCAGCGTAGCCGTGAGCAGGGGAGCTGATTTCAGGAAGTCACGGCGGTTAGGGCTTTCGATTGGCATTTTTTATGGGGCGTATTTTTTGCATTTAATCACCCGGAAAAGCGGCAAGTTCAGGTGGATCTACTTTTCGGCGGTGGTAATATGACACTTGTCATTCTGATAAATAATTCGAATCATGGCCCACTCCGACAAGGAAAGATACTTTTGACCTTTGAATTTTCTTCCAATCCCTATTCATATAATCACGCGATGCATTCCTTTCACATACCCGTTCTCGGTCTCGGCTATTCGGTCGATACCCCCATCAAAGTAGCGCCATTTGGCATCAGTTCCGTGGCGTCGATCGTCGATGACGAGATGATTGAAAGAATGCGAAAGTACCATACCGGCATATCGGGGCAGGTTTTCGTACCCATCTGGAAAAATGAGCTTGATTTCAGGAGCCGACGGATTACGGCCTACCTGAATCTTATGGACCGGATCATCGACGATACGTTTACTGGTTTGCGGCAGGAATCGTTTGAAGATGGGCCGGGAATCACGCGGTACTTTGCGCTTTTGCCCGAGCATTCGGTTTTGAAAAAACAGTATGTGCAAATGTTGACTACGCAGGATCCAGCCGAAAAAGAGCAAATAGGGAAAGCGCTGCGGAAGGGCATGGTGAAAGGCAGCATCGACGTCAACATTATGTCCAAGGTGGACAAAATGAACCAAAGCGCGGCCGGAGAGATGCTGAGCGACGAGGATTCGGATGCTTCCGCCGCCCTGCGGGGTTTTGCCCAAAGCACCCTGACTTCCACGCTGGTACTTTCGGCTGGCATGAATCCCCGCCTCTACGGTTATTTAGAAAAATTCCCGGATTTTTATCCTGACGAAAAAGGTGAGTTAAAAAAGAAAATCATCCTTAAAGTCAGTGACTTTCGTTCGGCCTTTATTCAGGCGAAGTTTTTGGCAAAAAAGGAATTTGGATCTCCGAATTTCGCATCGAGTCGGGCTTAAATTGCGGCGGCCACGCTTTTGCGACCGAGGGCTATTTGCTAGGACCGATTTTGGAAGAATTTAAGACCAAAAGAAAAGAAATGGCGGCAGAATTGTTCGCCATGTACCAGACCGTCCTGACGGCGAAAGACCTGGAAATCGACACCATGCCCGCTATGCTTATCACCGTGCAGGGAGGAATCGGAACGGCCAAAGAACACGTATTTTTACTCCGGCACTACGGGGTGGACGCCACGGGCTGGGGAGTCCTTTTTTGCTGGTGCCCGAGGTGACGAATGTGGACACCGACACGCTCAACGCCCTCGCGGAAGCCGACAGCCGCGATTACTACGTGAGTGACTCCTCACCTTTGGGGATACTTTTCAATAACTTCCGCCAGACTTCTTCCGAAAAACAGCGCCTGGAGCGCATCGCCAAAGGCCGGCCCGGTAGTCCCTGCAAAAAGAAGTACCTCGTTTCCAATACCAAATTTACGGATGAGCCGATTTGCCTGGCCTCGCGGGAATACCAGCATTTGAAACTGGCCTAGTTGCAGACCCTGAATCTCGATACCCGAGAGTACGAAGTTCAGGCCGATGCCGTCACCCAGAAGATCTGCCTATGCGACGGATTGAGTACCTCGACGCTCCTGAAAAATGGCCTGTTGACCGACAGAGAAGACAAGGCCGTGGCCATTTGTCCGGGGCCCAACCTCGCCTGGTTTTCCCGAACCTACTCCCTCGAAGAACTGGTCGGGCATATTTACGGAAAAACCGACCTGCTGGTAGGGGTGAACCGACCCAATATGTTCGTTAACGAATTGAATCTGTACGTGGAATACTACAACAAGGAGCAGGAGATTTATTTGAAAAATCCTACGCCGAAGAAGCTGAAATATTTGCAAAAATTTGCGGAGCAACTCCTTGTAGGCATCGACTACTATAAAACGCTGTTGGGCGATTTGTCCGAGTCAGTAAGTTACCGGGAAGAGATGGCGTCCCAGCTGATTGAGAGTGAAGAAACGATCCATGAACATGCGGTCGAATTTGCTTAAAATCCCGGCTGTTGCGCTGAGTATTGATTGCTGTCTTGATGGGACATCACGCGGAAGAGGGTTTCCTGCCTTTGTTTCCACCCTGAAATTTGGACACTGAGGGCACGTTTTTTTAACAGGGTTTTTCATAAAACAAAACTCAAAACCAACTTTTAAATCAGCAAAATCATGAATCAAAACATTTGGAAAGGCATCCTGGCGGGCACCATCGCAGGACTGGTCGGAACGGCCCTCAAAACCGTTTGGGAAGAAGTGTTACCCGCGCGACCCGCCAACCGCGACTCGCCGACCGTGGTGCTGGCCGACCGCGTAGCCGAAGAAACCGAAGGCCGGGAGTTGACCAAAAGCGAGAAGCCGGTCGTGGAGCAATCGATGCACTGGGTATTCGGCATGGGCATTGGAGCGCTCTACGGGGGTGTCGTGGAGGCATTTCCTGTCGTTCAAAAGGGGCTGGGTGGTACGTTGGGCACCGCGCTTTACGGCGTTACCCACGGTTCGGTGCTGCCCATGCTGAAGACGGAGCCCTGGCCGCTGAATCAGCCGCTGAAATTTTCGGGAAGTGAGTTTGGGGGCCACGTGGCGTACGGAATCACCGTCGAGTTTGCCCGTCGTCTCGTGCGGAAATGGCTGGGTTAGCCGGCCGTCGGCTTAGGTCAATAAATCAATCGGAAGGTCCGGCGGTGATGCACCGTTGGGCCTTTTTCGTTGAGCGCCCGGCGGTGGTGGAGCGTCGGGTACCCGGCGTTAGTTTCCCAGCCATACTGGGGAAAATCCACCGCAAGGCGGGCCATGAGTTCATCACGGTAGGTTTTGGCCAGCACCGAAGCCGCCGCGATTGACAGAAAAAGCGAATCGCCTTTTACGATGCAGGTATGGCCGATGGCGGGATAGGGCGTGAAACGGTTACCGTCGACCAGCAGATGCTCGGGCTCAGTCGTGAGGTGCTCCACCGCCCGATGCATGGCCAGAAAACTCGCTTTTAAAATATTGATTTCTTCAATTTCCACGCTCGAAGCCTCGCCAATGGCCCAGGCTACGGCCTCACGTTCTATCTCAGTACATAGCGCCTGTCGTTGGGCGGCAGAAAGTTGTTTGGAGTCGGTCAGGTAAGCGTGGGTATAGTCAGGCGGCAATATGACCGCCGCCGCCACGACGGGCCCCGCCAGACATCCCCGTCCAACCTCGTCGAGCCCGGCTTCGATGATGCCTGTCGTATGAAATGAGCGCAACATCAGTCTTCCAGGATATTACCCATAAAAGTCCCTTTGGCGAGGAGCGCAATCAGGAAAAATAGCACCGCCCAATAGACGTACACCCGGTAGTAGTCCTTCACTTCGCGGACTATGATGTTGTGAAATTTCACTTTTTCGAGTTGATTGATTTGTCCGAAGACTTTTTTCAGCGCGTTGTTGTCCGTTGCCCGGAAGTACTGCCCATCGCCGGCGGCGGCAATTTTCTGCAGCTCGCCTTCGTCGACCCGCGCGCCGGGCTCGGCCCCGGCCATCACCCGGCCCACCGCAATGGTATATATCCTGACGCCGAAGGCCTTGGCCAGCCGGGCCGCGGTGATGGGATCCAGATTGCCGGAGGTATTGTCCCCATCGCTGATCAGAATCGCCACTTTGCTTTGGCTTTCGGACTCCCGCATCCGATTGACGCCCACGGCCAGGGCACTGCCGATGGCTGTTCCGGCGGTAGGAATCATATCAGGTTTGAGCTCTTGCAAGAATCCGTACAGCAGGTCGTAATCGGTGGTGAGCGGACACAGCGAATAGGCCTCCCCGGCAAAAATCACGATCCCGATCCGGTCCTGCAAGCGGCCGCTGATAAAGCGGCGGGCCACCTGCCGGGCGGCGGCGAGGCGGTTGGGCGTCAGGTCTTTCTCGAGCATCGAATCCGACACGTCTATAAGCAACATGATGTCGATTCCTTCCGAAACCCGGTCGCTGCGTTGCGATATGACCTGCGGCCGCGCCAGGGCCAGCAACAGGCACGCCAACGCGAGGGCCATGGCAACGGGCTGCACGTGGCGTAGCCGCACCCACCAGTGGCTGGTGCTTTCGGTGGCCTCGTAGGATATGGCCAGAAATTGCCGCGATTGCCGGTGGAGCGCTCGACGCAGCCAGAAAGCGGCTGGAATGGCCGGTAGGGCGTACAAAAAATAAGGATGCGCCCAGTGTAAGGTGCGAATCGCCTCCCAGCCAAACCAGCGCAAAGAAAACCAATCTTCCATCATCATAATATCAGTCGGTTTTGTGCTCGGTCAACTCGATAATCTGCATTCGGCGGTCCCGATAGAGGCGCTGGGCCACTGTTTTGAGAGTCTGGAGCGCTTCGGTTGCGGGCTTTGAACCCGCTTGGCCATAAATGATGCGGTCGATCTCCTTCAAGGCATTTTCCAGGGACTCATCGGGTATGCTGTCGATTATTTCGCGGGTAGTGTAGCTGGCAAACGGCTTACGCTCGACGCTTTCCAGGTAATTCTTCCAA
>JBBSSJ010000286.1:0-5899 GCA_038242095.1 Cytophagales bacterium
CCAGAAGGTACTCGACACTTACGCCGAAGATGTGGTCGCCGCGCAGTACGAGGCACTTTATCGGTCCTTGTTGTAGGCAGACCAAGCTCATTTTCAATTTTCACTCCTCAATTTTCAATTCCTTTTGCTCACGATCGTCACCGTTACCTACAACGCCGGAAAGTACCTCGAGCGCACCTTGCAAAGCGTGGCGCGAGCCGCCCGCCTTGTGCCCGGAGCCCTCGACGAAATCGAGTATATTCTGGTGGATGGTGCTTCTTCGGACGATACGCTGCAGATTGCCGAGCGGTACAGCGTGCTGCTGGATAAAATTGTATCGGAGCCCGATCGGGGACTTTATGACGCCATGAACAAAGGCATGAGCCTGGCTAAGGGAAAATATATTTGGTTTCTCAACGCGGGCGACGAGGTCCACGACGGGCAGGTAATCTCGCGGCTGCTTCACGCCTTTCGGACGGATGCCGACCTATACTACAGCGATGCGCTTTTCGTAAATGATGATGGCCAGCCAGTGGGGTTGCGCAGCGAGGTGACACCGCACACCTTACCAAAGAAAATCAGTTGGCGCGATTTCGCGCTCGGCATGAAGATTTCGCACCAGGCGTTCATCGTGCGCCGGGCCATCGCGCCTTCCTACGCCACCGACAACCTCAGCGCCGACATCGACTGGGAAATTGAATGCTTAAAACGCGCCCGCAAAACGCAATTCCTGCCTTTCGTCCTCTGCCGCTACCTCACCGGCGGCCTGTCGGCCCAACGACGGCGGCGCTCCCTACTCGACCGTTTTAAAGTACTAAGCCAACACTTCGGCCTGCCCGCCACAATCCTCAACCACGGCCGTATTATCCTGCGGGCAGCGAGGCATTTCGTAAAAAAGTAGCTTTCAGGTGGTTGTTGGGTTGTTGGGTTGTTGGGTTAAAATTAATTGAATTAGATTTTGGTCAACCTATTTCAGGACGACCCAACCTGTTGGCCGTTAACCATTAACCCTCCTTCCTCCTTTCTCCCCTTCCTTAATAATTAATCAAACACCCCACCGCCTGCGTATTCTTCCGGCTGACGGGCTGTCCTGACGTAATTTCTTTAAGTGCGTCGAGCAGGTAATTTTCGGTGGGTTTGGGCCGGTTCTTTCCCAGCGCGTAGTACCAGTTGTCGATCGCACCCCGATATTGCACCGCGCCGATGGCCGTGGTAACAACTACCTCAGGCGTTGTAGTAGCATTCCAACGCTTGGCAAGCGTGTAGTCCTGGTCAATCGTCCAGGGAATGGGCAACCGATAAGTCTTCTGAAAACGTTCAATGTCACTCTTCGTAATGCCGGGGGAAGTATACACCGCCCGAAATGCGACGTTCTTGCCCGCAAACTGGCTATGCAGCTCCCGCAGGGTACGTGTGTAAGATTGGCAAATCGGACATTCGGGGTCGAGGAAAACCCACACGGTCGGCGTGGCTTCCACCGCTACGGGAGCCGGGGCGGGAAACAACGCTGTGAGCCAAATCGCAAAAAAATACAAGTTCATATTTAGAAAATTTTGTTAAAAGGCAGGGGGTATTCCAACGACTGTACCGAATACAAATAAAGTTTTGCAGTGCAAGAACTTTTCAGGAAATTGTACTCCGTTTCCGCAAGATAACTTTAAATAAAGTCAAAGTATTTCCAGATTTCTCTTTTTTATTCAGTCTGACTCTTGCGTTAAATTAACGTCTTAATCCCAAAATCCAATCAAGCAAATGTAATCCAAATATGAGAAAAATTAGTTTACTCCTATTCGCCTGTTTCGTTTCCTGGTCGGCGGTGATCGCCCAGCAAGCGACCGTAACGGGCAAGGTAACTTCCGCCGAGGATGGCAGCGCACTTCCTGGCGTAACCGTACAGGTCCAGGGCTCGCAGCGCGGAACCCAAACCGACGCCACTGGCTTATACTCAGTGCAAGCGGGGTCCGATGCCACCCTCGTATTCAGCTTCGTAGGTCTGGAATCGCAGGAAATAGTAGTCAGTAACCGCAACGTAATAAACGTGCAGCTGGCCATCGACACCCGCGCCTTGAGTGAAGTGGTCGTGACGGGTTATGGTACGCAGTCGAAGCGCAATCTGACTGGCAACATCGCCCGGGTGGGCGGAGCCGAAATCGCCAATACACCCGTGACCACGTTCGAGCAGGCGTTGCAGGGCCGCGCCGCCGGGGTGCAGGTTACCGCGCTCAACGGTAAACTGGGACAGGGCATTCAGATGCGGATTCGGGGCTCGTCGTCGGTGACGGCCAGCAACGAACCGCTGTATGTACTGGACGGCATTCCGCTCAACAGCGGCGATCAGGGTTCGGCCAGTTCTGCGCCCCAAAACCCGCTGGCCGACATAAACTTCAACGACATCGAGTCCATCGACATCCTGAAAGATGCTTCGGCCGCCGCCATTTACGGGGCCCGGGCCTCCAACGGCGTGGTACTGCTGACGAGCAAGAAGGGAAAAACCGGCAAGACTAAGTTCAGCATCGGCTACCAAATGGGTAGCAGCAAGCCGACCCACCTGCGCGACTGGCTCAATACAGAACAGTACGTAACACTTTTCTCGGAAGCAGTACAGAACGAGATCAACGCAGGCAACCTGTCGGATGACTACCTGACGGGTAGTCGTCCGGGTAGTACTTACAGCCGCTTCACGCGCTATTCCGCCGGTAATCGGGCGGGCTGGGAGAATAACGAGACCTACACCGATTGGCAGGCGCAGGCTTTTCAAAAGGCTCCCATGGGCCAGTTCGACATCAGCGCCAGCGGTGGCGACGCCAAGACCCGCTTCTTTATCTCGGCCCAAATCCTCGACCAGAAAGTATTTTTGATCAAAAACTCATTTAAAAGAATGAGCGGCCGCGTCAACCTCGACCACAAAGCTACCGACCGGCTCACGCTGGGCGTTAACGTGAATTTAGCCCGCACGGTTAACGGAAGGCTCTCGAACGACAACCAGTTTTCAACCCCGTTGCAAATTGTGGCGATGCCTCCCATCACGCCCATCATCGATCCGCGCACCAACGAGCTGAACAACAATACTTTGTATTATAATACGCTGCTCACCCGCGATTTCTCGAGCAACGTATCGACGGCTTACCGCACGATTGGCAATGTATTTGCCGAATATAAGTTTGCCAGCTGGCTCAAATTCCGCACCGAGCTCGGTACCGACATCTACAACCTCAACGAGGACCAGTACTACGGCAAGGAAACCTCGCGCGACACGGGGTCACCCAACGGCCAGGGTTATAGTTCGTGGGCCCAGGTGACTAACTACACCAGCAACAACTTCTTTACGCTGGGCCATACGTTCGCCCAAAAGCACGATGTGGACGCCACGATCGGCATGACCTTCCAGGAATCGGATGCCTCCTACAACTCCGTCACGGGGCAGCAATTTCCATCGAATGCCTACACCAAAATCATTTCGGCGGCCAACATCACGGCGGGTAGCTCGTCGGGCAGCAGCTTTAGCTTTCTGTCGTACTTTGCCCGCGCCAACTACCGCTACGCCAGCAAGTACCTGCTCTCGGTCAGCGGCCGCGTCGATGGCTCGTCGCGCTTCGGGACCAACAACCGCTACGGTTTCTTCCCGGCCGCCTCGGTGGGCTGGCTTATTTCCGACGAAAACTTCCTTCAAGGCGTCAACGCGCTCAGTCTGCTCAAGTTGCGGGCCAGCTATGGCCTGACGGGCAACGCCGAAATTGGCAACTTTGCTTCTTACGGACTTTACCGTGGCGATGCGGGCTACGCGGGCGTTCCGGGCCAGCGCCCCGACCAAATCGCCAACCCCGACCTGCGCTGGGAGCAAACCACGCAGTCGGACTTCGGATTGGAGTTCGGATTTTGGGGCGGCCGGCTTTCGGGTGAAATTGATTACTACGCAAAAAATACCCGGGATTTGCTGCTGAACGTAAACGTACCGGGTACCTCGGGCTTCCGCAGCCAGCTTCGTAACATCGGCAGACTGGAAAATAAAGGCTGGGAATTCGTGCTGCGCACCGATAATTTCACGGGTGAATTCAAGTGGAATACTTCACTAAATCTGGCGGCCAACCGCAACAAAATCCTCGATCTCGACGGTCAGGTAATCACGGGCGGCTACCTCAACCGGGCCGTCGAAGGCCAGCCGATCGGTTCCTTCTTCGGCATTGAGTACGCGGGCGTAGATGTCGACAACGGCGACGCGCTCTACTACCTCAATGAAGCGCGACCTGACGGCACCCTGGACCGCATGACGACCAAAGACCCCAATACGGCGCAGCGGGTAATCCTGGGCAATCCCAACCCAAAACTGATTGGTGGATTGAGCAATAATTTTTCGTATAAAGGCCTGGAATTTACCATTCTTTTCCAGGGACAATCCGGCAACGACATTTACAACGGTGCCGGCAAATTCCAGTCGGCCAACGGCGACTTCTTCGACAACCAGACTGTCGACCAGCTGGATCGCTGGCAGAAGCCCGGCGACATTACCCGCATTCCGCAGGCCCGTCTGTTCGGGGCCAACGGCACGGCGGAATCGTCGCGCTACCTGCAGAGCGGCAGCTACCTGCGCCTCAAAACTGCCACGCTGGCCTACACGCTTCCCTTGGCGTTGACCAGCCGGGCCAAGCTTGACCGCGTACGGATTTACGTAACGGGTCAGAATCTGCTGACATTCACGAAGTACACTGGCTGGGACCCCGAAGTGAATACCGACTACCTGTCCGGCAACATCGGCCTGGGCAACGATTTCTATTCCGCCCCCCAGGCGAAGACGGTTATTGTAGGAATTAATTTAGGGTTTTAATCTAGTGGACTTTGGACTTTGGACCGCCGGGCGGCCCCGTCATTCACTCATAATTCATCATTAAAAATGACTTATAAAATAAAAACCATCCTCCCTTACGCGCTAACACTCAGCTTACTGCTGGGTGGCTGCGCGGATAAATTAGATGTCAAACCGGTCAATACCATCGACGCGGGTGCGGCCGTCGCTACCTCGGGCGACGTGGAAGCGCTGCTCGTCGGCGCTTACGATGCCTTGGGCGACGCCGATGTGCTCGGCGGCAACGTCCAGCGGGACGCTGATTTACTGGGTGACAACGGCGAGATTTTCTTCGACGGTACTTTCGTAGCACCGGACCAGATTTTTCGCAAAAGCCTGCTCGTCAACAACGACCAGGCAGAATCCACCTGGCTGGATTCGTATCGGGCCGTCAATGTAGCCAATAATGTACTCGCCAACCTCGACGTTGTCGTCGCCGAAAAGCGCGATCGTGTCGAAGGCGAAGCCAAATTCATTCGGGGTCTGCTGTATTTCAGTTTGATAAAATCTTACGCCCAAACCTGGCTCGACGGTACGCCATCGGCCAACCCAGGCGTACCGCTGGTGCTGGAACCGACGAACGTAATCGACGAGCAAACCAAGGTGAGCCGCAACTCGGTGGCCGAAGTCTACGCACAAGTACTCAAAGATCTGACCGAAGCCGAGGCCAAATTACCCGCCAGCAACGGCTTTTTTGCCACCAAGAGCGCGGCGGCGACCATCCTGTCGCGCGTGTACCTGATGCAGGCCAAGTTCCCCGAAGCCGCCGATGCCGCCACGCGGGTAATCGATTCCAAGAAATACGCGTTAGTGGATATTCAGGACGTGTTTGACCAGCGAATCAACGTCAACGGCATCAATTCGCCCGAGGATATTTTTGCCATTCAGAACACTTCGCAAGACGCCAGCAATTCGCTCAACACCTTTTACGGGGCCGCCGAGTACGGTGGACGCGGCGATATTCTGATCGAAGACGCTCACCTGGCATTGTACGAAGCCAAGGACAAGCGCGCGCGGCTTTTTTACGAAGGTGAAAACGGTAACATCTATTCGTCCAAATGGATCAATCAGTACGGCAAC
>JBBSSJ010000287.1:0-5895 GCA_038242095.1 Cytophagales bacterium
CTGGTTGCGCCGCACTTTTCGGGCGTTGTTCGCCTCGGGGCAGCGGGCTCCCTTGCGGAGCTGAGCCGCCCCCAAACCCCACAGGGACAAAGGGTGGGTTTCTCCGGCGGTTACGCGGTTGCTTCCGCCTCAGAATCCATTTTGGTGAATTCTGATTTTGTCGTAGTAGCCGACATCCGTTTACACAATGAGCGGGAGGTACGATCCCTGCTGACGTTACCCGAACGGCAAGGCACTCCGGCCGACCTCATCGCCAGCGCCTACCGACAGTGGGGTGACCAACTGTCGAAATATCTGTCGGGCGAATTTGTATTCTTGATTTGGGATCGTCAGTCGGACAAGATACTCGTATCGCGTGACCGATTCGGCTTCAAAACCTTTTACTATGACTTTCGGCCCGGCTCCCATTTTGCCTTCGCCAGCCGGATCAGCCACCTGCCTACCTTCAGGCCATCCAGCGAATCCATCGACTATTTGAAAGTCAGGGATTTTCTCCTGCCAGAAACCGCTTACCGGAGTTTCGAGGAACGTACTTTCTACAAAGACATCAAGGCCGCCCTACCCGCTCACCACCTTACTATTCAGGCTGGGCAAAAGGCGCAACGCTGCTACTGGCAGGTCGATCCTGCCCGATACCGTAACGTTACCCGCGAAGAAGAATACATCGAATTATTCCGTAGCTACTTCGTTGATTCAGTCAGAAAATGCACAACAGGTTACGAAAATGTCGGTGCCCACCTAAGCGGGGGAATCGATTCTTCTTCGGTGGCCTGCGTCGCGCACCAGCTCACTGACTCGTTATCCACTTTCTACATCAATCCCGAGTTCGCTTCGACGGACGAAAGCCAATTTGTGCGGGCTGTACAGGAAAAAATCAATTCCCGGCATTTTGAAGGGCGTCCCGATAACGATGTGTACGGCTCACTGGCGCTGCTCAGCCGCTTATTCGATCGTCCCGAGCATTTCCCGTTGCCATCAGGGTTTCATTTCGCGGCGGCTAACCAAGTGCAATTAGCGGGATGTGACGTAGTACTGACCGGCCACGACGGCGACTCGGTGATAGGCCACGGTAGAGGACTCATTCCGGCCTACCGTGAGGCCGAAGACTGGTTCGCCTTGAAACAGGCCATCAACCAGTACGCTGAGCAGCGTGATTTGAGCTATCTAAATCCTGACTGGCTGCAGATGCCCGCCAGTGAAAAACAAAAAAAGTACGCCCGGCACTACCTCGACGGTGAACTTTGGCGTTTGCTGAAAAAGAGAAATCTGGGCAAATTTCTGAGAACCGCCCGTGCGCTTTCATCCGAGTTCGGCTATTCGCATCGGGATTTTCTTGATTCCGGCATCGACAGGCTCACAGACCGAATGACACTTCCGTCGGTCGGAAATATTCTTACCGCCGAGTTTTCAGCCGGTTTGGATCGACATCAAACGGGTGCGAATGCGGACGGACTCTTTGACGAGCTTTCGGCTAACTACGCAGATCAATTCAGGGAGATTACCAATAAATCGTACGTGGACGCCACCGAGCAACTGCACCACATTGGCTTGCACTTCGGCCATCATTACGCCCATCCTTTTTTTGACGAAAAGCTGGTAGAACTTTCTCTCGCTATCCCGGAACGGGTAAAGTTCGGCGATGGCAAGGGTCGGGACACCATCCGCCGGGCTTTGAAAGATATCATGCCGCAGGAAATCCTGAACCGAAGCAACAAAACCAGTTTCAGCGAATACGGATTACTAAGTTTCCAGATTCTCCATCTACAGACGCAAGCCATCTTCCACCGGGGGCATTTGCTTTGGGATATTGTGGAAAAGAAAAAATTCGACAAAGTCGTTGGAATTCTGCTGAACCCGGCAATTCCGCTCAACCAAAAGTCGAGGTATTACACTCTGGCTTCCAAGGCCCTGTTTTTGGGCGTGTGGCTGGAAGAAATGAAAAAGTATGAAAAATAGGAACGGCTTCTGGTTAGTAATAAGTCTATTGCTCATTCTGGGGTGTGTGCCTCCCGACGGCGCGCCCCGTCGGGGAGCGGGTTACGACTATTTCCCGCTGGAAACAGGCCGGTACATTGAGTACGAGATCAACGAAGTACGCTACGAGGTCACCTCGCCCGTACCCAACCGAACCGCCTACTTCTTGCGGGAAGTATGCGGTCAACCTTTCATGGGAACCACCGGAATTGAGCAATTCCCCATGGAACGATACAAAAAAACGCGCCAAGAAGCGTCCTGGACGCTGGATTCCATTTGGACTGCTTATCGTATCCCTGACCGGGCCGTAAGAGTGGAGAATAACGTCGCTTTTGTAAAATTGGCTTTCCCGCTCACCGACCAAAGTACCTGGAACGGCAATCTGCTCAACGACAAACCCGAAGAAAACTATCAGGCTCAATTCGGCGCACCCTTTCCGGCGGAAAGTAATTTTCCGGAAAGCCTTACCGTGGTGCAGCGGCGGGATTCGAGCGTGGTTTCGCTCTACAAACGCAGCGAGGTGTACACGCCGGGGGTCGGGCTGGTGTACAAAGAAGATATTGCGTTGGAATACTGTCAGGAAGCCACCTGCATCGGTAGCGGCAAAATAGATACGGGTGTCAGCCGCATCATGCGGGTAAGTAAGTACGGCAAAGAGTAATCTTTTGAACAGTATTCGGCCACTGTAGGGCCTCTTTTGGAAGAATCTTTGACCAATTCAACTAGGAGCCAAAACGATCAGATTGATTCGATAGAGGTTACTCAAAAAGAGATGCGGAACGAGCTCATTAATGGGTGCTACTGGTGTGGTATGCTTGTCTCTGGGCTTATAGGGATGGCCACAGCTTTTGTAAGCCACAGCCCGGCTGACCTGCTCCCATAGACCGGCTTGTGCCTCCCGGGTCACGTCCCTGGATACACACCAGCAACTGGCGTTGGAACAGCATCAGGCACACATTTATACTCCTCATTAACATCATACTTCACAGCCAAGTAATGAGTTGCTTCCCCTTGCTCATTGCACAAAGGCTCAATCTGCAAATGAACTACGTACTGTTCTCCATTGCTACGATAGTTTACTAACTCAGCCTCTACCCTTTGGTCTCCATTCAACTGCTCACGGATAAAGCGTAACGTGATTGGGTCAGTACCTGGTCCCTGTAAAAAATGAGGCGTTTTCCCTAATACATCAATAGGTTTATAACCCGTCAAATTCAAAAAACTACGGCTTGTCCATAGAATTGTTTTTTTCAAGTTGGTTAACATTAAGATGCATCCCCGAGTGAGAGACCGGTGATAATTATGCCTCTGCCGATCACTTATGGACCAGGCGAATGACGCACTGAATTGGTCAAAAAGCAGTAATTCATTATGTTGAGCTTTCCGGTGCTGGGCCTTAAGTTGTTTGAAAAAAGTAGTGGTTAAGCCGGTGACTTTTTTAAACTGTGCAGATAAATGGGCAACACTACTGTATTGCAGTTTATCGGATATCTGGATAAGGCTCAGTTCATCATACAGTAGCAGTTCTTTCACTTTCTCAATGCGCTGAAAGATAAGGTACTGTTCAATGGTGATGCCCGTCACCTGAGAAAACAGGTTAGACAGGTAGGTATAATCATAGTCGAGTTTTTTACTGATATACTCAGAGTTTTTTAGTTTAAGTGGTGAGTCTGTGGGCTCCACCATGTCCAGGATCAGGGCTCTTATCTTTTCAACCAGGATAGCTTTTTTATCGTCCATCAGTTCTAATCCCGATATTAGTAAAGCGATTTTCAATTGGTCACGCTGCTCAGCGGTAATAGCCTCATCGAGCTCTACTTCACCTAAATTCACTACGATGTAAGCCAGCCCAAGTTGGTCCAGGGTGGCCTGCACAATTAGTTTACAGCGTCTGGTGACCATGTATTTGATGTAGAGTTTCATGCTCGTAGCTATTTGGATAAACTGGTAACTGCTTTCTAGGTAGGTTCGAAAGGCTAAGGAAGGGAAGGGAATAGCATAGGTGGTTGCAATGCTGCTATCTGTAAAAATCTCGAAAATAGTTCTAAAACGTTTCAATTCCAAGAATATAGCCGCTCAGATTGACGAGTTTGCCGACCATTTCAGGATTTTGATTCAGTTCTTGGCCCAGCAAATGGTTTTATAAGAAAGCCCTGTTTCCTTGTAGTAGCCACTATCGACTAATTTCAAACTCAACAAGTTTTCAATCATCGGGCTATCAGCCTCGAACTGTGGCTAAGCTGGCAGTCCTATGGACCTAAAATCCTACCCAGCCCTACGTCATTGCATCGCCGGGCAACAGCCAGTCGCAACAGAGCAGGTCTCATACTTTTTTAGCAAATCGATTTGCATCAGGATCACAAGTTCCTTCTCTGCCACGTGAACTTTCATCGCCTGGTTCTTTCCGTTGCGCTTCTTGAGCTTAGATTATTGTAGCCAATCCGCTTTTTTGTTGTGCCCCTTCGCCTTGCTGGCCGAACCGGCGCGCTTCCTTACCCAGTAATCATCAACACATCTGTTTAGAAGCTACTTTGGCAATCAGAAGACTTTGCTAAACCCTACGCTTTTCTAAGCCGGACTGCTTGCGGGATTTCGGATAAACCCCATGCCCTCTGATACTTAGGTCTAATACCCTGCATTAGGCCGCAGACATTTTGCCCGGTTAATTAGAAGACTCAGAAAATATGTAAATTATATAACTATAATAATTTTTTCTGTAACATAAAGGATGACTAAAGACTTTTTATTTGCATATAAAAACACATCCACTTTACTAAACAACCAAAAACATGAAACATTTATCTATTATTTTGGCATTTGTCCTACCGTTGATTTTTCCAAATTTGAGTCTAGGACAGGCCCCCAATTTAGGAACGGCCTCCAGCTACGCCTTATTTACCGTAACCGGCGCATTTTCTAACAACGGAGCGACCGTGGTGAATGGAAATATCGGCACCAATGCAGGAGCGTTGACTGGGTTCCCCCCAGGTACTGTGATTGGAACGACGAATGTCGCAAATGCTGCCTCCCTGCAGGCTGCCACCGATGTGGTGGCCGCTTACGCTGAACTGAATGCATTGGATTGTGCCTCTGCCTCTCCAATCACCGCCAGCATAGGGGGACAAACCCTTACACCCGGTGTGTATTGCCAAAGTGGCCCTGCTTCTGCTTCTGACTTGACGGGAATACTGACGTTGGATGGAGGAGGGGATCCGAATGCCATCTTTATCATTAAGTTGACCGGCGCACTATCGACCGCTACTGGTTCAAGCATCGTCCTGACAAACGGCGCCTCTTTTGAAAATGTGTATTTCCAAGTGGACGGGGCAGTTAATGTAGGTATCGGCTCCGTGTTCCGGGGAACTGTTCTGGCTAATGGGGCTATCAGCTTATTAACGGGTGCTAGTCTTCAAGGTAGAGGCCTATCAATCGCCGGTGCGATCAACATGGATAATAATAATGTTAATGGCGTCCCTGATCTAACGCCATCGATCTTCTCGAATGGTGGCACCTACAACCAGAACCAGCAGAAGGACGTCGTAATCGCCATCTACAACGTCAGTCCGGGTCAGCTTACCACGGCACCAGTGGAGTTCGAGGTCAATAAGATCACTCCTGCTTTTACAATAAGCATTGACCCGAACGCCACTTCTTCAACCGTAGTGGGACAGACCAACATGACCAATGGCGACTGGACCATTACCGAACAGGCAACCCGATACGTGTTTACGCTGAAAAATAATCTCTCGATCCCGGCCAATGGCAATATGAAAATATTGCTTCAGGTGAGAGCTACGGGTAGTCCGAACGCGGCGGCAACCATCACGGCCAGGGTCTTTAATGGTACGGGCGGTGGCGAAACCCCTACCACCAACAACAGCGCCGTGTATCTGATAAGTATCAATAACAGTAATTAATTCA
>JBBSSJ010000288.1:0-5869 GCA_038242095.1 Cytophagales bacterium
ATGGCTTCGCCTCCCCTAGCGGAGCTACCCGGGTTCGCTGATGGAGGCGGATTCCGAGCCGAGCAGCGAAGCCACCAGTTGCAAAATGGCGGTAGCGAGGGAGGCGGTCGGATAACTGACGCCCACCGTAAATAAATAAAAAAGCTCCGTTCTTTTCCCAAAATCCCGACATTTTGTCGCTTGCACTAATAAGCGAGTATGTCATGAATGGTCAGCTTTGTAGTCGGAAAAGGGCGTGGCCCGGTTCTGGTAGGTAGAAACTATGACCCGGTCGTTTTCGTTGTGTAAAAATTCCGAAACCGGGAAAAGCCCTTTCGACCTTTTTTTATTCAAAATTCACTCAGACAAATAATGGACTACGGAAAAGAATTTAGAAAATACGCTGTACACCACATGGGCATCAACGGCTCGACGGTGGATGGCTACATGAACCATACGATCGAGAATATGACCCGCGCCGTTATCGAGGAGCGCCCCATGAACTTCCGGGAGGTGGACGTGTTTTCGCGCCTTATGGCCGACCGCATCATCTTCATGGGCACCGCCGTGGACGATAACATCGCCAACATCGTGGTGGCGCAGTTGCTGTTTCTCGAATCGGCCGACGCCAAGAAGGACGTACTGATGTATATCAACAGCCCCGGCGGCTCGGTCTACGCCGGTCTCGGTATCTACGACACCATGCAGTACGTGCGGCCTGATGTCGCAACGGTCTGCACCAGTCTGGCTGCCTCCATGGGCGCGGTGTTGCTGGCGGGTGGCGCGGCGGGCAAGCGCTCGGCCCTGCCCCACGCGCGGGTGATGATCCATCAGCCTTCGGGCGGTGCGCAGGGACGCTCGACCGACATCGAGATCACGGCCCGCGAAATTGTTAAAATTCGGGAGGAACTCTACGAAATCCTGGCCGACCACACGGGCAAGGACATTAAAACCATCGAGAAAGATTCCGACAGCGACAAGTGGTTCCGGGCCGGAGAAGCCAAGGAATACGGCCTGATCGATGAGGTACTTATGCGCGACAAGTCGAAGGAAAAATAAGCACTGTTGGCTAGGCGCCCCCGGCTAAATAAATTTGTCCCGATAGGGTTCATGCGTGAACCTTATCGGTTTTTTTGTTGCTTAGGGAACAGACAGATTTGGTTAAGGTCTTAAAAACCCGGAAATTTGTCTTTTCTCCCAAAAAATTTGAATAAGGAATTCACCCATTCCCTCAACCGCGCGGGCGGCCGCCTCGGGGCGCCCCGCCGTCACTCATTCAAAATTGAAAATGGCTCAAGTAAGTTGTTCGTTCTGCGGACGCCGGAAAAATGAAGTAGAACTTCTGTTGTCGGGCATCGACGCTCACATCTGCAACCACTGCATCACGCAGGGGAATCAGGTAGTGACGGAGGAATTGACCCCCAAAGACAAGAAAGAAAAGGAAGGCAAGAAGTCGAAACTGCCCAAACTGAACCTCATACCGCCGCAGGCGATGAAAGAGTTCATGGAGCAGTACATCATCGGGCAGGACGAAGCCAAACGCTCGTTGGCCGTGGCGGTATATAACCACTACAAGCGCCTGTCGCAGCACCAAACCGACGATGAGGTGATTATTGAGAAGTCAAACATCATCATGGCGGGCGAAACCGGGACGGGCAAAACCTACCTGGCGCGCACCATTGCCAAAGTATTGCAGGTGCCTTTCTGCATTGCCGATGCAACTACCGTCACCGAGGCGGGCTACGTGGGCGAGGACGTCGAGACGATCCTGACGCGCCTGCTCCAGGCCGCCGACTATAATGTGGAAGCCGCCGAGCGGGGCATTGTTTACATCGACGAAATCGACAAGATCAGCCGCAAGTCCGACAACCCGTCGATCACGCGCGACGTGAGCGGCGAGGGCGTGCAGCAGGCTTTGCTCAAATTGCTGGAAGGTTCGGTTGTGAACGTACCACCACAAGGCGGCCGCAAGCATCCCGACCAGAAAATGATCGCCCTGAACACCGAGAATATCCTGTTCATTTGCGGTGGTGCATTTGATGGCATCGAGCGACACATCGCCAAGCGCATTAACACCCGTCCGATCGGTTTTTCGGGCGATAACCGCATCATCGAGATCTTCGATAAAGGCAACTTGATGCGCTACGTCACGGCGATGGATCTGAAATCGTTCGGCCTGATTCCTGAATTGATCGGCCGTCTGCCCGTGCTGACGTACCTCAACCCGCTGGACCGCGAAACGTTGCGCCGCATCCTGATCGAGCCCAAAAATGCCCTCGTGAAGCAGTACCAAAAACTGTTCAGGATGGAAGGCGTAGAACTGTCTTTTGACGAAGATGTGATTGACTTTATTGTCGATCAAGCCATGGTGTATAAGCTGGGAGCCAGGGGGTTGCGCTCTATTTGTGAGTCGATTATGACGGATGCCATGTTTGATATTCCATCCAATAAAGACATTAAGGAGTTCACCCTCTCGCTCGATTACGCCCGCGAGCAATTTGACAAATCGTCGATGTCGCTGCTCCGCTCCGTAGCTTGACCAACCTACCTAGACAACTTCAAAAACACCCTGCTTTTCTCGCAAAGGCAGGGTGTTTTTTTGCGTAATAAACCCTATTCTTGCGAAAGGAGTTGATGAAGGGGCCGCTCGCGCGGTTTGGACTCAGGCACTTGATAAACTCATATACTCACAAACTCCCCATGAACTGGCTTACCAATAAATCAATCGTAGTGATAGGCGGGACGACGGGCCTGGGACTTTCGGCGGCGAAGGCGTTCGTGGAGAACGGGGCCCGTGTAGTCGTCATTGGGCGCAATCCCGAGAGCTGCCTGATGGCTGAGGTCGACCTGGGACAAAACGCCCGCGCCAAGCAGGGCGACGCTACCCACGCCGAAACCGCCCAAAATGCAATTCAGCTTTGCGTCCGTGAATTTGGCAGCTTCGACGGCCTGTACCACGTGGCGGGCGGCAGCGGGCGCAAATTTGGCGACGGGCCGCTGCACGAACTGACGCTCGAAGGCTGGAACGCCACGCTCAACCTGAATTTGACGGCGATGATGCTGTCCAATCAGGCGGCTATCCGGGCGTTCATGGGCATGAACCGCGGCGGCGCGATCCTGAACATGGGCTCAGTGCTGGGCGATTCTCCCTCACCGCTGCACTTTACTACCCACGCCTACGCGGCGGCGAAGTCAGCGGTGATTGGCTTTACCAAATCCACGGCGGCCTACTACGCCAAAAACAACATCCGCATCAACGTGCTGGCTCCCGCCCTCGTGGACACGCCGATGGCAAGGCGCGCCGCCGAAGACGATGCCATTCAGGATTTTATCAAGACCAAGCAACCCCTTGATGGCGGCCGCATGGGCCAACCCAAAGATCTCGACGGCGCGGCAGTGTACTTCATGTCCGACTTCTCGCGCTTCACCACCGGCCAAATCCTCACCGTCGACGGCGGCTGGAGCATCGCGGAGGGGCAGTATTGAAAGGGTAGTGTTTATTTATTTACGGGCGCTGCCCGCCCGAGCGTTTATTTGTTTAGGGCTTGCCTCTCGTTTTATCAAAAAAACACATAAACCTATAAACAAACAATCCCCCCAGACCATGGTTTTTATTGGCATCGATCTTGGCGGGACTAACATTAAAGGCGTGCTGGTCGATGCTTCGGGCGAGGTGTTGAAGCAGCATTATATTCCCACGCAGGATGACCCCGACGGGCTTTGGCGGGAGAATGTGCGCGAAATGGCGCAGTACTTCCAGAATTTTTGGCACGGGCCCATAGCGGGCATTGGTCTGTCGGCGCCCGGCTTGCCTGATGCCGATAACAGTTGCATTGCTTTCATGCCCAATCGGTTGCCGGGTTTGGTGAGTTTCGTGTGGAGAGATTATCTGGGCCTACCCACTGCGGTCATCAACGATGCGCACTCGGCTCTAATGGCTGAGGCGGCCTTCGGCGCGGCCAAGGGCCACCAGAATGTCATCCTCGTCACGCTCGGAACAGGCGTCGGCGGCGGGATTCTCATCAACGGTGCGCTGTATCAGGGACTTTCGCAGATGGCGGGCAGCATTGGCCACATCACCATCAACGCGCACGACGACGAGTGCAGCGTCGTGGGCGCGCCGGGCACGCTGGAATATGCCATCGGTAACCACTCCGTCGAACGCCGCAGCCGGGGCCGCTACACGTCCACCTGGGCGCTGGTCGAGGCCTACCGCAGGGGCGAGCCGTTCGCCACCTACCTTTGGCTGGCGTCGATCAAGTCACTAACCGCGGGGCTATGCTCGCTGATCAATACATTCTCGCCGGATTGCATCGTGCTGGCGGGCGGCATCACCCTGGCCGACGACGCCCTGTTCGCGCCACTCAACACCTTCATGGACATCTACGAATGGCGACCTGGCGGCAAAACTACGCCGATCCTGCAAGCCCATTTTGGCGATATGGCGGGAGCGATCGGGGCGGCAGGGTTTGCGATGAAAAGGGACGGGTAGAATGTTTTGGGGAGCGCCTGTCCGGTTGCTTATTTGTTGAGTGGTTCAGGCTTCCGGCCGCGGGTTTGTATATTGAACTATTTTAGTCTGAAAACTTAATTATTTTGAAAAACAAATCATTAAAACTCTTGCTGTTATTCCTGATAAGCTATCCAGTCTTAGCGCAGAAAATGCTGCCGCAGTTCGAGCACCATTTTAAAGAATCGGGGTTTGAGGGGAGTTTTAGTATGTATGATTTAGATAAAAAAGAATACGCTACGACCAATAAAGTCGATTTCCGAAAATCTACTTCGCCCGCTTCGACTTTCAAGATTCCCAATACGTTTATCGCCTTGGAAACAAAGGCGGTAAAGGATGAAAAGGAAATCATTAAGTGGGACGGTACGCCCAAGCGGCTCAAAATCTGGGAGCAGGATTACGATCTCGATTTAGCTTACAAAAACTCAGCTTTCTGGTTTTATCAGGAAATAGCGAAGCGCATTGGCGAGCAGAAGTATCATAAATATTTAAAATCCCTTGACTATGGCAATCGGGATATCAGCGGTGGGCTGACAACTTTCTGGCTGGGATCGAGCCTGAAAATTTCTCCCAAAAATCAGCTGGAATTCCTACAAAAACTCCACGCTGAAAAGTGCCCGTTCAGTGCGCGCACCTACCGCATCGGCAAGAAAATTATGGTGGAAGAAAAAACGGATGCCTATACCCTGCGCGCCAAAACCGGCTGGGCCGACACCAAACCCACCCACGTCGGCTGGTACGTGGGTTATGTAGAAACAAAAGACAATGTCTATTTCTTCGCCACACGCCTCTACCAGCCTGACGCCAATCAGCGCGAAGACTTCGGTGCGCAACGCAAGATAATTACAAGAAGAATACTGGCAGAACTGGGTGTTATATAAATGTAAACCGAACGGTTATCTCTGGCTAGTACGAATATTCACTCATTCTAACATTAACTCATTGGAAGCCGATGGACGTCATCCAGGACTACCTAGACAAATGCCGAAAGATCGCCGCTACCGTCGAAGGCCAGAAAACCGAAATTCGGACCGCGGCTCGTTGGTTCGCCGACAGCATTTTGGCGGGACGGATGGTTCATGTATTTGGCAGCGGCCATAGCCGTATCATGGTCGAGGAAATGTGGCCGCGCTACGGCTCTTTTCCGGGCTTCAACCCGATCGTGGAACTCTCGCTGACGTTCCATAATCTGGTGGTAGGGGCCAACGGACAGCGACAAGCCATGTTTCTTGAGAATGTTCCCGGCCTGGCTGACCGCATCTTGCGCAACTTCGACCTATCGGTGCAGGACTGCGCGCTGGTCATTTCGTCGAGCGGCTGCAACGTGGTACCCATCGAAATGGCTGAGCTATTTCAGAAAAGTGGCGTGAAAGTCGTGGC
>JBBSSJ010000289.1:0-5840 GCA_038242095.1 Cytophagales bacterium
CCAGTCGAAGGTAGGTTGCATACGCGTTACGCACCCGTACGACGGTGCCACCCGAAGGTGACCCCTCGCCTTGCATGTATTAGGCCTGCCGCTAGCGTTCATCCTGAGCCAGGATCAAACTCTCCATAGTAAATAATTGTAATTCACGGCGCAATCCTCGTGAGAGCGATTGGCCGCGCTTGTTTTAAAACAAGTGTTTCCTACACTTTGGTTTACTTCATCATTTCAAAGAACAAAATTCCCAAATCTCTCTTTTCCTCTTTCTCTCTTCGCGATTGGGATTGCAAAGGTAAGACTCTTTCATTCACTTTTACAAACTCATTCTAAAAAAAACGTTGTTCTGCGAAAGTTCTTGCCCAGGCAAAATATTTTACAAAAATCGTCCAATTATGGTTCCTGTAAGAAGGGATATTGGTAGTCTTTTGGGGCGTCAAGCGTCTCTTTGATGGTACGCGGCGACACCCAGCGGATCAAATTCAGGATCGACCCCGCCTTGTCGTTGGTACCCGAGCCACGCGCACCGCCGAAGGGCTGCTGCCCCACGACCGCCCCCGTAGGCTTGTCGTTGATATAGAAGTTTCCGGCCGCATTGACTAGTTTTTTGGTCGCCAAGGCTACGGCGTAGCGATCTTGCGCGAAGATAGAACCTGTGAGTGCGTAAGGTGAGGTTTCATCAACCAGCGCCAGCGTCTCTTCAAATTTTTCGGGCTCGTATATATAGATACTCAGCACCGGACCAAAAATCTCCTCGCAAAGCGTAATGTATTTGGGGTCCTTAGCCATCAACACGGTGGGCTCCACGAAGTACCCTTTACTCTTGTCGTAGTTGCCCCCGGCCACGATTTCGACGTTGTCATCGGCCTTGGCGCGGTCGATGTAGCCCGCAATCTTGTCAAACGACTTTTCGTCGATGACGGCGTTGACGAAATTGCTGAAATCCTCCACCGGCCCCATCTTGATTTCTTTCAGATCCGCGACAATGTATTCTTTCACTTCCTCCCACATATTGGACGGAATATACGCCCGCGAAGCCGCCGAACATTTCTGACCCTGGTATTCAAATGCTCCCCGCACGAGCGCCGTCGCCAGCGTTTTTGGATGAGCCGATTTGTGGGCTACGACAAAATCCTTACCGCCCGTTTCGCCCACGATGCGCGGGAAGGAACAGTAGTTGGCGATGTTATTTCCAATCGTTTTCCAGATGGTGTTGAAAACTTTGGTGCTGCCCGTGAAGTGGACCCCCGCAAATTCGCGGTGCTTGAAGACAATTTCACCCGCTTCGGGACCATCCACCAGGATCATGTTGATAACGCCATCCGGTACGCCCGCTTCTTTGAATACTTCCATCAGGACATTGGCCGAATACACCTGAGTATAGGCGGGTTTCCACACGATCACGTTGCCCATCATAGCGGGCGCCGTGCACAGGTTTCCGGCGATGGCCGTGAAGTTGAAGGGCGTAAGTGCAAAGATGAAGCCTTCCAGTGGCCGGTATTCCAGCCGATTCCAGACACCCGGCGAGGAAGTAGGCTGCTGGGCGTAGAGGTCCGTCATAAACTGTACGTTGAACCTCAAGAAGTCGATGTACTCACAGGCGGCATCGATTTCAGCCTGGTAGGCGCTCTTGGACTGCCCCAACATCGTGGCGGCATTTATTTTGGCGCGGTAAGGTCCGGCGATCAGATCGGCGGCTTTCAGGAAGATAGCGGCCCGCTGCTCCCAAGCCAAGTTGGCCCAGGCCTCGCGCGCGCCCAACGCGGCGTCGATGGCCAGCTTGACGTGCGAAGCATCGCCTTCGTGCATGTAGCCCAAAACGTGCTGATGGTCGTGCGGCGGCGATACTTTAAGTTTTTTATCCGTAAAAATGGTTTCGCCGCCGATGTATTGCGGTATTTCTACCGTGGTGGCGCGCGCCCTTTTCAGCTCGGCTTTCAGTTCGGCTCGTTCGGGGCTGCCCGGCGCGTAGCTTTTTACAGGTTCATTGATGGGTTGGGGTACTTTGAAGATTCCTTTTGACACGGGTATATAGATATGAGTTATTAGATCATTTTGCAGTATGGCAAGTTAGGTACTTTTCTTAAAATTACCCGGATGGGCTGTTCGGTTGGTGATTGGTTTTGCGTAGCTTTGCGGCTTCGTTTTTAGGGTTTAGGATTCGTTATCATGTTGTTTTACAGTACCAAAACGCGGAGCATCACGGCTTCGCTGGAAGAAGCCGTTTTTCGTTCTTTGCCGCCCGACAACGGTTTATATATGCCGATGTCGATCCCGACTATTTCGCCGAATTTTCTTGCTACGATCGAGCAGCGGACTTTCAACGAAATTGCGGTGGAAGTGGCTTACACGCTGTTGAAAGATGATCTTTCGCGCGCCGATGTGGAAAAGATTGTGGATAACTCCTTTTCTTTCCTGGCTCCGGTGGTTGAGATTACACCCGATAACTACGTATTAGAATTGTTCCACGGGCCTTCGATGGCGTTCAAAGATTTTGGGGCGCGGTTCATGGCGGCGTTGATGTCGCACTTTTTACTCAAGTCCCAGAAGGAAATAAAAATTTTGGTCGCTACCTCCGGCGATACGGGCGGAGCAGTGGCGCAGGGCTTTTATAAAGTACCCGGTATTTCGGTCACGATCCTGTATCCGAGTGGCAAGGTGAGCGAGATTCAGGAGAAGCAGTTAACGACGCTAGGCCACAACATCACGGCGCTGGAAGTGGATGGCACCTTTGATGATTGTCAGCGCCTGGTGAAGGAGGCTTTTCTTGACCCCGAACTCTCGGCAAAGTATAATCTTGCCTCGGCCAACTCCATCAACATCGCGCGACTAATCCCGCAATCGTTTTATTACTTCTCGGCCTACGCCCAAACGAAGCACCTGGGCAAGCCACTGGTACTTTCGATACCAAGCGGAAATTTCGGTAATATCAGCGCGGGGGTGCTCGCCTACCGGATGGGTTTGCCCGTGCAACATTTCGTGGCGGCCACCAACCGTAACAACGTCGTGCCGCGCTACCTTGAAAGCAAAAGCTACGAGCCGCTGCCTTCTATCGAAACAATTTCTAACGCGATGGACGTTGGCAGTCCGAGTAACTTTGTGCGGCTCACCCGATTTTTTGAAGACGACTGGCAAAGCGTCCGCGACATGGTATCGGGCTACTACTTCGACGACGAAGCGACGAAGGCAAGTATGCAAGAAGTTTTTAAGCAGACCAATTACGTGATGTGTCCGCATACCGCCGTAGCATACGAAGGGTTACAAAAGTACCGAGAAGTTTCCGGCGAAGATTTTACCGGAATTTTCCTGGCGACCGCCCATCCGGCCAAATTTTTGGATTTAGTAGAAAAAACCCTCGATTCTCCCGTTCACATTCCGGAAAGGCTGGAAAATTTACTTTCGTTGGAGAAAAAAGCAATCCCATTAAAAGCCAGTTTCCGAGACTTCAAGGCCTATTTGATGGGGTAATTGGGAATTTTGATGCCGCTTAGGTTTGCGTAGAAATAGACGGACTGGGATTAGGGCTTGTTTGAAGGAAGGAGAATGTGTGCGAATTTGACTTTTTTGGATATTCAGATTCAAAAGAGGGTTCACTAAAATTTTCATATGGTATTTCCATACACAAATACGAAAGTAAAGTTTCTACATTCAATATTGACTCTCGTCTTAATTGGCATTACCACTACAATCTCACGCGGTAATGACTTGTATGGAATAGTTAACCCTTCCATACAATTTGATACTACAGTATATATGGTGGTTGAAGTACCGCCCAAATTTCCCGGTGGCAATGAAACTATGTTTGAGTTTGTTCAGTCAACTAGTCGATATCCTGTCAACCTTAAAAAAGGATCTTTAGTACAACTTAAACTCCTGATTGAGAAAGACGGCTCGATATCGAGTGTCCAGGTTGGTTATACCAATGCTAATGACGAGTTGATACAAGAGGCCAAGCGAATAGTAAAGATGATGCCCAAATGGATACCTGGCTCCCAGGATGGGCAACTGCTCAGAGTTTATGCTTTAGTGCCGATCCGATTCATGAGCGGCAAAAAACCGTGAGCGATCTCCACAACTTTCAGATTTCTGCTCTGGCGGTCTGGTATGTGGTTATCCATTAGCTTAAGGACACTATTGGAGAAACAGATCTGCATGTTTTAGAAGGAAACCTTAATTTTTACTCGACCTGCCAGTCCTTCTTTCCATTGATCGACTTCTTCTCTTAAATTTCCAATCGAACACACAAAATGAGGGACTTCCTGAGTGGGTGAAATCCCAGCCGTAAGCTGGCTGTACTTTTCTGAGGCCGCGGGCGTCAAGGTAATTTCAGCAATGTACCTTTCTGGAATTCCCCTCTTGCTTTGTGTAATGGTTATTCCAGCTACTTCTTTATCAATGATTAGCTTTTGCAAGCGGGTATAGCTAATCTCACGAATCTGAGGAGAAGATATAAGTACGGATAAGGTTACCGCCATAAAGCAGGCAATTAGCCATCCTCGATATTTGTATATGAGATTTTTCATAGTTCATCGGATATAGCATGGATAAAGCTATCTCAATTAATCGGATCGCCCCGCAAAACTCTAAACCGCTTCCTCGCGTCAGCCACGAAAATGCTTCCTGGATATTTTTCCAGTAGTTCCTGGTACATCTTCATCGCCTCTTCCTTGTTGTTGAGTTTCTCTTGGTAGAGCTTGCCCATCGTATAAAGCGCGTCGTCGCCGAGGATGTCGTAGCCGAACTTCTCGTGAATGATTTTCAGGTCTTCCAGCGCCTGTTGGTTGCTGTCGAGTTTCATGTAGGTCCTCGCTTCGAGCCAGAGTATTTCGTCGGCCAAGCTGTGGTCTTTGTACCTTACGAACAGACTTTTTAGTGAGTCGATAGCTTCCATGCGCTTATTTTGGAAGAGGAGTAGTTCGACGTTGGCGTAGTCGCGCATGGCGGTTTCGGAGGTGTCCAGCCCGGTGTTGTCCATGATGAGCAGACTGAGGTCGTTGGCATCGTTTGCGATTTCGCGGGTCGTCGCTCTTTTCAAGATGTCAAGTACTTCTTTGGATAACTCGAAATCGCCCTTATAGTAGTGCAGCTTAGCGTTGCGGAGTTTGGCCTCGTAGCCCAACGCGTCGTCTTTTTGGGATTTCTCTACTTGAGAATACAGCAATGTCGCTTCCCAGGGTTCGCCGACCAACAGGTAAATATCGCCAAGGGCGAGTTTGCATTTATCCACAAACTCCTTTTCCGTTTTTCCGGCCTCTATGGCCTTGTTTAGAATCGCAATAGCCTTGTCCTTCTCATCGAGGTAAAAGGCGTGCAGGATCGCCATATTCCGCAAAGCTTCGAGCGTCCGGGGGTTGACGCCGAGCTCGGCAATCAGCTTTTCGTATTCGCCAACCAATTTCTGTACCTCGTCTCTCTTGACCGGGTAGGTGTTCTTGACCTGCTCTTCGCGCGAGTAGATGGCCATGCGCCGGGCAAAGGGATAGAGCTGCCCCTGCGGATATTCCTTTATGATGTACTCGAACATGTCGGCGGCATTTTCGTAATCCTGGTTTTGCAGCGCCAGATTTGCCAGATCGAAAATGCGGGTACCGCTGTACTTGAAACGCTTGTCGAGAGCGCGTTCCTGAATGAAGGCTTTAAAGAAATCCTTGCGCTGCACCTGGTACCATACCAGCAGTTCGTTGTAGAAAGCTTCGTTGGGGTTTTTCTGAATCTTATCGTAAAGCACTTTTTCGAGCAGTGCCTGTTCTTTTTCGGCTTTAATAAAATCCTGCAGCATGTTTTGCACGATCTCGGTGTTGCGGAAAAGGATGCCGTACGAAAGCAGCTCGGCGATCATGGCCTCG
>JBBSSJ010000290.1:0-5838 GCA_038242095.1 Cytophagales bacterium
ATCAGGCCTACCTGATCGTCAACATTGCGAACGAAGCCGCGACGGGTGACGAAGATGTTCCCAACGACGTAACAACGTACGCAAATGCCTACAAACAGGCCGTGAGTGGCCTGCGCAAAGCGGGTATCAAAGTACCACTGATGATCGATGGTATGGATCGGGGAAAAAGTCTGAAATGTTTTGCGCTGAAAGGGCTTGAAATGCTCAAGGCCGATCCCCAACACAACCTCATCTTCTCGTTTCACGCTTATTGGCCCCAAGCTGCTACGGATGCCTTGCCCACGTTTATCAAAGATCGGTTTGACGAGGTTAGTCAGCTTCCCATCAACATTGTTATTGGCGAACTGGCGGGCTTTGGTGCCGGGGCGGGAGATGACTCCATCAAATGCAGTCCGTCGGGTGCTGTTGACTACCTCCAGTTTGCCCAGCGGGCCAACTCTGCGCAGATGGGTTGGCTGCTCTGGGAGTGGGGTCCCAAAGGCAATCCCACTTGCGTGTCAATGGACATGACCACCGACGGAACCTTCAAATCGGTTACTGCTTCACCCAATAAATGGGTGCGCGACCTGGTCATCGACTTACCGTTTAGCCTGAAGCACGCGCAGAAAACGGCCTTCATTACGAATGGTTTCAAGACCTGTCCCAAGCTATGATGCGCCAGGCATTTGTGCTACTATGGCTGGCCGGTACGGCTGCGGCTCAGGTACCCAATGTGTCGTTTGAGCACATCAGCGACCGTGATGGTATGCCCAGCCGGTCGGTCCATTGTGCGGCCGAAGACAGCAGCGGCTTCATGTGGTTCGGTACGCGCAAATGTCTCACCCGCTACGACGGCTATACGTTCCGGTCGGTGGGCGACGTGATGACCCTCGGTGTCGCCGTCGATAAAACCGGCACAATTTATAGTTCGACCGACAAGGAAAAACTGCTGCGGGTCGATCCCCGTTCGCTGGAGAGCCGGACCATCGTGGGCCAGGCCGACGGTGGCGCGTACAACACCTTTGTCGATTCGTTCGGCCACGTCTGGTTTGCGGACCGCACCAGCATCAACCGCTATAACCCTGCCACCGGCCGGGTGCGCCGGTACCCCATGACTAAAACGACCTGGGTATATAACAAAGGCAGTTTCTTGGAAGACAGCCAGCATACCGTCTGGGTACTGGGCATGGAAGTAGGCCTGTTCCGATTTGACCGGAAAGCGGATAAACTCATTTGCCAGCTTGGCGAGGACTGCCCCCGGCCCAATACGCCTGCACACCTGGTATTTCGGAAGGGCTTTATCGACAAAGATGATACCATTTGGATACCGGTCGAAAATCAGGGACTGCTGCGATATGATACCCGAACTGGTCAGACGAAACAGTACCCGTACGCGAACGGGGCAATGCTGGCGGTCTGCGATGGGGCGGATGAAACCGGAAAGCGGATGCTGTGGATTGGGACGGATAGGGGTTTAGGCGTTTTCCGGCCGGAAACCGGGCAGTTCGCGTTTTTCGACAACCTCATCCCTCAACGCTATATTGTGTACGACATCGTGCCGAGCCAACGCACCGGCATCCTGTGGGTCTGCACGTCGGAAGGTCTGCTGAAATACGACCCTCACAACCAGTTTATCAAAACCAACCTCATTCCGGCCAAAAGTCAGCCCGTCAATGCCATTCTGATCG
Organism: Cytophagales bacterium; assembly: GCA_038242095.1. GTDB lineage: Bacteria > Bacteroidota > Bacteroidia > Cytophagales > Spirosomataceae > Persicitalea. The sequence goes on from JBBSSJ010000290.1 coordinate 1,668, forward strand.
ACAAGTCGGACCCGACGGGGCAAACGGTCTGGCTGGGCGTTGCCAATCAGGGACTCTACAAATGGAACCGGGCGACGAACCAGACCACGTTTTACCAATTTCCCCGCTACAGTGACCAACTGGAAGTAACCTGGCTGATTCAGGACAGAGATCATACGTTATGGGTGGGCTGCAACCAATGGAAACACGGGCCGTCGGGTAGTCCCGATCCGTCCGACAATCGATTCGAGGGCATCTTTCGGTTCGACCCCCTAGCCGGGCGGTACCTGCCCACGCCCTTCACGATTCACCATACCTTTTTCTCGGCACCCTTTTATTCCCTGGGCATAATTGATCGGAAAGGCCGTTTCTGGCTCATCAACCACTACGAAAGCACCCACGTGATCGATCCAAAAACCAACCGTGAACTCAGTCTATGGTCGAAACAGGCTCACGCTGATCTTTACGCCAATGGCAACTGGGTGCTCGCCGTATTAGAGGACAGCCGGGGGCAGATATGGCTGACTACATCCCAGGGCATTTTCCGGTTTGATGAACCGGCACGTACCTTTCACCGGACAAAGACCGAACCAGGTATGCTCGACATGGCCGAAGGTCCCGACGGTAATCTGTGGGCGGTGGGCTGGCCAGGTCTAATGAAACTGAACAAAGACGGTAAAATTCTGCGGACATGGACACCCAAAGCTGGCCTGTATGATCCCGAATGTCGGCGGGTACTGGTCGATGCGCAAAATCGGGTTTGGGTGGGCACCTACGACGGCCTGCATAAATTTGATGAGCGCAAAAACACCTTCCGGCGGTTTACGGTCAACGACGGACTGTTGTCGAACGATACCAGGATGGGCCTGTGCCTGACTAAGACGAACGAATTACTGGTCGGCAATACGGGAGGCTGGAACACGCTGGACATGACGTCCCTCGCCCAGTCAGCCACGACTACCCAACTGCACCTGACCGAGGTTATCGTTAACAACCAGCCCCGCCTTGCTGACTGGTCGAAACCGGTCGAACTGGCTCCCAATGAAACCGCCGTCCGATTCGATTTTTCGGCCCTCAACTACCGGAAAACGACCGATAATGCCTACGCGTATTACCTGGAAGGGCTCGAAGATACCTGGATCGATGCCGGTCATACACATCAGGCTTTCTATACCAATCTCGATCCCAAAGCGTATGTGTTCCACGCCCGCCTGGTGGGGGCAGCCGGGAGCGAGTTGCGGGTGCCGTTTACTATTGCCCCCATTTATTACGAAACGGGGTGGTTCAGGGTATTGATGCTATTGCTCGTCAGCGGTCTGCTGCTGTTTATATACCGGAGCCGGGTGTCCTATAAAATGGTGAAAGCCGAACTCCGGCTCGAAGAAGCCACGCGGCAACAAAAGGAAGCCCAGTACAACGAAGAAGTGGCGGCCTATCAGCTTAAACTCAGCGAAACCGAAATGGCCACCCTGCGGTCGCAGATGAACCCGCACTTCATCTTCAACTGCCTTAACTCCATCAAACTCTATACCCTTCAGAACGACGCGGATAAAGCCTCCGACTACCTCACCAAGTTTTCCCGGCTCATCCGGCTGGTGCTGGAAAACTCCCGCTCCGAGCGCGTAACGCTCCAAAACGAGCTGGACATGCTGCAACTCTATGCCGATATGGAAATCATGCGATTCAAGCAAAAGCTGTCTTTTCACGTGGACATCGAACCTGGTATCGATGTCCGTTACATCGAGATACCGCCCTTGTTGTTGCAGCCCTACGTCGAGAATGCCATCTGGCACGGGCTGATGCACAAGCCCGAAGGGGGAATGGTAACGGTTGCGGTCAGTCAGCCGCAACCTCACGGGCTGCACATCGAAATCACCGACGACGGCGTAGGCCGTCAGCGGGCCGGAGAGCTAAAAAGTAAATCGGCGGGTAGTCGTAAGTCCTTCGGGATGCAGGTAACGGCAGATCGGATTCGGATGATTAACCAGTTGTACAACATCCAGACGCAAACGCAGATTGTGGACTTGGTGGACAGTTTTGGCGATCCCTGCGGGACGCGGGTACTGCTAGACATACCGATATGAAAGCACTCATCATTGACGACGAACCCGATAACGTGCAGTTGCTGTCGCTGCAACTGGCCCGGCACTGCCCGCAGGTCGAGGTAATCGGGCAGTTCACCGACAGCCCGTCGGCGTTGATAGCCCTGCGGACGCTACGACCTTCGCTGGTGTTTCTGGACATCGAGATGCCGATGCTCAACGGCTTCCAACTACTCGAACAACTTGGGGAGGTGGCCTTTCGGGTCGTGTTCGTCACCGCCTACAATCAGTATGCCGTGCGGGCATTCCGGTTTTCGGCCCTCGATTACCTGCTCAAACCCGTCGATACCGTCGATTTGATAGCGGCTGTGAAACGGGCCGAAACCGCTTCTCAAATCCAGCCCCAGCAACTCGAAATCATGCGTCAGCACTACGGTCCCGGCCCCTTGGAGGCCCGCTCGACCATGGCCAGCCGAATTGCCCTGCCCCACGCCAGCGGCATGGTGTTCGTGGAAACCAGCCGGATTGTATATTGCGAAGCCGACAGCAATTACACGCGCTTTCACTTAGCCGGGGGTGAGGTATATATGGTGGCTAAAACCCTGGGCGACGTGCAGGAGGTGCTCGAAGCGGGCGATTTTGTGCGGGTTCACCGGCACTACATCGTTAACCTGGCCCACATTCAGAAATTAGTCAAAGGCGAGGGACTGTACTTGCTAATGACCAACGGCACCTCTATTCCCGTGTCCCGCCAGCAGAAGGACCGGCTCATGGAGCGGTTTGGCTGGATATAGAGTTCAACTAGGTAATAATTACAAACGCCACCTGGCTGAGTCTCGCGGGCGAGAGTTGGCACAACCCCGCCAACTGGAGTTGCGGTATGGTGCCCGACCAATACACCGACGTCACGTTGGCGGGCAACGTCCCGTCCACGCCCGTGCTGGACACTGACGGCACTGCCGCACCTGTGATGGTGCGCGGACGGCGCCATTACTATTAAGCGGAATGCGAATGTGCGGTTAGGAGGATTATAAAAATTTGGATTCCTCAAAGATTATCCCACGAACTTACCCCGGAGGCGAAAAGCAGTACCGCTAGGGCTTTCTCGTACTTGGCCCGCAGCGACACTACCTTTACCCGAAACTCATTGAGTTTAGACTCGCGGGAATTGACCAGGAACAAAGAGCTTTCTCCAAGCTCGAACTTATTTTCTTCGGCCTTGAGCAACAATTCCTGGTTGCGGGCAGCGGCTTCCTGGGTTCGAATCTGCGCTTCCAGGGTCTTGACACCATTGAAGGCGGCATTGACCTCATTCACTATCTCGCGTTGTATCTGCTTCTGATCGAGGTCGTTCTGCAACTGTTTAATGCGAATTTGTTGTAATTTTCCTCGCTCTTTTCTTAAAAACAGTGGAAAATACACATCTAACATGAACTTGTAGTTATTACCCAGATCCGAGAACCCGGTGATATTTTTTTTATCATTAAACGCAAAGCCGCCCAGAAGTAGAGCCGAGGCACTAAAATTCAATGATGGCTTCAACGTCTCCCGACCCAGCCGCTCGTCGATTTGGAGCTGTTGGCGTTTAAAATCAAACTTCATAATCTCGGGGTGTCGCTGCCGGGCAAGTTGAAGTAGTTGGTCTAGTTGGTCGTTGGCCAGAGCGCGGCCGGCAGAAAGTTGGGGAATGGCTTCGTCAGGCAATTCCAGCGGTACCTGATCCTGGCTCCAAAGGTGGTTGGATAGCAGTAGTTTGGCGTTGCGAAATTCGAGGATGGCCTGATCGAGCGTTACCTGACGATCTTGTAAGGTAACGAGCGCCTCAACGGTATCGATGGCAGCAGCTTCACCCAGTACGGCGCGTTGGCGGGAGGCGCTATACCGTACTTGGGCTAAGTCGTAAAAATCAGTCGACAACTGGTATTGGCGGTAGGAAAAATACCAGTTCCAGTAGTCTTTAGCGGCAGTCAGGATAATCTTATTAATCATTTTGACCCGATCGGCGTCGGCCAAATCTTGAAACACCCGCGCCTGCTGCAAGGTGGCGCGGCGACTGTCTATGACTAAACCCCGTCCGAGGGGGACCGTAATGCCGATATAGGATATACCCTCCGTACCCGTTCTAATATCGTCGCTGAGCGTTTGGCCCA
>JBBSSJ010000291.1:0-5815 GCA_038242095.1 Cytophagales bacterium
CTTCCATTCAAAGATTTTTCCTGTTTCAATGCCGGAATTCCAGCAGATCTCGTGATAGGACTATAATTAGGAGATATTTTTATATCCACAATCTGGTTACCATTGAATGCAGTAAGCGTAGAACTAAAATTAATTTGTTGCAATGATGGTGCCCTGAAACCCGTGCTGACAGAGCTTCTTACATTAAATTATTTTTGAGATCAATCGAATTTATTCAGCAGATTCGGCTTTGTCAGCCTCAGTCGTTGTGGCTTCTTTTGACTCGGTAGCAGTCTCAGTCTTCTCAACCTTAGGGGCCGGAGTTTCTTTTTCTACCATCTCCACCTTAGGGGCTGCGGCAGACTTGCTTTCCGGCTTATCTCCAGCAGCAAATTCAGCTTTAATAGCTTCAATATCTACATTCTTAACCTCAGGCTTACGCATCAGTTCCTTGATCCGGTCGAGACGGTTGTGGGCTCTCGACTTATTTTTTTGCGCTTTGCGCAGCAGTTTGGTAACTCCCATGGTGTATTTATTTTTTGTTTTAGAACCGCAAAAGTAACGTTCTTTTACGAAAAAAATACGTTTAAGGGGTAAAAGTTACCTCTACTGCCTAACTTTGCTGAAAAGAATACGGCCGACTCAACACTAAAACCACGAGTCACCCACTACCTTTCATCATGTCGAAACCCAGCTTAGCGAGGGGAACGCGCGATTTTGGCCCGGAACAGATGGCCAGGCGCACTTTTATCCTCGATACCATCCGTCAAACTTTCCAACGTTATGGATTCCAACCCCTGGAAACCCCTGCCATCGAAAATCTCTCGGTGTTGATGGGAAAATACGGAGACGAAGGCGACCAACTTCTTTTTAAAATTTTGAATTCCGGGGATTTTGCCGGAAAATTCACTGAAGACGATTGGAAGCTCGACGCTAAACAGCTCACCACCAAAATAGCCGAAAAAGGACTGCGCTACGATTTGACGGTGCCTTTTGCCCGCTACGTAGTCATGAATCGTGGCACCATGGCCATGCCCTTCAAGCGTTTCCAGATTCAACCCGTTTGGCGGGCCGATCGGCCGCAAAAGGGACGCTACCGGGAATTTTACCAGTGCGACGCCGATGTGGTCGGAACCGATTCTCTATTATGTGAGGCCGAGATTGTAATGATGCTACACGAAAGTCTGCGAAATCTGGGCATCAAGAATTTTGTGGTAAAGATCAATAACCGCAAAATTCTGACCGGCATCAGTGAGGTGATTGGGGCAGACGGCATGGAAGGCCCGCTCTGTGTCGCCATTGATAAGCTCGATAAAATAGGTATGGAAAAAGTAATACAGGAATTGCTGTCGCGCGGCTTTACGGAAGAAAATTGTGCGAAACTCGAACCGATTTTTGCCTTGGCGGACGAGCCAAAACCTTTCGACGCGCTGCGGAGTTGGTTGGGAGCGTCGGATATTGCACTGAAAGGGATCGACGAAGTGTCCGAAGTGTGGGAGACCGTAGCAGCTTTTGGCCTTGAAAACCCGAGGCTGGTACTCGATGTCACCCTGGCCCGAGGCTTATCGTACTACACGGGGGCAATTTTTGAGGTGAAGGCCCATGATCAGAACGATACGCCGGTTCAGATCGGTAGCATCAGCGGTGGTGGCCGCTACGACAACCTGACGGGAACCTTTGGCGTGCCGGGTATCTCGGGCGTCGGAATTTCGTTGGGTGTCGATCGAATCTACGACGTCCTGGAAGAGCTGAGTCTCTTTCCGGAAGATCAGGGGATAAGCACGCGGGTGATGCTTTCAAATTTTGACGCTATAGCGGCGCGGTACGGTCTGAAAATTCTTCATCAATTAAGGCAGGCCGGAATCAACGCCGAAATGTACCCTGATGCCGTTAAGCTGAAAAAACAACTCGACTACGCTGACCGTAAACTGATTCCCTACGTGGTGATGATCGGTTCTACGGAAATCGAAACCGGGCAATTGACCTTAAAGAATATGAAAACGGGCGAGCAACGCGCGACCGATATTTCAGAAATCATTAAAACAATAAACGCGGCTTAGCCGAATGGGGTGTTTGCTTTGATCAAGAAAAACAGCTGACCATCCGTGTTACCCGCCAACTGCCAAAAAATGAACGAAACGATACGCATTGCTGTGCAAAAATCCGGGCGTCTCAGCGAGGACTCGCTCAAACTTATTAAAGAATGCGGCATCCGCTTCGACAGCGGGGCCGGTAAACTAAAAAGTGCCGCGTCCAATTTTCCCGCCGAAATCCTTTTTCTGCGCGACGATGACATTCCCGGCTACGTCGAAGACGGCGTGGCTCAACTTGGCATCGTAGGCGAGAATGTGGCCGTAGAAACCAATCGCGCGGTGGAAACCGTCTACCGCCTGGGATTCTCCAAATGTCGGCTATCGATCGGGGTGCCGCGCGGCGCGGCGTACCAAACGATTAAAGATCTCGAAGGTCAGAGCATCGCGACCTCCTACCCCAACATTCTTGGCAAGTACCTCCGCGAGAACGGGGTAAATGCACAAATCCATGAAATAAGCGGTTCGGTCGAAATCGCCCCCAGCATTGGCCTGGCCGAAGCGGTATGTGACATCGTGAGCTCAGGTAGTACCTTGCTGAGCAACGGCTTGCAAGAAGTGGAAGTCATTTTCCGTTCGGAGGCGGTCATGATCGCCAGTCGGAATTTGAATGAGCATCAACAAAATATCCTTGATCAGCTTTTGTTCCGTATCAAGTCAGTGCAGGCGGCCAAAAATAACAAGTACATCTTGCTCAACTGCCCCAATGAATCCCTGGAAGCCATCATGCGCTATTTGCCCGGAATCAAAGCCCCTACGGTCATGCCGCTGGCGACCGAAGGTTGGTCGTCGGTTCATTCGGTGATTAATGAGAATGATTTTTGGGAAAATATTGAAAAAATCCGTCAGGCCGGAGCCGAAGGTATCCTGGTCATCCCCATTGAGAAAATGATCTCCTAAACCGACTGGCGCGCGCCATCCCATGAAAATAATTCCTTTTCCCGACCGCACCATTTGGTCGCAACTATTGGTCCGCCCTACTCAGGATTTGGCCGAAATCGAAGCGCGGGTCGCGCCAATTCTGCAGGCCGTAAAGCACCGGGGCGACGCTGCCCTGCGGGAATTTGCCCGCCAGTTCGATCAGCTTGAACTGGAAAAAATTGCCTTCCCGGATGAGGCATTTGCGGTGGCCGATGCCCAACTCAGCGACAAATTGAAGCAGGCGATCCGTCAGGCCTATCAAAACATCAAAACATTTCACGAAGCCCAGGCGCAACCGGTCCAAAAAATCCAGACCATGCCGGGAGTGACTTGCTGGCGAAAAAGTGTTGGAATCGAAAAAGTCGGAATCTACATTCCGGGTGGCACGGCCCCGCTGTTCAGTACGGTCCTGATGCTGGGCGTACCGGCCCAGTTGGCTGGTTGTCGCGAGATCGTGCTCTGCACCCCCAGCGACCATCCGGCCATTCTTTTTGCCGCCAAGCTGGTCGGCGTTACCAAGGCTTTCCGCGTGGGCGGGGCGCAGGCGATCGCAGCGCTGGCTTATGGTACCGAGAGCGTACCGAAAGTGTACAAGATTTTTGGTCCCGGCAACCAATACGTGACAGCGGCAAAGATGTTGGTGAGCAAAGAAGGCATCGCCATCGACATGCCCGCCGGTCCGTCGGAGGTAGCCATTTACGCCGACGACACCGCCATTCCGTCTTTTGTTGCGGCCGACTTGCTTTCTCAAGCCGAGCATGGGGCGGACAGCCAGGTACTGCTGGTTTCTACCAGCAAAAAACTATTGAACAGCGTCAATATCACGCTTTCCTCACAATTGGAGGCCCTTCCTCGCCGTGACCTGGCCCGCAAGGCCATCGAAAACAGCAAGGCGATTTTGCTGGAAAATCAGGAAGATGCAATCGATTTGCTCAATGAATACGCCGCCGAACACCTAATTTTAAGCGTCCAGGACGCGGAAAAAGTGTCGGAGCGCATTGTGAACGCAGGCTCTATCTTTCTCGGCAACTACACGCCCGAATCCTGCGGAGATTATGCCTCAGGCACTAATCACACCTTGCCTACCAATGGGTTTGCGCGGGCGTACAGCGGCGTTTCGCTGGATAGCTTTGTCAAAAAAATTACCGTCCAGCACATCACGGAAGCCGGTATCCAACAACTGGGCCCGATCGTTGAAATCATGGCGGAGGCGGAGTCGTTACAAGCGCACAAGAAAGCGGTGAGCGTCCGGCTGCGTTCATTGGACCGCCATTAAGCCACTTCCCGATCGATCCATCTGACATTTACAGATTCACAAAAATTTATGAATAAGGCATTTGATTTAAAGAGCGTATTGCGTCCGCACATCGCCGGAATTACGCCCTATTCTTCGGCTCGTGATGAATACTCGGGCAAGGAGGGAATATTCCTGGACGCTAACGAAAATGCGTTGGGCTCCGTGCTGCCCCAGGACTATAACCGCTACCCCGATCCGCACCAAACCCTCATCAAACAAAAGCTTGCCCCTTTGAAGGGCGTGCAGCCCGAACAAATCTTCCTGGGAAATGGTAGCGATGAGGCCATAGACTTGCTAATCCGTGCCGCCGGGATACCGGGTCACGATTCAATAATCATTTTACCGCCAACCTACGGCATGTACGAAGTAAGCGCCGCCATTAATGACGTACGGGTCATTAAAGTGCCGCTTACCCCTGATTTTAATATCGATACTACCAAAGTACTGGCCGCAGTCGAACGGGACACTAAGATGATTTGGGTGTGTTCGCCCAATAATCCCTCGGGCAACTTGGTCAGCGCAGAAGCCATCGAGCAGCTGCTGGAAAACTTCGCAGGACTGGTGATCGTCGACGAGGCTTACATCGATTTTGCCCCAACTGAATCCTGGATCCAGCGATTGAGTGAATTCCCCAACCTGGTGGTACTGCAAACTTTCTCTAAAGCCTGGGGGTTGGCGGGTTTGAGACTGGGCATGGCTTTCACCTCAACGGAATTAGCCGCAGTTCTGAATAAGATCAAGCCGCCCTATAATCTGAGTGCCGTTACGCAGGACTTGTTATACCAGGCGCTCGACCGGGAGGAAATTAAAAACGAACTAGTTGCAGAAATCCTGGCGGAGCGATCCGCGTTGATCGACTTGCTTTCCGAACTGGAAATCGTCAAAACAATTCACCCTTCCGACGCAAATTTTCTGTTGGTTGAATTTGTCCACGCCCCCGCCACGATGCAGTATTTAATCGACCACAAAATCATCGTCCGCGACCGCAGCAAAGTTATCCTTTGCGACGGATGCCTGAGGATTACAGTGGGCACCAAGGTCGAAAATGAGGTTTTGTTAGTAGCTTTGCGCAATTATCTGCAAAATCCCGTACTTGCGTAGTGACTTTTTGCGCTAAGCTTGTCATTAGGATTCAGTACTTTTAAAATACTTTACTTACCATGAAAAAAATTACATTGACATTTCTTTGCCTTTTTTCCATTACGATGGCCCAGGCTCAGTACGATAACTGGGCGGTGGGTGTCAAGTTGGGCGAGCCAACCGGCCTCAACATCAGGAAGTATTTCAACAACGTCAACGCGATCGATGTAACGATTGGTACCTACGGGGGTATTTTCAAGAGTTTCACCGACTACCGGCAGGGTAAATACAAGAACACGGGTTTCTCCTTCCAGGCCCACTACCTGTGGCACAATCCGATTTTCAATTCCGATAAAGCCCACGTGTACTATGGCTTCGGACCGCAGGTCAACAGCCGGAAGTACTACCCTGATAATTTGGGCAGTCAGCCGGTAAACTACACCAAGAA
>JBBSSJ010000292.1:0-5779 GCA_038242095.1 Cytophagales bacterium
GATGCAATACACCTCGTCGCTTAATTGGTCGGGGATGGTCGCGGCGATTCCTACCGACATGAACTTGTTCCAAAGCGCGGGGATATCCTGCGCGGACTGCCCGTTCTCGTTGGTCGTGCGGACGGCGATACCGATGACTTTGAATGCCTCAATCGTTTGGGTGGTCATAGCTTTCAGGTTTTGGTAAGCTGCAAAATTACGATTGGAACTGACAGCCCTTTGTCAGCAGGGAATCGGTATTTTTTGGGAGAGAAATTGGCGATGTTATTCGATTATCGGGTTGGGATGGATAAGAAATCGCGTATAATTACTTTCAGTCTTATTACAAGCTGCTACCCGATTTACTATTCCATGAAAAAGCACACCCTGCCCTCGTTTTTACTATTGCTGGTTTTATCGTTCCAGCTCGTCTACGCCCAGCCCGCCGAGCGGCTAATCAAGGTAATCGTCGCGCCCGACCGCACCGATTGGACCTACCAACCCGGCGAGAAAGCCAAGTTTAACATTACCGTATTGCAAGGCGGCAACCCAGTCAAGGACGTGGTGCTTCGTTATGAGGTCGGACCCGAGCGCATGACGCCGACCGCTAAGGAATCCAAAACTCTGGCAAACGGCACCCTCACAATTGATGGCGGTACGATGAAGTCACCCGGTTTTTTACGCTGCATCGCCACGGCTGACATCGACGGCGTGATGTATCGGGGCCTGGGCACGGCGGGTTTCGCGCCGGAAAAGATTCAGTCGTCCGCTACCGACCGAGCCGATTTTGACACCTTTTGGGATAAAGGAAAAGCCGAGCTTGCCAAAGTGCCGCTCGACGCTAGGATGACGCTGCTACCCGAACGATGCACCGAGACAGTGAACGTCTATCAGGTCAATATGCAAAACGTCGGTAATTCGCGGCTGTTCGGAATCTTGTCTGTCCCCAAAAAAGAAGGCAAGTATCCGGCGCTGCTGCGGGTGCCGGGGGCGGGCGTCCGGGCTTACTACGGCGATGTGGCCACCGCCGAGAAGGGCGTCATTACTTTGGAAGTAGGCATTCACGGCATTCCAGTGACGTTGGACCCTGCCGTGTACGACAATCTCCGTTTCGGGGCGCTGGCTGGGTATTGGAACTACAATCTCGACGATAAAGACCGCTTTTACTTCAAGCGCGTGTATCTGGGGTGTCTGCGGGCCAATGATTTCCTGACGAGATTGCCGCAGTACGACGGTCGCAATCTGGCCGTAACGGGCGGCAGTCAGGGTGGGGCGCTGTCGATCGTAACCGCCGCGCTGGACCCGCGCGTGAAATGGTTGGGTGCATTTTATCCTGCTTTAAGCGATCTGACGGGTTACTTTGAAGGAAGGGCCGGGGGTTGGCCGCATTATTTTTCGGAGAACGCCCTCGATTTCAACAATAAAAAAGATAAGCTCGAAACGGTAGGTTACTACGATGTCGTCAATTTTGCGAAGCGCCTCAAGGTACCCGGCAATTATTCCTGGGGCTTCAACGACGAAACCTGTCCGCCTACTTCCATGTACGCCGCTTATAATGTCATCACTGCGCCTAAGTCGCTCTTTCTTGCCCTCGATACCGGCCACTGGACCTATCCCGAACAGCGCGATAAAATGACGGATTGGTTATTGGGACGGCTTAAAGGAGGGGAATAAGAGAAAGTTTTTTGGGAATGGATAGGTAAAATATGCCCCATTACTTTTAATTGAAAAGACTTATATTTTTAAAATTTGTCACTATAGGAACATCAAGGCACGTTAGTCGCCGTTTGGCAGGATATTTTGGACCCTAGTGATAATCACCAACAAAACAATAATTACTATGGAACAAGAACTTTATTACCCTGAACGGCCGTATGGCCGCGGCGGTTTCATGAAACGAATTTCGTGGAGCGCTGTATTCGCCGGCGTCCTGATCGCCATCGTCACCCAAATGTTGCTCTCGCTTTTGGGCATTGGCATTGGTCTGGGTACCATCGACCCGCTCGAAGAGGCCAATCCTATGGCGGGCCTGGGTACGGGTAGTGCCATTTGGTACATCATCAGCAGTCTGATTGCGCTGTTCATCGGCGGTTGGGTAGCCGGTCGACTGGCGAGCACGCCCCGCCGTTTCGACGGGATCATCCACGGTGTCCTGACCTGGTGTCTGACGACCTTGCTGACTATCTACTTCCTCACGTCGACCATTGGCAGTATCATTGGTGGCGCTAGCCAACTCGTGGGTAGCATCGTTAAAACTGCCGGGGCGGGTGTCGCCGCTGCCGCGCCCGGTATCGGCAATGCCATCGAAGATCAATTGCAAAAGAACGGCATAAACCTCGATAATATGGGGCTTGATGACTTGAAAAGGGAAGCCAATAAGATATTGTATCAAACGGGCGATCCGGCTCTTAACCCAAATCGGTTGGAGCAAAAAGTCAATAGCGCGGTCAATCAGACTCAAAACACCGCCGAGCGCGCTGCTAACAATCCTCAGGCAGCCGACGATATGGCCGGTAACCTGTTTGATAAGTTATTTAAGCAGGGCCAGGCTACGGTCAATAGCGTCGACCGGGAAGACGCCGTGAATGTCGTAATGCAACGGACCGGCCAGAGCCGCGCCCAGGCCGAGCAAACGGTAGACGGCTGGATCAAAACCTACGAGCAGGCGCGCGTGAAGTTTGAACAGGCCAAAGAGCAAGCCATGGCGCAGGCCAATGAAGCGGCCGACGCCGCAGCCTCGGCGGCATCGAAAGCGGCCATTTTTGGCTTCTTCGGTTTGTTGATCGGTGTGGTAGCCGCCGGATTTGGTGCCAAGATGGGCACGGATTCAAAGGATGAGTTCAATCGACTCGACCCGCCCGTGCGCGAAGCGGTGGTCTGATCATCGCAGTAATATTATTTTTTTGAACGGCGGGACGGAAGTGATTTACTTCCGTCCCGCCGTTTTTTTTTAAAACAAGTAAGGATGGCAAGGTATTATTCACTCATTCACCACCGGGCAGGCGTTCCTGTCTATCATTCAACACTGACCCCATGGATTTCAAAGGAAAAGTAGTAGTAGTTACCGGTGCATCCGCCGGACTGGGCCGCGCCATCGTACGCGAATTCGCTAAGCAAGGCGCTGATATTGGCTTACTGGCCCGAGGCATAGACGGGCTGGAAGGAGCGAAAAAAGAAGTGGAAGATTTTGGCGGCAAAGCACTCGCCATCCCGACCGACGTATCGCAACCCGACCAGGTCGAGGCCGCCGCCGAGCAGATCGAGAACGAACTCGGACCGATCGACATCTGGATCAACAACGCCATGATCAGCGTTTTCGGACCGTTCAAGAAACTGGAAGCCAAAGATTTCAAGCAGGTTACCGATGTGACCTACCTCGGCCAAGTGTACGGTACCCAGGCCGCGTTGAAGCGAATGCTGCCCCGCGATAAGGGGAGCATTATCCTGATCGGCTCGGCATTGGCCTACCGGGGTATTCCCTTGCAGTCGGCCTATTGCGGCGCCAAGCATGCCATTCACGGATTCTTCGAGTCGTTGCGGGCCGAGCTTTCGCACGACGGTAGCAAAGTAAACCTGAGCATGGTGCAGCTACCGGCCATGAACACGACGCAGTTTGGCTTTGTCAAGAGCTACCTGCCCAACAAACCCCAGCCGATGGGCACCATCTATCAGCCCGAAGTCGCCGCGCAGGCCATCGCGCACGTTGCCAAAAATCCCCAACGCGAAATGTACGTCGGCTACCCGACCGTCCAAACGATTCTGGGCAACAAGTTCCTGCCCGGCTTCCTGGATTGGTACCTCGGTGAAACGGGCTACAAAGGCCAGCAAACCGACGAGCCCACTGACCCGAACCGTAAGGATAACCTCTACGAGCCGCTGCCTGGCGACCACGGCGCGCACGGTACATTCGATGATAGCTCCTGGGATTTTAGCCCCGAAACCTGGGCCGCCACGCACAAGGCCGTGACCTGGGGTGCGGTGTTTTCGGTGGCCGCGCTGGCGGTCGGGCTGTTTGTGAGCAACAGGAAATAATCCAAACGCAACGCTGACAGCGTTTTGAACGCTGTCAGCGTTAAACCGCGATAAACCGTTAGGCAAATGGAAAATGACATGGGTAAGCGCGGCGTTACGCGCCCGGTGATGAAAATGGAAAATGACTCCATGAAAATGAGTCACGATGACCGCATGGCGATGCTCATGATGCACCACAGGCAAACGCTGTGGGTGTACTGGCTGGTGGTCATCTTGGGTTTTTGGGTACTGGTTTCACCGCTGACGTTCAACTACGGCCTCAATCCCTTCCAACCCAGCGGGGGCCGCAGCGTGTGGCTCGACCTGACCGGCCGGGTGCAGGCGATGCGGTGGAGCGATATGATCAGCGGCGTACTGCTTATCATTTTCGGCTATCGTTCGCTCACGCCCAACCGTCCCGTAAGCGTTTGGCTTTGCTGTTTTGTAGGAATTTGGCTGAGCATGGCTCCGCTGATTTTCTGGTCGCCCTCAGCGCTGGCCTACATGAACGACACTCTGGTCGGCGCGCTGGTCATGGGTCTGACGGTTCTCATTCCGGGTATGCCCAACATGGTGATGTACATGAAAATGGGCGCCGAAGTGCCGCCGGGCTGGTCGTACAATCCGTCGAGCTGGCCGCAACGCTGGATCATGATCGTAACGGGCTTCGTGGGCTGGATGGTGTCGCGCTACCTGGCGGCCTATCAACTCGGCTACATCGACAGCGTTTGGGACCCCTTCTTCGGTAGCAGCCTGGAAGTACTAGACTCGGCCATGTCGCACGCGCTGCCCGTCTCCGACGCCGGACTGGGGTCGCTGGCCTACACTTTTGAATTTCTGATGGGCTTTATGGGCAGCGCGGCCCGCTGGCGCACCATGCCCTGGATGGTCACCTTCTTTGGAATTCTGGTCATCCCGCTGGGCCTGGTGCATATCTTTCTGGTTATCTCGCAACCCGTCCTGGTCGGTGCCTGGTGTTTCATGTGCATCGTCCCGGCTGTCATCATGCTGCCCATGTTGCCGCTGGAAGGCGACGAGGTCATCGCGATGTTTCAGTATATGAAAAAGGCCAAGCAAAAGGGCGAAAGCCTATGGCACGTTTTCTGGTTCGGCGGCAGTCTGGACCATATGGATAAGGACGAACGCTCGCCCGCTTTGGTCAAATTTCCCGAAGAGAAGAATTCCGTTTTTCAGGCGTCGATCCGGGGCATGAGCTTTCCCTGGACGCTTACGGTTTCAATGTTGCTGGGTATGGGGCTGATGTTCGCCCCGGATATTTTTGGCGACACCATTCAATCATCTTCCGCGACCGTCAACCATTTGGGCGGGGCGTTGCTCGTGGTCGTCTCGGTGATTTCGATGGGGGAGGTATTCCGCATCGGGCGCTACCTCAACGTGCTGATCGGCCTGGTCATCGCGATCGGCATTTGGTTTACCGATTATCCGGTGGTAGGTCTGGCGATTACTTCTACGGTTGCGGGTCTGGCGGCAGCGGCGCTGGCGATTCCCAAGGGCGTGCAGAAAGAACACTACGGGGGTTGGGATACCTATGTTCGGTAAACTTTCTTATGATGCAGCCTTCAACGCTGACAGCAATTTACTAGCCGGAAACCCATTTGGTTTCCGGCTTTTTCTATTCTTATAGAAAAACAGAATGCACATGCCTGTACTGGGTAAGAAGTAATTCGAGCAAGTGCACCCGGTTACGCTTTACCAGAAATCGGACCTGAGAGAGACTTCCAAAGAATCCGAGATGGAGCACTACGTTAAAAAACAATTCACTTAGAGC
>JBBSSJ010000293.1:0-5765 GCA_038242095.1 Cytophagales bacterium
AGTGAGTACCCCTACCGCATCGAGCTTTTTGGCGATGAAGTCGAAAGTCTGCGCTCCTTCGACCCCGAAACGCAATTGTCCGTCGAGACGGTGCGGCAGATCAATATCGTGCCCAACATTCAGGAAAGACTGGAAACCGAATCACGGGAATCGTTCCTGAGTTTCCTGCCCGAAACCGCCGCGCTTTGGTTCAAAGACGTGGAGTTGACGCTGGAAATCATCGAAAATTCGTTCGTCAAAGCCGAGGAGGCCCTGCTCGAAGTAACGGGTGGTGGCGTGCAGGTCGTATCCAATCCCGATACGCTCTATGAGACGCGGCGAGGCTTTTTGAATAAAATAAAAACCTTCAAAACCGTAGAATTCGGAAGGCGGTTTTATTTCAAGAACGAAAATAAAATCCAGTACAGCGCGCGACCGCAGCCTTCCTTTAATAAGGATTTCAACCGTCTGATCGAGGATCTCTCTGAAAACCAAGAGAATGGCTTTGTCAACCTGATCGCCGCCGAGCAGCCCAAGCAACTCGATCGCCTGGAACGCGTTTTTGCCGACATCGACCCCTACACCAAGTTTCGGCCGCTGAATATTGCGTTGCGCGAAGGCTTTATCGATGAGCATCTCAAATTGACCTGCTACACCGATCACCAGATTTTTGCGCGATACCACAAGTATAAGCTCAAAGTCAAGTTCAACAAGTCGAAGGCGATCACGCTCAAAGAGCTCAAAACGCTGCAACCCGGCGATTTTGTGACGCACGTCGACTACGGTATCGGGCGCTTTGCGGGGATGGAAAAGCAGGAGGTTAATGGGCCGGAGCAGGAAGCCGTCCGGCTGGTGTACCGCGATAACGATTTGCTGTACGTGAGCGTCCATAACCTGCACAAAATCGCCAGATACACGGGCAAGGAAGGCACGCCGCCACAAATGAACAAGCTGGGCTCGGGCGAGTGGGATGCCAAGAAAAGCCGCGTCAAGAAGCAGTTGAAGGACATCGCCAAAGAGCTCATCGCGCTCTACGCCAAGCGGCGCGAGGCGCCCGGCTTTTCGTTCAACCCCGACAATTTCATGCAGGCCGAGCTGGAATCTTCCTTTATTTACGAAGATACGCCCGACCAGGCCAAGGCTACCAACGACGTGAAGGATGATATGGAGAAATCGCACCCGATGGACCGCCTCGTGTGCGGCGACGTGGGTTTCGGCAAGACCGAAGTGGCCATCCGCGCCGCCTTCAAGGCCGTGTGCGACAGCAAGCAAGTTGCCGTGCTGGTACCTACCACCATTCTGGCGATGCAGCATTACAAAACGTTCATCGAGCGACTGGCCGATTTTCCGGCTCGCGTGGGCTACATCAACCGATTTAAGAGCACCAAGGAAATTAAAGAAACGTTGAAAGAAGCCGCCGAGGGCAGAATCGACATTCTGATCGGTACCCACCGCATCCTGAACAAAGATGTAAAATTCAAAGACCTGGGCTTACTGATCGTGGATGAGGAGCAAAAATTTGGGGTAAAGGCCAAAGACCGTCTCAAGGAGATGCGCGTCAACGTCGACGTACTCACGCTCACGGCAACGCCTATCCCACGGACGCTGCACTTTTCGCTGATGGGCGCGCGCGACTTGTCGGTCATAGCCACGCCGCCGCCCAACCGCCAGCCCGTCACAACGGAAGTACATTCGTTCAGCGAAGAATTCATCCGCGATGCCATCAGTTTTGAGCTAAACCGGGGCGGGCAGGTTTTCTTTGTCCACAACCGCGTCGCCGACATCGAGTCGATCGGTAATATTATTCTCCGGTTGGTACCCGAAGCCCGCATCGGCGTGGCCCACGGGCAGATGGATGGCAACCGCCTCGAACGCGTGATGATGCGCTTCATTGAGGGCGAATACGATGTGCTGGTGTCGACCAACATCATCGAATCCGGCATCGATATTCCCAACGCCAATACGATTATTATCAACTCCGCGCACATGTTCGGGCTGTCGGACCTGCACCAAATGCGGGGTAGGGTGGGTCGCTCCAACCGCAAGGCGTTTTGCTATTTGCTCACGCCCGCAATTTCGACGCTAACCAGTGAATCACGCAAGCGCTTGCGAACGCTGGAAGAATTTTCAGAGCTCGGCGATGGCTTCAAAGTCGCCATGCGAGACCTCGATATCCGGGGCGCGGGCAACCTGCTGGGGGCTGAGCAGAGCGGTTTCGTGAACGATTTAGGCTATGAGCTTTACCACAAAATGCTGGACGAGGCCGTAAAGGAACTGAAAGAGAACGAATTTAAAGATTTGTTTTCCACGTCTCTGGGCATCCCACAGGATATTCTGCCCGACTGCCAGATCGAAACCGATCTCGCCACGCTGATTCCTGAAGCCTACGTAAAGAATATTTCGGAGCGGTTGTCGTTGTATACCCGGCTCGACAGCCTTAAAGTGGAGGACGAGTTGGTCAGTTACGAGGCGGAACTCAACGACCGTTTCGGCCCTTTACCTATTGAAGTTCAGAACCTTTTGAAGACCGTGCGGCTGCGTTTGACGGCCGAGAAATTGCACTTTGAAAAACTGACTTTGAAAAACAATACCATGAAAGGATACTTCGTTTCCTCACAGAACGATGAATTCTTTCAGTCGCCGAAGTTTGGCAAAGTAATTGAGTACATACAGAAATACCCCAAGCGCACGGCTTTAAAGGACTTCAAAGGGAAGCTTTCACTTTCCTGGCAGGAAGTGAAATCCCTCGATGAAGGCCTGCGAATCCTGGAAGAAGTGAGTTAAGAAAGTCCTGATTACCTTTGCAACCCAAAAACAATTGAAATTACCTGAATTGAATAATTTAAAAGCAATGAACTGCATGAGAAACATTGGTTTTCGCTCGCTGGCACTAGTCCTTATGGTGCTGGTCGTGGTGAGTTCGTGTAAGAAGAAAAACCCGACGAGCCTGAAACCGGGCAAAGAGAGTTCCAAGACCGGCCTTGCCTACAATGGGAAGGATGGCTTCGAGGTAAAAGAGTACAAAGCGCTACCCGCCGGTCCCGACCTGGTGTTTATCGAAGGCGGACGCTTCACGATGGGCTCGCTGGAAGAGGATGTCATGGGCACTCGCGACAACCTGGAGCGGACGGTCAGCATTCAGTCCTTCTATATGGACGAAACCGAAGTTGCTAATGTCCACTATCTCGAGTACCTCAATGCTGTACAACGCGACTCGTCGGAAGAATTTTATAGTCGCGCTTTGCCCGATACCGCCGTTTGGTACAACGAACTTTCGTTCAACGACTCGTATGTGACCATGTACCTGCGTCACCCTGGCTTCCGGCTTTATCCGGTCGTAGGTGTGAGTTGGGGCCAAGCCACCGACTACTGTAACTGGCGTACGGCCGCCGTGAGCCAGTCGATGTCGGCGCAAGGTGTGGCGTCGGGAGGTAAGAAAAAGGGAATCTCGTTGCCTTTTGGCAAGAAGAAAAAAGCCGAAGGACAAGCCGAAGTCGCCACAGCGGCTGCGCCTTCCAATATGTCGATTGAAAGTGGCTACGTGTTGCCTCCTTACCGTCTGCCGACCGAAGCCGAGTGGGAATACGCCGCTAAGGCCATGATCGGCACGCAATACGCCGACGAAAATCAATCCAACTCCCGAATTTATCCCTGGGACGGTTCAACGCTTCGTAACCCTCGCGGAAAATTGAAGGGTACGATGCTCGCAAATTTCAAGCGCGGTAAAGGTGACTACGCTGGTATCGCAGGCCGCTCTAATGATGGAGCGATTATCACTCAGGAACTGCGGGGATATCCACCCAACGACTTTGGACTGTACGACATGGCGGGTAATGTCAATGAATGGGTGCAGGACGTGTACCGTCCGCTTTCTTACCGGGATTTCAATGATCTTAATCCCTTCCGTCGGGACGGCTATCAAGATGAAGCCAAAGACTACGATACCAAGAATGGTAACTCACTTATTGATAATGAAGTTCGGGTTTATAAAGGAGGTTCGTGGGCTGATGTGGCCTACTGGCTGTCGCCCGGAACCCGCCGCTATATGGAGCAGGATTCATCCACTGCGATGGTAGGTTTCCGTTGCGCCATGATTGCCACGGGCAGCACCGGTAAGCCAAGATAATATTTGGAATACCTTTATTTCTCAATAGCTGCGCGCTCATTCATTGTTGGGCCGCAGCTATTGTCATAATACGGACGTGCTGACAACCCGCTGCCGTCAGTACATCCAGGCAAGCTTCCAGCGTCGCGCCTGTCGTCAGCACGTCATCGACCAGGATTACTTTTTGATTCCGTAAGTCCACCGCATCGCTCACCGCAAAAATTCCCGCTACGTTTTCCCGCCGCTGTATCTTTGTTTTGCCTGTTTGCGATTTGGTGTACTTCACACGTTGCAGTGCTGTACCCGACCAAGGAGTTCCGGTAGCGGCCGCAAGTCCTTCGGCGAAAGCATCGCTTTGGTTATAGCCGCGTTCCCTTTTCCTTTTTTGATGTAAAGGGACGCTCACGATTAAGTCTGCCTGGGGCCAAGCTCGCTTCTCAAGCATTTCCTGCGCCATCATCTGTCCAAGCAACACGCCAATCTCAGGCCTTCCTTTGTACTTTAAGCCGTGAAGCAGATTCTGTACTTTCCCTTTCTTAGTAAAGGCCAGATAAGCGCTGACGCCCTGTACTTCGTGATGCGCGGCAAATTTCATGGGCAACGAAGTTAGCAGGGCGTTGTCAGTCGCCATGCGTGGCAGGGTGACGCGACAATTTGTGCAGATAATTTTCTCACCACCTATCAACGGCCGCTCACAAGCTTCACACGTACGCGGGAAGAGCAAATCAAGGAAGTCGTGCCAATACGTAGCTAAGGTTAGCTGCATCGAAAACTCTTTTCTTTAGGTGTCTGTTAGTATCGGCACTTGGCCAAAGTCAAGGTACATCAAATTATTTCAGAAATCTCAAATGAGTACTATAGATACACCACTAGCCGTGCAGTGGGATAATTTATTGCAAAAGCTAAAATCGGTTGTCGGCAAGAAGCCCGCCGATCTCAACAGTGTCCTGTTCTTAATTGGCGTGCAGGAACTAGGTAAAGGACCTTTAACTTTTACAAAAGAACAGAAGCAGGACCTGATGCATATTGGTATTTGCCAAGTCTTGAGCCTGTCTGGTTACTACCGCTTCGAAGGCCGTGACCAGGACGATTGGCCGCATTACGAATTACTGCAACCCCTGCCACACGGCGATCTGTTATCGCAGGAGTCGTTGCTAAAAATGCACGTGTTGGAGTATTTCAAAGCGAGTGAGTTTTTCGGATGAATGTTTTCGTAGGGCATTTATAGTTAAAAAGAGTCCTTTCTTAATAGGCTCGAAAAATATTTTTCAAGAAACTTTCAATTATTTCCAATTAATTATCAGCGGGTTAGGGTGGGGCCGGGAAAATATTTCTACTCAGGTGTTGGCGGTTAGAAAAAAATGCTACACCTTTGCAATCCCAATTCAGGGGGGTGGCTGGAAAGACAGCCGCCCGCAAGCTTCCGGCAACGGCCGGAGCGACGTTCTTTGACATGACGGAAAGAAGCATACAGAAAGCAGACGTTTTAAAACAGGCTGCGTCGGACTCGTCACTCACGAGGGGCTCCGGTTAGCGGCAATACAATTATTTACTATGGAGAGTTTGATCCTGGCTCAGGATGAACGCTAGCGGCAGGCCTAATACATGCAAGGCGAGGGGTCACCTTCGGGTGGCACCGTCGTACGGGTGCGTAACGCGTATGCAACCTACCTTCGACTGG
>JBBSSJ010000294.1:0-5741 GCA_038242095.1 Cytophagales bacterium
ACGCGGGCGCGGTAGTTGTGGAAGGCGAAGTACTTGCCCAGGGTGCCGCTGTCGTTGCCAAGGCCGTTGGGGAAGCGTGAGGAGGTGGAGTTCAACAAAATGAGATTGCTATTGAGCGCGGCGGCGTTGACAAAAATGATTTTGGCATAAAACTCCATCATATCGCCCGTCGTGGCGTCGATCACCCGCACGCCGGTCGCCTTGCCGAACGTCGGCCCGGTTTTCTTTTCGTCGTAAATGATCGAATGCACCACCGAATGGGGGCGCAAAGTCATGTTGCCGGTTTTCATTGCCCAGGGAATGGTGGAGGCATTGCTGCTGAAGTACCCGCCGAACGGACAACCCCGCTCGCACATCGTGCGGTGCTGGCACTTGGCGCGGCCCTGGTCGTAGTGAATCTGCTGCGGCTCGGTGATATGAGCCGCCCGACCGATGATGATGTGGCGGTCTTTGTAGTTCTGGGCTACTTTCTCCTTGAAATATTTTTCCACGCAGGTCATCTCGTGGGGCGGCAGGAACTCCCCGTCGGGCAGCGTCTCCAGCCCGTCCCTGTTGCCCGTGATGCCCGCGAATTTCTCCACGTGGCTGTACCAGGGCGCGATGTCGTCGTAGCCGATGGGCCACTCGACTGCGAAGCCATCGCGGGCCGGGCCTTCAAAATCATACTTGCTCCAGCGCTGCGTTTGACGCGCCCATAGCAGCGACTTACCACCTACCTGATAGCCTCTGATCCAGTCGAAGGGCTTTTCCTGGACGTAAGGCTGCTCTTCGTCCTTGATGAAAAAGTGCGCTGACGATTCCTTCCAGTTATAGCATTTGCTCTGAATGGGGTTGGCTTTCACCGCGTCGAGCGGCATCCGCTCGCGGTGCGGGAATTCCCAGGGCAGCATATTGGTGGTGGGGTAGTCGATGTTGTGCTTCACATCGCGTCCCCGCTCCAGTACGAGCGTTTTCAGACCTTTTTCGGTCAATTCCTTAGCGGCCCAGCCGCCACTGATGCCCGAGCCGATGACGATGGCGTCGTAGGTGCGAGCTTTTTGAGTATCTATGTTGAAGTATGCCATTTTCTAGCGTGCTGCTTTGGGACGAGGGTTAGGATTGGCCAGGGCTTCTTCTTTCACGAGCGGCACGCAGCCGCTCCATCGCCCCGGAATCATTTCGTAATGCGTGATATTGGTCATCACGTATTCCGAATTCATATAGCCCTGAATCGTGAGATTCTTGACCAATGGAAAAAATGCTTTCACCGATGGCTCATCACTCAGTTCCAAGCCTTCCAAAATATGGAGGCGTTGGACAGGTGTTCCGGCGGCGAAAGGTTTCTTGAAAGTCTGCTGGCTGTATTTGTCGAGCGAGGCCAGACCGGCGGTGAGCGTTTTCTGCGCTTCGGGTTCGTAGCAATCGGCTACCATACGTTGCACGAAGCGGTGGACGTTTAGTTCTTTTGCTCCCGGCGTGTCGGTGACGGGAATGAAGGTTTCCACGACTTCGGCCAGCATCTCGTCCTCGACGGTTGTCAGGAAACCGACTTTTTGCAGTTTCTTAGCATTCCAGCCGCTGGCCCAGGCAGGCAGGGCGACCATAGCGCCCATCGTGGCGGCGACGTTTTTAAGGGCAGTGCGTCTTTGCATTGTGTATTTGGGTAATCGTGTATTTACTGGATCGTTGCAACTTATGAAGTTAAGCGCAAGCTAGATATACTGCGTACTGCTACCGGAAAAATCTTTCGACACCACATATGCCGTTAACGGGAGGGGCAGGTTTAAAATTTCCGTTTACCTGGCTATTTAACCGCAAAATGCTGCTGAAAAGTTTCTGCGTTGCTACTCAGTTCTTAGCTGGATTTTCGTCCTGATACACAAACGCCTCATGAGGCATACCCCAAGTTCGAAGGTTTATCTTAACTTGTTGCCGATTGCTGTCTACACTCTGATTTTAAAGAACGCTGCGCATGATAAACACAAAAGAAATCCCGGTGGCCGTGGTAGGCCTGGGGCTGATGGGATGCAGCATCGTCACCTGTCTGCTCATCGCCGGGCATCCGGTGGTAGCCGTAGCTCCAATTCCCGAGGACCTCCACCACGCTGAGGCGCGCATTCGGGAGCACTTAAGGAAATCGCGGGAGAATGACCTGGTGCGACATTCGCCCGAACACTATTTCGACAATCTGACGATTACCGTAGACTACGCCGAACTGAGCCAATGCCGCCTGGTGGTCGAATGCACTATTGAAAATGTGCTTATCAAGAAACAGGTGTATGAGAAGATCGAGGCGCACCTGCCGCTCGAAGCGCTGCTAACGAGCAACACCTCGGCCATTCCGATTAGTATCTTGCAACAAATGACGCGCCACCCGGCACGTTTTCTAGGCTTACACTGGACCGAGCCGGCCCACACGACGCGTTTTCTAGAAATAATATGCGGTAACGAGACGGATCTGAAAAACGGCGAATACCTCTACGAGCTATCGCATCATTGGGGTAAGGAACCGATTCTGGTGCGCAAAGACATACCCGGATTCATCGCCAATCGCTTAATGTATGCCATGTACCGCGAGGCGATCGGCCTGGTGGAAGGCGGCTACGCTACCGTGGAGGACGTCGACCGCGCCTGCCGCAACAACACTGGGTACTTCATGACCATTGCGGGCGTGTTCCGCTGGATGGACCTGACGGGCGTTCCGGCTTACCATACGGTGATGCAGCGCCTGCTGCCTACTTTAAACAACAGTACCGAAGTACCCGAACTGATCGATAAAATTGTCCGCGAGGGCGGAAAGGGTATTGCCAATGCCCATGGTTTTCACGAGTACACACCAGAAGAAGCCAAACTATGGGAGGAAACATTTTCGGAATTTACCTACGACATCAGGGAACTGGCTCTGAAGTATCCCGGCGACGTAGTGAAGCGCAAACTAAAAGAAAGGGAGGAAGGAGGTAGTGAAGGCTGATATTACACCGGGATGTTCTCCTTTTTTAAAAGACCAATTATTAGGCATCAATCAACTTACGGATAGTTACCGTCATGAACATCGAGAAGTGCCGCGAGCGGTTGGCGAGCCTATTCTTAGGTTCAAGCTGCCAGTGCACGATGTACTCAGGCTCGACGGCTTTTTATTTCCGAAGGCCATCGTCAACTGACTGACGGCTTGGGAAGATCTTATGCCTTTATATTGGGTGTCAACGCCATAATCATAAGAATTTTTAATAGGGTAGGGTATAGACTGCCACGATACCAGGCATGAACGATATATACTTTACTTTCATTTCTTAAATGTAGGCTCAGAGGCTTAATAATAGGAAAGAAAAGACTTTATTGTGGCATTGCCAGGCGGCACCCACGAAAGCATCCCCGAGCTCTTTTTTAACTATTCGATTTTAACCATATGCCCCGCCATCTCCTCGCCCTCGACCTGAAAGACAATCCTGCGCTGATCGAAAAGTACGAATGGCACCATGCGCCCGAGAATTTTTGGCCCGAAATCAGCCGAAGCATTCGTGATGTGGGCGTGTCGGAGATGGAAATTTATCGTTACGGCACCCGGCTGGTCATGGTGATGGAAGTGGACGAAACCTTTTCGTTTGAGCGCATGAACGAAATCAACCAAAATGCAAAATCGGTGGAATGGGAGAACCTTATGTGGGATTTTCAGCAAGCTGTACCGGGCGCGAAGCCGGGCGAAAAGTGGGTTTTGATGGAGCGGATGTTTACCTTGCCCGAATGAGCCAATTTTTTGGCTGGTAGATGGGGGAGGGCTTTTTTCTCGTCCTTTATTCCGAACCTTAAATCCCACTGAAAGTGAGCGCCTGCCTGAATAAATCCAACGTCTCTAATTCCGAAATCTTCGACTACCCCGAGAAAGCCCTGTTTTTCGGCACGGGGGTATTGCTCCGTGGCTTGCCGCTATACTTTATTGACAAAGCCAACAAGCTGGGGATCTTCAAAGGCCGCGTGGTGGTGGTCAAGTCCACTTCGCGCGGCGGTATTGCCGCCTACGCTGACCAGGACGGCTGCTTCACCACCGTAGTGCGTGGCATCGAGAACGGACTGGAAGTCGAAGAAAATATCCTTAATTGCGCCATTAGCCGCGTGCTGACGGCTTCCGACGAGTGGGACGAAATCCTGACCGTAGCCGAAAGTCCCGACCTGACGCTGGTGGTTTCCAATACGACGGAGGTCGGCATTACCTACGAGGCAGAATCTATTTTTGACAATCCCCCGTCGTCGTTTCCGGCGAAATTGCTGGCACTTTTGCACAAACGCTACGAAACTTTTAAGGGCGACACCCAAAAAGGCCTGGTAATTGTGCCGACGGAATTGATTTCGGAGAACGGTAAGGTACTGCACGGTATCATGAATCAGCTGGCTGCCTACAACCGCCTGGAAGTGGCTTTTGTGAGCTGGCTCAACGAGGCCAATCAATTTTGTAATTCCCTGGTCGACCGCATCGTGCCGGGCGAAATCAAAGGCGACCTGAAAAAGGAACTTGAAGGGGAGTTCGGCTACCGCGACGACCTCATGATCATGGCCGAACCCTACCGGCTTTGGGCCATCGAAGGTGACGAAAGCATCAAGTCGAAGCTTACGTTTTACACGGTCGATGCGGGCGTTAGAATTGAGGCTTCCATCGAGAAGTATAAAGAGCTGAAACTTCGGCTGCTCAACGCGCCGCACACTTTTTGCACGGCGGTAGCCCATTTGGCGGGATTTGTAACGGTGAAAGAAGCCATGCGCGATGCGGCGTTTTTGGAATTCATGCGCGGGCTCATGTTTGGCGAAATTGCGAAAAGCCTGGACCCCAAAATCGATGCCACCGAAATTGATGCTTTCGCCGAAGCCGTCATCGACCGATTCAGCAACCATCATCTGGACCACAAGTGGTTGTCGATCAGCCTGAATTTTACTTCCAAAATAAAAATGCGCTGCGTCAAGCTGATTGAGAGCTGGTACGCCCGAAAGCCCGCTTCCCGCTCGCACATGGCCTTTGGCTTTGCCAGTTACCTGCGGTTTATGAAGCCAGCCAAAGAAGAAAATGGGAAATTTTATGGGGACGCACACGGCACTGAGTATGTATTGAACGATCCCGAAGCCGGTCAGCTGGTGGCGCATTGGAAAGCCACCGCTACACCGGAGGATTTGGTGCATAATGTGTTAAAAGACCAGGAACTTTGGGATACCGATTTAAGTCAATTGAATGGCTTCCAGGCAGATGTGACTGACTTTTTAAAAATTATTATGGCTAGCGGCTCGTTTAGCCTGGATTTGTTTGATCATGAATAAAGTCCTGAAAGTACACCCCACCGATAACGTTATCGTGGCCCTGACCGACCTTGAAAAAGGCGAAGTTGTAGTACTCGACGGCGAAAGCTACACGCTGACCGAGGATGTGGCGGCCAAGCATAAGTTTGCGGCCCGCACCTTCGTGCCCGGCGACGAAGTACACATGTACGGCGTGCTGGTCGGGAAGGCGCAGCATGAAATCAAGCGCGGCGGCTGGCTGAATGTTTTCAACACAAAACACGCCGCAAGTCCGGTCATGGTGCGCGAAACTACTTACCAATGGCTGGCTCCGGACGTATCCAAGTACCGTAATGCGACTTTCAGCGGTTTTCATCGGAGTGACGGCAGCGTCGGCACGGCCAATTACTGGCTGGTGGTGCCGCTGGTTTTTTGCGAAAACCGCAACGTTGAAATCCTGAAGGAAGCGCTCACAAAAGCGTTGGGCTACGAAAGTGCGACCC
>JBBSSJ010000295.1:0-5722 GCA_038242095.1 Cytophagales bacterium
AATGACAGGTTTCGGGACGGCCAGCGTGGAGTCCGAGGCGCTGACGGTTACCGTAGAAATCAAGACGCTCAATTCTAAATTTTTGGATATCTACTGCCGAATCCCCCGGCAATATTCCGAACTCGAGATAGACATCCGAAACCGACTGACCCAGCAGTTGGAGCGAGGCAAAGTGGAGTTTTCACTCACGGTCCAGTCCAAGGGGCTGAATGTAGGAGTCACGGTCGTCAACCGGGATTTGGTGAGCGCCTATTTCAACGATCTCAACCTCACGTCAAAAAGTCTGGGCTTCGACGCCAATCCCACTGATTTGCTTTCTTTGGCATTGCAAATGCCCAATGCTTACCGTACCGCCGTGGCCGACGAGGCCAGTCGGGAGCAGGAAATAGCGCTAATTCAGGAAGCCGTAGGGCGTACCATTGAAAGCTGCGATAATTTCCGCCAGCAGGAAGGGAAGCTGACCGCCGAGAAACTGATGGAATATATTAGCGCCATCCGTAGCTTGCTCGATCAGGTTGAGGCCCAGGATGTGCACCGGATTCCCGCCGTGCGGGAGCGCCTGGAAAAGCACCTGCGCGACTTGCTGTCGGACGACAATTTTGATCCTAATCGCTTTGAGCAGGAAATGGTTTATTACATTGAGAAATACGATATTTCGGAAGAAAAGGTACGGTTGACCAACCACTTGAACTACTTTGCCGAAACGCTCGAATCAGCCGATAGCAACGGTAAGAAACTCAATTTCATCGGACAGGAGATTGGCCGCGAGATCAATACCATTGGCTCTAAGGCCAATGACGTTACCGTGCAGCGATTGGTGGTGCAGATGAAGGACGAACTTGAAAAAATCAAGGAACAGACGCTCAATATTGTGTAGCGCATGGAAAAACGAATGTCGGCCGATTTCTACCAGCAGCACGATACGCTTACGCTCTCGCAACTTTTGCTGGGCTGCGAACTCGTGCACGATAGTGCCGATGGGCGCACGGCGGGTGTTATCGTTGAGACCGAGGCTTATCTCTGGGGCGACCCGGCTTGCCACGCCTACCGCCGCGAGACTAAGCGCAACGCCGCCATGTTTGGTCCGCCCGGAAATCTATACGTGTATCTGATTTATGGGATGTACTATTGTGTCAATATTGTGGGTGGACCGGTAGGGCAGGGGGAAGCCGTACTCATCCGAGGGCTGGAACCCACGGAGGGACTGGACCTGATGGAAATGCGCCGCCGCCTCAATCCCAAAACCCTACAACCGCAACTGAAACCCGCCAAAAAGCCGCTGGCCGAGAAAGACCTCTGCAACGGCCCTGGGAAGTTGGTGCAGGCGCTGGGGATTCGTCCCGAACACAACCACGCCGCGCTTTCACACGGGACAATTTATGTGACACCGCCCGTCTTTACTGATTTCGAGATGGTGACCACCACCCGCATCGGTATTACCCAAGGCATAGATTTGCCTTACCGCTTTTACATAAAAGACAATAAATATGTGAGTAGGAAGTAGTAGCGATAATTTTTAATTTTCACTTCTCAATTTTCAATTAATATGAACACTGATTCAAACATCCGTGTCCTGGTGGTCGGTTGCGGCAACATGGGCGCTTCGCACGCTCAGGCGTACCAAAGTATCGAGGGCTTTGAAATCTGTGGCATCGTGTCCACGGGCAAAAGTAAGGAAGTGCTCAATGAGAAGTTGGGCGGCGGATTTCCGCTATTTTCCGATTACGCCGAGGCGTTGTCCGCCACCACGCCCGATGCCGTTTGCATCTCGACTTACCCTGACACCCACGAAACATTTGCGATCATGGCATTGGAAAAGGGCTGCCACGTGTTTATCGAGAAGCCGCTGGCCGACACCGTCGCCGGGGCCGAACGTGTGGCTGCTGCCGCCCAGAAAACCGGGAAGAAAGTAGTCGTGGGATACATTCTGCGGCACCACCCTTCGTGGGAGAAGTTTGTGGAAATCGCCCGGGAAATGGGCAAGCCGCTCGTCATGCGCATGAACCTCAATCAGCAGAGCCACGGGCGCATGTGGACCGTTCACCGGAATCTGATGAAAAGCTTGAGCCCGATCGTGGATTGCGGCGTGCACTACATTGACGTCATGTGCCAAATGACGCGCTCCCAACCCGTGCAGGTCACGGCGATCGGCGTCAGGATGACGGATGACATTCCCGAAAGCAACTACAACTACGGGCAGTTGCAGATCAAGTTTGAGGATGGCTCGGTGGGCTGGTACGAGGCGGGCTGGGGACCCATGATGAGCGAAACGGCTTTTTTTGTAAAGGATGTCATTGGCCCGAAAGGCTGCGTGTCCATCGTGGCCAAGGATGCGGGCGGATCCGGGAAATCTGATAATGTAGATGCGCACACCAAAACCGAGTCGTTGCGTATTCATTACGCCGAACTCGATGAAAAAGATGAGTTCGTGCGGCCCGACGAATGGATTAACCTTACCGATGAGCCTGACCATCAGGAGCTTTGTAATCGGGAGCAACGATATTTTCTCAAAGCCATCCGGGGAAATGTGGACCTTACCGACCATGTGCAGGACGCTGTCAACAGTCTTCGGGTAGCATTCGCCTGCGATGAATCGGTCAGAACGGGAGAGGTTGTGCGTCTATAGGGAGCTTAAAAAATTGTAAATTATCGAAGATAACCGGGGAATCATCTGCTCGTTGGGCAAGTGATTCCCCAAATTTTTATTAGAAGTAAGGAGTTGTCGATATGGAGACAATTAAAATTTAATGATTTGTTAATTTCAAATTTGACTCCTAGTGGCGTCTTGGTCGTCGAAATATTTAAATGGCTATTGGTTAGTGAAGTATATTTATTTTTATACTTAAAAAATTTCACGTAATTAGTCGGAAATGTTATATTTACTTCAATATGGGCGCAGGAGGATAGCCAACAGCTGCTGTATGTACGTTTAATTTGCACATTTGAAGTCGGTATTTAAATTATTGTGTTAGCTGGCTAAATTTTTTAATACATTTACGAACCAAAGTCGTTGCAAATACGTAAGTGGCAAATGTATGCCGCATCGTTGTGAAGAGCGGCTTATTAATACTACTGCACAAGCGGTAATCAATCTCCAAAGCCCTAAGGGCTGGTCCTCTCTAAAAAATAAAATAAGTAACCCGCTGCCCAAAGGGCGGTAAGGAAAGCCTATGTCTTGTTTTTTTTCACCACGCCTAACCCATCGCACCACACTATGGATCCAAGGATCTACTTTAATTCCACTTAGCTTTCTTCTTTCCGTTACAGCTGCCTGACTTTGTCCATTTACGGGTCAATAAGTCGGGTGCCGCTATTCTGACGGATTGGATCACTATGTTTCACGATTTTACCTGTTTCATATTTTTCACTTTTTACCACTTTCAACATGCGCATGATTCCTATACTTAACGGGTCGCTCAGAACTGGCTTACTGAGTTGCGCCCTGCTACTGCTGACACTCAGCGGTTACGCATCCAGCCACCGTGAAGCGCCGCTCATCTCCCAGGATCCCCTGGCTGATAACACGGACGTTTACGCTTTTAAGAGTCCCGACGATCCCAACATGATCACCATCGTGGCCAACTACATTCCGTTCGAGTCGCCCGAAGGTGGCCCGAACTTCTATGATTTCGGTACGATGGTTCGTTACGAGATTCACGTCAAAAACAACGCGAAGACTGCCGGTGACGACATCACTTACCGGTTTACCTTCTACAAGACCAACGAAGACCCGACTACGTTCTTCTATATCCGTTTGGGCAAGCAGAACCTGAAAACCACTTATAAGTGTGAGAAAAGCACGGATGGTGGCAAGTCGTTCATGACGATTATCGAGAAAGGCATAGTGCCGCCAAACAATGTAGGACCACGTTCGATTGAATCGGCGGTCGGCCTGAACACCAACTACGAGACGCTGATGACCAGCTCGATCATGAAAGCCAGCACGGGCGAGGAAGTATTTGCCGGTCCGGTGGATGATCCTTTCTTTGTGGACTTGGCTGGTGCTTTCGACGTTGGAAACTTCCGCCCCGAGGGTAACGGTGTCAATCCTCCCAAAGACGCTGTGACCCGCTTCAACGTACACACCATAGCGTTAAAGATTCCTGTGAATATGCTCCAGAAGGATGGCAAGGACATCAATGCCGCCAAGAATATCCTGGATGGTGACTACGTAATTGGCGTGTGGGCTTCGGCTAGCCGTCAGAAAATCGAAACTATCTATAATGGTGGTGATATGGCGGGTGATGGTGAGTATGTGCAGGTTTCGCGCCTGGGTATGCCCCTGACCAACGAAGCTGTTATCCCAATCGGCATGAAGGATCGGTGGAACGCTACGTCGCCTTATGGTGGCGAGGACCTGCAGTACGCCAAGTATTTCATGAACCCTGAGTTGGCCCTTTATATGGACGATTCTAAGTTTGGTGGTGCTGTACCTTCGTTGAACGCGCTGCGCATTCAGTCCAATTCGCTCGGTTCTTTTGACTTCCGCAACGGCAGGCCCGGTCTATTCCCATTGAAGGGTGCCGCAGCGCTGGACGGTACGGCGCTGGCCGAAGCTGCTTTCGGTTCGATTTTGCTGCCCGATGCCATGAGCCCTCGTGCCGTGGATCTGCTGCCTATCTTCTATACCGGTGTACCTAACCTGGCTCCTTACCAATTGGCAACGGGCAAGGCCGGAAACCCATTAGCGGCTGGTAAGCCTTTTATCAACAACTTCCTGCCTACACTAGGTGATATGCTGCGTCTGAACATGGCCGTACCCGCCACCCCCCGCGATCAAGTAAGCCACATGGGCCTGCTCGCCGCCGCTGTGGCCGGCCTGACCGATCCTAAGTACAACACTACGACCAAGATGGAATTTATCCCCAACATGGATGGCTTTCCCAACGGACGCCGCCTGGAGGATGATGTGACGACCATCGAACTGCAAGCCGTATCGGGCGTAGTACTGGCCGCCATCGGTCTGTGGTACGACGATTACATTCCCGGTACTACTGCCTCACCCGTTACGCCACAATTGGGTAGTGTGTTAGGTTTCACCGCCGGACCTACGAAGAACGACGCTCCTTTCATGACTAAGTTCCCTTATATGGCCAAGCCCTGGAATGGTTACACCTATCCTCTGGCTGAAAGATTCTGATCCTGATATTCTCACTATAATCTTAATACGAGCAAAATGAAAAATCTCTTATATTGTGTCGTGGGTCTCTTGGGACTGGTGATGCTTCAGCCTTCAACGGCCGTAGCCTCCTCCCACCGGGAAGCGCCCCTAATATCCAACGATCCGTTGGCTGACAATACCGATGTCTACGCTTTCAAAAGCCCGGCTAACGCCGAGAACATCGTTCTGATTGCAAACTATATTCCGTTTGAGCACCCTGCAGGTGGCCCGAACTGGTACTCGTTCGGTGAGCATGTGCGCTATGAGGTGCACGTGGACAACAACGCTTCTACGCCTGGTTCGGACATTATCTACCGGTTCATGTTCAAGCAACAGAACATGGACCCTACGACGTTCTTCCTGATCCGTTTGGGTAAGGAGAACCTGAAAACCACCTATACCTGCGAGCGTAGCATGGACGGTGGACGGTCGTTCCAAACCATCATCACCGATGGCGTGGTTCCTCCCCCCAACATCGGCCCCCGGTCGATCGATAATGCTACCGTTGGCTTGGGTAAGTCCTATGGCGAGCTGGTCGACAAAGGCATCATGACCGCTAGC
>JBBSSJ010000296.1:0-5695 GCA_038242095.1 Cytophagales bacterium
AGGGCGTAGCTTTTCTCAAAGTTGTCGAGGTGAGAAATGACAAAATTTCGCAGCGTAGTACGGGCCTTATCCAGCTTGCTTTGGTCGGCTACCTCGACCAATAACACGTCCATGGCTTCATTTTCGGGGTCTACGTATTTGCCAATGCGCTTGTACTGCACGATATGCTCCCGGAAAGACTCTTTGATGAGATTGCCCCGATAGGTATTATGCTTTGTCTCGACATCGTTCAGTAAATTTTTGACAAAGAGCGTGAAACGGCTTTCGTCAAAAGCATGGTCGAAGGTACTCTCAATTAGACTGACGGCTTCCGGGAAATTCATGTGGGAGGGTTATTTCAAAAGGTATCCCGACAGAATCACTTCCCGTTTCTGAAAAGCAGGGTTAGTGTCGGCTTCAAGTGACGAAGTGCTGCGGATATTTTTTTGCAAAATATAAAGTACCTTCATTGGGTCAAGCATTCCTTGCTCATGTACTGACTTATCGATGGCCTTCTTGATGACCTGCACGGTTTTCTTGGCCACGCGGCCCTCTGCCAACTGTTGCCGAACGGCATCCAGAAAATCCTCGTCCGACTCGGTGAATTTTCGGTAGGTACGAAAAGTCTTATCCTTCAAAATCCTTTCCAGAAAGGCAGCGTTGGAGCGCCCGCCGCCGCCGGGCTTGGTGGGTTCCTGCCCCGGCGTGGCGTCCAGCTCAAAGCGGGCCTTGTTGACGTTCAGTAATTCAAAATAATTGAATGGTACCCGCGCGCGGGGCGTGGCGGGGACGCATTCGAGTAATTCGACAGCCTCAAAAAAGTTAATTTCTTCGGACTTACCCCGGCGGTTATGGTAAAACTTTTTGAGCTTTCCCAGTCGAAAAAACGTCACGAGACTGTTTTCCGAAGCGCCGTCCTTCGCCATCCCGGAGCGGGCCTTTTTAGGCAGTTTCTTGATTCTCTCGAACTGCGCCGGATCGTGGTCGCGAAGGGTTCGCAGCATTTCCAGGTATTTGAGTTCCGAAACGCTATCCTCCTCCTCACCCGTGTAGGCTTTTTTGCTGTTAAGGGTATTAAAGAGTTCTTGGGTACCAATTTCCTCGCCATCTGTAAGGTACCTGGCGTCCTCACCCATGATGTAGTGGAACATCTGCAATTTGTTAGTGATGTTTTGCTCGAGGCCCAAATGCGCGTCGGACTGTGAAGTCGGAAAGAAATTAAAAATATATACATCGCTAAAACGGGAACCCAGGCGGTTGACCCGGCCCACGCGCTGCAGAACGCGAGTGGGGTTCCAGGGCAAGTCGTAGTTGATGAGGATGTTGGCGCGATGAAGGTTGATGCCCTCAGCCAACACGTCCGTCGTAATCAGCAGCCGGATGTCGTTTACCTGTTCTGTACTTTTCTGGTTCGGGTCGAAGTTGTCGCGGATAATTTCCCGCGCCAGGGTATTTTTAGTCCGTCGCTTCAAATCCTCGTGCCGCCCGCCCTGACTTGAATAAAACATAACCTGTTGCGGGAACTCCGCCAATAGTCGCTCATACAAATAATCTCCCGTCTCGCGCGATTCAGTAAAGATGACCAATTTCTGCTTGTCGAGTACCCGATTGTGTTTCAATTCATCCACGAACTTATCCAGCTTGGGGTCGTCATAAAGGCCTTTCCACAGCCGCTGCACCGCTTTCAGAAGGTCGAGGTCGTGGGTCAAATCGGGTAGAAAATTTTCCGTAAAGTCCTCAGATTGGTACTTTTGAGCGCGTTCTTCTTCCACCAGTCTTTCCAGCGTTTCGACTTCGTCGTTTTCCAGCAAGTCATACACGTTGATCTTGTTACTAATATAGACTGTGCCGCCGCCGTACATATCTATAAACCGCTCGTAAGAAACGATGAAACGAGCTACGCTCATTTTGAAAGCATAAAAACTGCTTTCCAGTCGCTTGACTAAAATGCCTTTCATGAAGCCGCCAACGTTTTTTTGCTGCTGCTTCTCGAACTCCGTGAGGTCTTTATTGCCCGCGTAGTAAAGTAGCGGTACGTACCGGGCGTACCGGAAACGATGCAGGAGTTCAATTGTGTCATTAAAGACCGTTTCCATGTGATCCTCGAAGCGGTAAATAATACGGCCCGGATCACCGACGTTAGGAAAAACCAATCCTTGCTTCTCCACGTCATCCCGGAAATATTTCTTCACGTCCGTACGGGTTCGGCGTACCATCACAAATTTTAGAATCCGCTCGCGTACTGTATCGGACACCTCTTTCATGGCTTTGCGATACTCGTCTTCTTCAGTTGGCGCTTCTCGATAATTCCACGAATCCTCAGCTACGACCATTTTGGGGGCCTTAGCCATCCGCAATTTTTTATTAAGGTCATTGAAAAACTTCTGTAGATCCGGTACACCGGGAATGGTAGAATTTTTAGGCGGCTGAAATAATTTCAGTTGAGCAAAAATATCATCCACGCTGTTATTGAACGGAGTGGCCGTTACTAGAATGACTTTCTTACCTCGGCAAATATCGAGTAGATTGGAATAGGCATAGGTATTCTCGTTTCGGAAACGGTGCGCTTCGTCCACCACGACATATTTATAGCGAGATAAGTCGCCCCGCAGAACATGCTCCAACTTACCGAGCGACTCCACGCGGTGACTTCTGATTCCAAAGTCACGAAGCGATTCTTCCCAGTATTCCTGCAAAACGGGCGGGCAGATGACCAGGATGTGGCCTTGCAGTTGTTGAAGCAAAAGGGCAGAAATAAATGTTTTTCCCAACCCAACTACGTCAGCTAAAAAGACGCCGTTATATGTTTCTAGGATTTTCCGGGCTTGGGTGGCGGCTTGCTTTTGGTACCGTAATTCCATGAATCCGGGGGGCAAATAGGGTTCCCAATCTTCTTCCAGATTGATGTCCTCTTCCAAGTATTCATAGACGCATTTTAAGTACAACTCGTAGGGCGTGATGGAGTCGTTGAGCCAGGTTTTTTGGGTAGCGGCTTCAATAAAATCTTGGGAAATATCCACGGACTCGGCCCAGAGTTGGTCGAACTGGCCAAGGGCAAAATCCACATCCGTCCGGTTTTTGAGCTCGACATTAAACTCCCGCTGCGCCACTAAGCCGTACTCGGAGAAATTGCTCGACCCGGTAATGACTGAGCCATACTGAACGCTGCTTACGGAATCGTCGTAGCGTTTGATGTACACCTTGGCGTGAATGTTCTTGGAAGGATAAGCTCGAATTTCTAGTTTACGGCCATTGCCATAATGTTCTGGCTCGACGCCTTCCTTTGCGCATTCGCGTTGTAAAAACTCTACGAATTTATGGATACCCTCATGCAGTCGCTGATCGTCTTCGGGGGAATTTTCTACCTCGTAGACTAGGTTTTTTTGAAACTGCTCCTTCGTGCGCTTATGCGACTCCAGGTCGATAAGCCCCCGCTCCTCTTGCATTTGCATCACCTCGTACACCCGCCGGTCTACATTGAGTCCCACAAGAATTCGTATTTTCTCGATATTTTCTAATGATTGGTACAATTGATAAAACCCGCTGGAACGAAAGTAGCCAACCAAAATATCGAAGTACTTGGTATTAGTTAGCGTCGCCCGGAACCTGTTCAGCAGCGTGTTGTCCTTCTCATTAGTAAAGAAAGTTAGATCGGTCGACATGGGCTGTTCAGCGGCGTTCAAAAGCTTCAATTGAGAATGAAGCAAAGTAGGCAAATCTTTTCAGAATTTGAAAATTCCATAAAATGAACCTTGCTCACGAATTCATTATTTCGAGCCGGTACCTTGACTCCATTCCCGGCGTTCAGTTAGTATAGACGGATCTCCCCCTCCTTTGAAAATCCTGGCCGCAGCCGTAACTTGCGGGCATGGATCATTTCGTTGTCTCAGCCCGCAAGTACCGTCCCGTCACCTTCGATTCTGTGGTGGGTCAGTCGCACATCACCACGACCCTTAAAAACGCCATTCGCACCAATCACTTGGCGCAGGCATTCCTGTTTTGCGGACCGCGCGGCGTGGGCAAAACCACCTGCGCCCGCATCCTGGCCAAGACCATCAACTGCCAGAACCTCAGCGACGACATCGAGCCCTGCGGGGCCTGTGAATCGTGCGTGAGCTTTCAGAACAACGCTTCCTTCAATATCCATGAGCTCGACGCGGCTTCCAACAATTCCGTCGACGACATCCGCAACCTGATCGATCAGGTACGCTACCCGCCCCAAACGGGTAAGTACAAAATCTACATCATCGACGAGGTGCACATGCTTTCGGCGGCGGCGTTCAACGCTTTTCTCAAAACGCTGGAGGAACCGCCGAGCTACGCGATTTTTATCCTGGCCACGACCGAAAAGCACAAGATTCTGCCGACGATCCTGTCGCGCTGCCAGATTTTTGACTTTAACCGCATTCAGACCCGCGACATCGCCGAGTACCTGGCCTACATCGCCGACAAGGAGGGCATCACCGCTGACCGCGAGGCGCTCGAACTCATCGGTCAGAAAGCCGACGGCGGGCTTCGCGATGCGCTCTCAATGTTTGATCTGAACGTGACCTTCTCGCCCAACGACGAACTGAGCTACGCCAATGTGCTGGAAAACCTGCACATTCTGGATTATGATTATTATTTCAAAGTGACCGACGCGCTGCTGGCGGGCAGCATTTCAAATGCCT
The DNA here is from genome assembly GCA_038242095.1 of Cytophagales bacterium. Classification (GTDB taxonomy): domain Bacteria; phylum Bacteroidota; class Bacteroidia; order Cytophagales; family Spirosomataceae; genus Persicitalea. The sequence continues at coordinate 4,650 of JBBSSJ010000296.1, forward strand.
TGCTGCTGTTCGACGAGATTGTCCGAAAAGGTTTCGACGGACATTTGTTCGTGATTGGCCTATTGGAACATTTGCGAAATCTGATGGTCAGCAAGGACCCGATCACGATTCCGCTGCTGGAAGTGACCGAGGCCGCCCAAGTTAAGTACCACAGCCAGTCGCAACAATCTTCGATGAGCTTCTTGCTGTCGGCCATGAGCGTGGGCAGCCAGTGCGACATTCATTACAAAACCGCTAAAAACCAGCGGCTGCACGTAGAGCTCTGCCTGATGAAAATGGCGAAGCTTACCGATCTACTTTCGTTGCAGGCCTTGCCAGCAGCCTTAGAGCCAGAGCCAGCTGAGGCTCCAAAAAAAAAAGCTGAGTCCGGCGTAGAAAGTACCGAATCCGCCCCGGACATGACGGCCGAGGCAAGCCGTCCCGAATACCAGACCAAAGCGGCGACTCCCCCACCCGCCCCCACCCATGGCAAAAGCCGCCTTCGTTCCACGGCGCACCTGGCATCGGTGGCCGAGCCAGCTACCGCCACGGTAACGCTTGCCCCGGAAGAGTCCGTCGAAGTCACTCCTGCTTTTAACCAAAAAAAACTCCCGCTGACCTACGATAATCTGTACCAATTCTGGCACGAATTCGCGAACAAGCGCAAAGAAGAACGCAACCTGTCGAACGAAGAAGTAGTACTTGACCGCGCGTTTTCACTGGAAGGTCAGATGATTGCGCTGCCGCTGGACCACGACATTCAGAAGTCTACTTTGGCCGGAATGCAGTTCGAGTTGATCCAGTATCTCCGTGAACGCCTCGACGCCCCAAACCTCTCGCTTGACGCCCGCATCGACAAGCAACTAGCCAGCAAGGTACCTTACACCGACCGGGAAAAATTTGATTTCTTGGCCAGAAAGAATCCACATCTGCTGGAATTGCAGCAGTTGTTGGGGTTGGATATTAAATTTTGACGAAAGGAAGAAAAAAGGAGGGAGGAAAGGAGCCTCCTGCTCAAAATGACCGGTGCGCTGCTATTTTTCCAGAAGCAATTTGTGCAGCGCTAG
>JBBSSJ010000297.1:0-5633 GCA_038242095.1 Cytophagales bacterium
ACTCGATGAAGCGCTTTACAATGTCCGCTGGATGCTCACCATGCAGGACCCCAACGACGGCGGGGTGTACCATAAACTCACTAATGTCACCTTCGACGGCATGAACGTGATGCCGCACGAGGCTACCGCGACCCGTTACGTTGTGCAGAAAAGCACCGCCGCCGCGCTGGATTTTGCGGCGGTTATGGCGCAGGCTTCCCGGATTTTTCAGAAATACCAAAAGCCCCTGCCCGGCCTGGCTGACTCCTGTCTCATCGCCGCGCAACGTGCCTGGGGATGGGCCAAGGTCAATCCGAACGTGATTTACGATCAGGAAGCGCTGAACGCGGCCTTTGAACCTGACATTAAGACGGGAGCTTACGGGGACAAGAATCTGGCGGACGAGTTCATCTGGGCGGCCTGCGAGCTTTACATTACCACCAAAAGCGAAGCATACTATACGGCGGTCAACCTTTTCCCGGACGACAAAATGCCGCTGCCCGCCTGGCCGCAGGTGCGGTCGATGGGCTATTTTTCTATGCTGCGCCACGCCGACGAATTAACTGACATCGCCCGGAAAGATATAGTCGCGCTACGATCCCGGATGATTGCGATGGCTGATCAGTTGATCGAGGGCACAGGCACCCATTACCTCCACACCGTGATGGGCCACACCGAAGCCGATTATAGCTGGGGCAGTAGTTCCGTTGCCGCCAATCAGGGCATGGCGATCATGCAGGCGTATCACCTGACCCAAGATAAAAAATACCTGAATGCTGCCCTCACAAATGTAGACTATTTACTGGGCCGCAACGGTACGGGCTACTGCTTCCTGACGGGCTTCGGCAGCAAGCAGGTCATGCACCCGCACCACCGCCTTTCCGTCGCCGACGGCGTAGCCGAGCCCGTGCCGGGCCTGTTGTCGGGCGGGCCAAACCCCGGCAAACAGGACAAATGCACGACCTACACTTCCGACCTGCCCGACGAGGCGTTTACGGATGATGATTGTTCCTACGCTTCCAACGAAATCTGCATCAACTGGAACGCCCCGCTGGTGTATTTGCTGGGGGCGGTGGAGGCTTCGACTTTCAGCACTCGCTCAAACTGATCGGAATCCTGAGCGCCAGCCCGCCTTCCGAAGTTTCCTTGAAGCGGTTGTTCATGTTCAGAGCGGTTTCCCACATGGTGGATACTACGTCGTCGAGGGAAACTTTCGCGTTTTCGGGATCGCTGCGGAGGGCGAGTTGCGAGGCAGTGATGGCCTTGATGGCCCCCATCGTGTTGCGTTCGATGCAGGGAATCTGCACCAGCCCGCCCACGGGGTCGCAGGTGAGACCGAGGTGGTGCTCCATCGCGATTTCGGCGGCCATCAGGCACTGCGCTGCCGTGCCGCCCGACACTTCCGTGAGTCCCGCCGCCGCCATGGCCGCCGACACGCCGATTTCGGCCTGACAGCCGCCCATCGCCGCCGAGAGCGTCGCGCCTTTCTTGAAAATACTGCCGATTTCGCCCGCCGTGAGCAGAAAACGAAACACGTCTTCCTCCGTACCGTTACAGAACGCCAGAAAGTACTGAATTACCGCCGGAATAACGCCCGCCGAGCCGTTGGTAGGCGCGGTGACCACCCGGCTGAACGCGGCGTTCTGCTCGTTGACCGCCAAAGCGAAGCAGCTTACCCAATCGAGCGTGTAGTTGAAGCTATTGCCGCCCGCCCGCACCAATTCCAGCCACTCGGCGTAGTCGGAGTAGTCGTTTCCCGATAGAAGTTTTTGGTGTAGCGCCGCCGCCCGGCGTTTCACATTCAGTCCACCCGGCAAATAGCCACCCGTGCGGCAACCCGCGAAAATGCTCTCCTGCATCACCGCCCAAATGTTCAGCAATCCGGCGCGCACCTCGGCTTCGTCGCGCCAGACTTTCTCGTTTTCCAAAACGATTTCCCAAATCGCCCGCTCGCGCGCACGGCAATACCCCATCAGGTCGGCGGCGGTATCGATGGGATACGGCAGCAGGGCCATTTCCAAGTCGACATTTTCCGTAAAGTCCTCCTGCGTCACGAAGCCGCCACCGATAGAATAATAGGTCTCGCGTACTTCGTCGGCCGTGCCGCCGTTCGCCACGAACGTCAGGCCATTGGGATGGTACGGCAACGACTCATCGCGGTGAAAAATGATGTCGGTTTTCGGGTGAAAGGGAACGTTGGTGCCGTCGGACAAAGCGAGTGAACCATTGGCCGCGATTTCGGCCAGAACGAGGTCGATATTGGCTGTTACGATCGTAATCGGGTCGTAGCCCGCCAGGCCCAGCGTCACGGCAAGGTCGGTACCGTGGCCTTTGCCGGTTTTGGCCAGCGAGCCGTACAAATGCACGTACAGGAACCGCACGTTGGCTAAGCCCAGCGTCTTTTCCAGGGTTGCCAGGAACATTTGAGCCGCCCGCCACGGACCCAGGGTGTGCGAGCTCGACGGGCCGATGCCGATCTTGAAAATGTCGAAAACCGAGATGCGTTCTTCTTTCATGGTCAAAGGTAGCGGGAATTGGTGGACTCAGTAGCTTTTGACGAACCGGGCCTTATGGAACGAGCGCAGAAAAGCTATCTTGCATCTTTATTTAAAAACCTGTCGATCCTTACTTTTTATTTATTTAAAAATGAAAAAAACAATCTATTACGCGCTTCTACTGGGTGTGTGCACGATTTCGGCCTGCTCCCGCCCCAACGCCACGAGTGCTAATTCTGCCGAAAAACGCGCGGGCTACCAAACCTTGTTCGACGGAACGGACCTGAACCAGTGGGTCGGCAACAAAACGGATTATTACATCGACGGCCGCGACCTGGTCGTAGACCCGAAGCGCGGCGGGAGCGGAAACCTTTATACTAAAAACGAGTACGGTGACTTTATCTACCGGTTCGAGTTTCAACTGACGCCGGGGGCCAACAACGGCCTGGGCATCCGCACCCCGCTGGAAGGCGACGCCGCCTACGTCGGTACCGAGATCCAGATTCTGGACAACGATGCCGATAAGTACAAAGACCTGAAAGAATACCAGTTCCACGGCTCGGCCTACGGCATCATCCCCGCCAAGCGCGGCTACCTCAAGCCCACCGGCGAGTGGAATTACGAGGAAGTGTACGTGAAGGGCTCCAAAATAAAAGTAACGCTCAACGGCATGGTCATTCTGGACGGCGATCTAGCCGAAGCCAGCAAAAATGGCACGCTCGACCATAAAGACCATCCCGGCCTGAAACGAACTTCGGGCCATATCGGCTTTTTGGGCCATGGCGACGCGTTGCGGTTCCGGAATATTCGGGTGTTGGATTTGGGGAAATGAAAGGTTGTTCAGTTGTTTAAGGCAAATTGACATTCCGCGCTATCTACTTCCGAAACGACACATACTTTATGCGGCGGCGGCCAACCGTCTTTTCCCATTCGAACTTTATCTCAAACAATAATGAACTACCGTAAACTGGGAAAGACCAACTTCGACGTTTCTGAAATTAGCCTGGGCACCTGGCAGGTGGGCGGAAAATGGGGCGCGGATTTCGACCATAAACTCGCCAAAAGCATTCTGCACAAAGCCGTGGACGGGGGCGTAAACTTTATCGATACAGCCGATGTGTACGGCGGCGGGGAGAGCGAGAAGGCGGTGGGGAATTTTATCAGAAGCCGTTCGGAGCGGATTTACGTCGCGACCAAGTGCGGGCGGCAGCTCAATCCGCACACCAGCGACGCCTACCAACCCGCCGCGTTGCGAAAATTTGTGGAGGATAGCCTTCAGAACATGGGCCTTGAAACGCTGGACCTTGTCCAACTGCACTGTCCACCGACGGAGGTGTACTACCGTCCCGAAATATTCGCGCTCTTCGACCGGCTGAAAGACGAGGGCAAGGTGCAAAATCTGGGCATCAGCGTCGAGAAAATTGAGGAGGCGTTAAAAGGGATAGAATTCGACAACGTGACCACGGTGCAAATCATCTTCAATATGTTTCGGCAGCGGCCTTCGGAATTATTTTTTGAACAAGCCAGGAAAAAAAACGTGGGCGTAATCGTACGCGTGCCCTTGGCGAGTGGCTTGCTGACCGGAAAATTCTCGGAAGACTCCACTTTTGCCGCGGGCGACCATCGGAATTTCAACCGGCAGGGCGAGCAGTTCGATAAAGGTGAAACCTTCTCGGGCGTAGATTACGAAACGGGCCTGGCGGCGGTCAACGAACTTAAAGTGGCCTTTCCCGGCTACGAGAACCTGGCCCCCGTGGCCTTGCGCTGGGTGCTGATGTTCGAGGCCGTAAGCACCGTCATCCCCGGCGCGTCCCGGCCCGACCAAGTCGATTCCAACCTGAAAGCCGCTGGGTTGCCGCCATTTACGCAAGCGCAATTACACGCGGTGAGCAAAGTGTATAACAAGTACATCAAACCGGCAGTACATCAGCTCTGGTAGTTCTGTGGTCAGGATGGGCTCGGGAATAGTCCAAAATCGAAAATAAATTCCTCTATTCCGCTGGATTGTCACCCGACAATACTTTATTTTCGCCAAAAACCATTATGCTTTTTCCAACCATTTTCTGGGTTGACGGGTCTGAGTGGTATAAAATGAAAATATTTGGGATGAGCAAGATGATGAACTGCCTGGTTTTGTTGCTGGGCATTCTGGCCGGAGCGAAAGGGCAGAGCCAGGAAGCCGTGGCCGTGGTGGCGCCCGGTACGCGCGAGGCCCTCGTTCTATACGACTCGGTGACCGTCGAGTCACAGCGCCTCTACAACGGTCCGCAATACTACATCTACGATAGTCAGGCCGACGAGCACCAGTTTTTTGAAACCCGCGAATGGTCGACGGGCTGGGTGGTCTACGACGGTCAGCGCTTCGATGGCGTGCCGCTGCTCTACGACATCGCCCGACAGCAGCTGGTGGCTCGCTACAAAACCGGCTTTGGCATTGTGGCGCTCCAATCGCCCAAAGTGACTGCTTTCGCTTTATTGGATCATAATTTTGTGCGTGTCGAAGCTGACACGGGACGCGTTGAAGGACTGCGTACGGGCTTTTACGACCAACTTTATGCCGGAAAAACACGCGTGATAGCGCGGCGTGCCAAGGAAAGAATCGAGGAGCTAATTCCCACGAAGATCATTCCCCACTACCCGCTGAAAGATGTTTTTTACCTCTATAAAAATGGCGAATACCAGCCCGTCCGGACCAAGCGGGCGTTGCTCACGCTACTCGAAGACCAGAAACGAATGGTCAAACGGGAAATCCGGCAACGCCGACTCTCCTTCCGGCAGGACCGCGAGGCGACGATCCTGGCCGCCGCCGCTCGCTACGACCAACTCACTGCCCCGACGTTATGAAGAAACTATACCGCTATTTCCTGATTTTATCGGCCGTCGGAATGTTTACGGCGCACCGGACGATCGCCCAAACTACTACTGACAAACGCGTCAGTGGCCAATTCAGTGATACCCCATTCGCCGAATTTATCAAGACCATCGAGGCCCAGACGGGCACCTACTTCTACTACGACGAAGCCGCGCTGAATATTCTGCAAGTGACCACCCAAGTTGACAATCAGCCGCTGGCGACGGTGCTGGCGCAGGTGTTTCGCGACACGGATTATTCCTTTGCCATTGACAAACAAAACCGGGTGTTCATCACCAAAGGCCCGG